>JAPKDG010000009.1 GCA_028822645.1 Longimicrobiales bacterium | reverse complement strand
TCTAATCTTAAAGGCCAGTTTTTCATCTGTCTGGGTGCACCAATTCCCTGGCCAATCGAATAGCGTCATCCGCTTCAGACCCCTGCATCAATAAAGCCAGGAATCCTTCGTCCAGCCTTTGCTGCACATTTCCGACGTTGGCTGTAATCATGTCTGGCAAACCAACCCTCGTTGCTTCAGCAAGAACGTTTAAATTACCCTCTTCGCTCGCCTCCCTATCCCCACCCAACGCCCTGGTCAAACTCCCTATACCACAGGCGAGAATACTGTATCCCTGCACAGCTGCTATTTGAGCTGCCAACCCCACCGCCACTGGGTCCTCAATCATGATCATTGCCAGTTTTTCACCTGTCGGATTTGAGGGTGACCATACCTCAACATCCAAATGCTGAAAAAAACCAGCTATCATTTGAGCCTCTTCCACATTTCGTACATGTGGAAATACGACCCCATCTGCCCCCAAATCCATAATTTCTTCGACCCTTCTTTTCGTCAGTTCTTCACCATCGTTAGCAATAGAGGGAATGCGCACCAACAATGTTTTTCTGGATGACTCCTGGTAGGCCTTTAGGCCCTCGACCATCACTTTGACAGCTTCAGAGTCATAAGATGCTTCCAGGTTAAGAAAAACAAAGTCATACAAAGGATTTTCAGCCAAAGCTCTAGCACTTTCCAAAGTATAAAATGGTGTAGGGCGCGCCTCTCCAGAACTTCTTGAACCTCCTGGCCCTGGTTCACTCGGAGCGAAGACTCCGAAAACTGGATCGCCTCGCATCCAGGAGGCAATCACTGGATTCTGGTGCTCAAAATCAGTGGAAGAGCAACCCATGAGCATGACACAGACAAGAACCGTGCCCAACCTGGGAAGTCTAATGACATCTAAGACCGATTCGAATGTCATGAGGTCCTCTTTTAATGATCTCAAAATAGGTCTGAATTCATGACCTTACCCCACGCAGCTACGAAGTCTGTCACAAATTTCTCTTTAGAGTCTTCACAGCCATAGACTTCGGCAATAGCTCGAAGCTGAGAATTTGATCCGAACACCAGATCAACTCGGGTGGCAGTCCTAACCACTGCACCCGAAGCACGATCAACCGCTTCATAAGAATTGCTTCCTGTTGGACTCCACTCGACACTCATATCAAGCAGGTTAATAAAAAAGTCATTGCTTAATCTACCTGGAGTTTCAGTAAAGACACCGTGATCATCCGTGCTGATACCCAGGGCCCTCATACCACCGACAAGCACAGTCATTTCTGTCGCCGTAAGCCCGAGCAACTGCGCTCTGTCAAGCAGCATCTCTTCCGGACTGATCGAAAACTCGGTCTTTTGATAATTGCGGAAACCATCAGCAACAGGTTCAAGTACTGCAAATGAGTCTACGTCCGTTTGTTCCAAAGAAGCATCTCCACGGCCAGGAGTAAATGGCACACTCACTCCCGATGCTCGCTCAATAGCTGTATTGCCTGCAAGAACGATAACATCAGCTAGAGACACACTATTTTCCGTAGCAATATTTTCCAACACTCCCAATACACGGGCAAGTTGCTCAGGTTTGTTAACTTCCCAGTCCTTCTGTGGAGCCAATCGAATCCGAGCTCCGTTAGCACCGCCTCTCATATCTGAACCGCGGAATGTTGAGGCGCTGGCCCAAGCAGTTTCTACCATTTCCCTAACCGTCAAACCACTTGCTGTTATCCGCGCCTTAACAACGTCTACATCGTAATCAGTGTTGCCCGCAGGAACAGGATCCTGCCATATAAGTTCTTCTTCGGGAATTTCAGGGCCCATATACCTTGCACGAGGGCCCATATCACGATGGATTAGCTTGAACCAAGCACGAGCAAATGCATCAGCAAACTCTTCTGGATTTTCATGAAAACGCTTTGAAATCTCTTTATAGATTGGGTCTTCACGCATTGCCATGTCTGCCGTGGTCATCATAGTCGGCACCCGGACTGAAGCGTCTTCTGCATCTGGTGCGAGATCCTTTTGTTCAGGATTTATGGCGTGCCATTGATAGGCACCAGCTGGGCTCTTAACAACCTGCCATTCGTAACCCAGCAGTAGATCGAAATAGCCGTTATCCCATTGGGTTGGATTAGCGGTCCAGGCTCCTTCAAGGCCGCTCGTGATACTATCTCTACCTATACCTGAACCATAGGCGTTTTTCCAACCCAATCCCAGTTCTTCAACTGGAGCGCCTTCCGGTTCAGCTCCAACAAGATTAGCATCCCCCGCACCGTGCGCTTTTCCAAAAGTGTGTCCGCCTGCAGTAAGAGCGACTGTCTCTTCGTCATTCATAGCCATACGGCCGAATGTTTCCCTTATATCTTTTGCACTTGCAAGTGGATCTGGGTTGCCATCTGGCCCCTCAGGATTCACATAAATCAGACCCATCTGAACCGCGGCAAGTGGATCTTCAAGCTCACGCTCACCACTATAGCGCCTGTTGCCAAGCCACTCAGCTTCTTTACCCCAGTAGATATCTTCCTCTGGAGCCCAAATATCCTCTCTCCCTCCACCGAAGCCGAAAGTTTTACCACCCATTGATTCAATTGCAACATTACCCGCTAAGATCAACAAATCAGCCCAGCTAATTTTTTTGCCATATTTTTGCTTAGTCGGCCAAAGAAGTCTGCGTGCTTTATCCAAATTTCCATTATCTGGCCAACTGTTAAGTGGTGCGAAGCGTTGTGCACCAGTACCGCCTCCACCTCGCCCGTCACCGATTCTATAAGTACCTGCTGCATGCCAAGTCATACGGATAAAGAATGGCCCATAATGGCCATAATCTGCAGGCCACCACTCTTGAGAATCTGTCATAAGTTCATGGAGATCTTTCTTCAGAGCACCGTAGTCAAGTTGCTTGAACTCTTCTCTATAATCGAATTCTTCGCCCATAGGATTAGATTTCTTATCGTGCTGGTGGAGAATATTTAAGTTTAATTGGTTGGGCCACCAGCGTTTATTTGATCTCGACCCTACCGTGTGTTGAGACCCCCCTGAAAACGGACATTTCCCTTCACTATCGTTAGCCATGTGTACAACCCCCTTACAATCAATTGAATGCGAAAGCTTTCTAAGCTGACTCAGCTATATTATATACGATCAAAAATTCAAGGACCCTTCATTTTCTCATAAGTTATAAACAAATACCGATTATCCAATAATGTGCAGCGAAGATAATAGTGGAACTAAAAATTAGGAACCTTAAAAACATACAAGGCGTTTCCGCTCTGGGGATGTTGTATTTCTGGGCTCAGAAGACGAGGTACCGTCCTGGGACTACCCCCACCCAAACCACTACTTACAGCAATATATTGCTCCCCATCCACTTCATACGAAACAGGAAACCCCTGTACAGAAGTCCCTAGCCTAGTTTCCCACAGAACTGCACCGTCTTCTACATCGTACGCCCTAAAATAGCGATCGACATCTCCTGCAAATGCCAAGCCACCTCCAGTTGTTAAAACTGAAGTGAGGTAAGCAGCTCTTTGTTCAATACTCCACAGTTCTTCGAAATTATCTATATCATACGCAGCTAATTTGCCCAGATTGCCTCCCGTACCAGGCATTTCAAACCATTCTCTGTCGGCAGCAGTACCGCCAGACCCCACCTCTAACACCATCGGACGTGCAGCCATTTTTAGACAGCTTTGAGACATTGGAACGATTAAAGCATTCTTTTCAGGACTAAACGCCATCGCCTGCCAATTATGTCCCCCAGCTGTGCTGGGGCAGACCGATATTGTATCACCTATACCAGCTGATGCGATATCTTCCCTGTAGCGAACTGTCCCCGTGCGACGATCGACACTTTCAAAAACATTTTGATAAATAGTTTCTTTTAAATCGAGGAAATCCCCATTCTCTCGATCAAGTTTCCAAAAAATACCATGCTTGCCCATCGCAAAGAGAAGTTTTTTCCCTCCACGATCGATCAATACTTGCTCAAACCCTTCATCAAGATCTAAAGATTCTCCAGGGACATGCTGTCGATACCAGACAATACTTCCATCGTCGGGGTTCAGCGCGAGAGTGGAATTAGAGTACAGGGCGGGATCGTCAACCGTAAGGCCCCTACTCACAGAAACCCAGGGCTTTGCTTGAGCCGTTCCCCAGTAGATCAGCCTTAATTCTGGATCATAACTACCCGTTGTCCAAGCATCTACTCCACCCCTGAGTTCAAAAGGAAGACTCCCCCACGTATCTCCCCCAGTCTCCCCCGGTCTAGCAACCGTAAAAGTTCTCCACACCTCTTCTCCAGTTTCAGCATCGTGCGCAGTAATGAAACAACTCTCCATAAAGAAACGTGCACACCCGTTTATCCCGTTGATGACTTTCCCTTCAACAACAATTGGACCCGATACATTAGTAAACCCCTGATGATAGTCTGCTATCTGAGTTTCCCACACTGTCTCCCCAGTCCGGGCATCCAAAGCCAACATGTAGGCATCGCTAGTAGCAACGAAAACCATGTCTCCATAAAGAGCAAGGTTTCGGAGTTGACTGAAGAAAGGCACATTGAAATCCTCTGCAAATTCCCTCCTATACTCCCAAAGAAGTGTGCCGTTAGAAGCATCCAAAGCTTGAATCACATTACGTGGGTTGGCTAAGTACATGATCCCATCACGAATGAGTGGAGTCGGTTGGTTGGTGCCACTCCCCATAGACCAAACCCATGAAAGTTTCAGGCTTCCGACATTGTCTCGGTCTATCTGACCTAGAGGGCTGTATCCCCAGGCATCATAAGTACGTCGGTACATAATCCACTCAGAGGAGTCTGGGCTAATGAGGTCTTCTTGTGTCACGGGGTTGAAGTTCGAAATTTCCCTCCACGAATTAGTCACCCCGTACGGCCCTCTTACAGGTCCGTCGTCTTGGTTTGAGACATCGATAAAGGACACCGTCCCTGTCGAAGAGAGAACAGTGCCTACAGAATCCAACAACTCAGAACCAAGCAGCCTTCCATTCGCCGGCACTCCATTTGCATTCAACAAATAGACAAGGACTGCGTCATAATCATCTTCAGTTAGAGATCCTGGTAACATTGGCGGCATAGTACGGATTTCTCCCACCAGACTCTCAAAAGATCTCTTACCCCACACTGATGTAAAATTGGGGCCCGCAAGAACTGGAGCTTCAAACGAACCTTGAAAATCTGATAAATGACAACTGGCACATTCGTTTTCATAAACCAACCTGCCCCGCTCACTCTGTGCCGGAGACATGTGGAGGCTAGATGATAGTTCTCTTTGCGCCACAACATTCATAGTCGGAAACAACACTGCTACACAGAATCCAGTTAGGACTATCCTATTGAAAGCCACCTTCTCTCTCCTGTTTTTCAGTGAAGTAGATGCTTGCCACTATAAGATTATATAGCTTACGACAACAGGTTCTGAATCTAATGACTCTTGTCTCACGTGTTCGACACTCACTAAAATTCTGGAACATAAAAGATTGAATAATCAAAATCATATGAAATAATGGGGTGATATGTATCTAGTAAAGCGTCTTCATATCTGTGTCACGATAGGCTTTTTGTTCTTGGCCAGTTGTGACTCTTTCTCAGACTCAGGTACCGTAGATTCAACCGATTTCGAAGTGGCAGAAGCTACTATCATGGAGTTGCACGACGCTATGTCCAAAGGTCAGGTGTCTAGCCTCGACCTAGTAGACGTTTACTTGGATCGCATAGACATGTACGACCAAAATGGTCCCAAGCTGAATTCTATCATCCGACTAAACCCACATGTCCGAGAGCAAGCTATAGCATTGGATAAAGAAAGAATAGAAAAAGGGATGAGGGGGCTCCTTCACGGGATACCAATCCTGCTAAAAGACAACTACAACACAGTGGATATGCCGACCAGTGCAGGCTCAGTAGCGCTCTCCTCTTTTATTCCACAAAGCGACGCATTTCAAGTCACAAAACTGCGAGAAGCTGGTGCCGTCATACTTGGTAAAACCAACATGCATGAACTGGCTGCCGGGATCACGACGATAAGTTCTCTTGGAGGACAAACCAAAAATCCTTATGACACGTCTAGAAATCCAGGCGGTTCAAGCGGTGGCACTGGAGCAGCTATCGCCGCAAATTTTGCTACCATAGGATGGGGCAGCGATACCTGTGGGTCTATTCGTATTCCCGCTTCCAATAATAATCTTTTTGGGCTTCGTCCAACCAAAGGATTAGCAAGTACACAGGGAATTATACCTCTGTCCCACACTCAGGATGTAGGCGGTCCTCTAGCTCGGACAGCCACAGACCTCGCGATTGGACTCGATGCTATTGTAGGCCGCGATCCTGAAGATTCTTATACTAATATCTTTGCCAGTAATGACCTGCCTGACTTCGTTGAAGCTTTGGATATAGAAGCACTCAAGGGCTCAAAAATCGGAGTACTCACAAATCTTTTCGGTGGCAGTCCAGAAGATCAGGAGATTGGATTGTTAGTCAAACAAGCAATCAGTAGAATGGAAGAGCTCGGGTCTACTACTGTTGAGGTCTCCATACCAAAGCTAGATGCCATGTTACAAGGATCGAGTGTAATTGGTCATGAGTTCAAATGGGATCTAATCGATTATTTAGAAGATTCAAACGTAGCACCTGTAAATTCTTTGGAAGAGATTGTTCGATCAGGCCTTTTTCACGTTGCCCTTGAAGGGACATTTCGCAGACGTATGTCCGACGAAGAAAGGGACGATCCCGAGTACCAGAAATCTCTTGAGAAACAACGAGCCTTACGGATCGCGGTCATAACCCTCATGGAATCAATGGAATTAGACGCGCTTGTATACCCGACCTTACGCAGACCAATAGCCATGATTGGATCTTCTCAGGCAGGATCGACTTGCCAACTAAGTGCTTCTACAGGCTTCCCAGCGCTTAGCGTTCCGGCCGGTTTTACGGAAGACGGGTTGCCCTTTGGAATGGAACTTTTAGGGCTTCCATTGACTGACCCCAAACTACTAGCACTAGGATACTCTTTCGAACAAAACAACGAAAATCGACGGAATCCCTCTTTGGTGCCAAGTTTATCAGAGCTCTACTTTTTGACCCAATTACAACTGCTCGACGAAGAGGGACAAGGTCTCCCAACGGTTGTCGCTGAGTCCCATTTTGACACAGAGACCAGCATGCTGACCTCTAGTGTTAGGATTCAAGATTCTGCCCTAGGAGATATTCACGCTGTTACACTACAGTTGTCAGGAGAAGAAGGAATAGGTGGAATCATTGACAGGATTGGCCCAGGAAATTTCGTAACGGGGGAAGGAGGGACGTTTCAAGGATACAGTAGAATCCTATTAGAACCCACGACAGTACTAAAACTCAAGCAAGGTCAAATTTTCCTCACTGTATTTAGCAGCCTGTACCCCAAGGGAGGACTGAAGGGTCCACTGACAATTGACGATTCCAGAAAAGAGTCACTGATGCTACGTTCTTCTATGGATCCTAACTAACTCACCTTTGCCATAAAGAATACCAGCACGTTGATAAGATCTACCTGGTCGATTTTTCTATTTTGGCTTCCGCTGTCTTTCCAGTGGCTTATGATGGCTACGGAAGGACCTTTCTTGGCTGCAATCATCGCAAGGATCGCTGACCCCACGATTAATCTAGCAGCATACGGGGTCGCATTTGCCTTTGCAATTCTGATTGAATCTCCTGTCATCATGTTGATGAGTGCTTCCACTGCACTGGTTAACAACGCCCAAACTCACAAGAAGCTCCGCAACTTTATGCATGTCATGAATGCGACAGCAACAGGGTTTCTTCTGATTGTATTGATTCCTCCTGTCTATAATTGGCTAGCTATAGGCCTCTTAGGCCTGCCAAGAGAAGTAACTCAATTGACATATGGAGCCCTATGGATTCTTCTCCCGTGGCCCAGTGCTATAGGCTACCGCCGATTTCTTCATGGATTACTCATCAGGGCTGGGCATACGCGCTTGTTAGCCTATGGAACAATTTTCAGACTCAGTGCCATGGTACTTACAGCTCTGACTCTTTACTCTCTGATGGACGTACCTGGTGCCTGGATTGGAGCTGCTTCGCTCTCATTTGGAGTAAGCGTAGAGGCAGTAGTCGCTCACATAATGGCGAGAAAAACAATCAAAGGACTCAATGAAACGAGTAATCCTTCGAACTCATATCCTGAGAAACAATTACACTACCCGGAAATAATTCAGTTCTATTACCCCTTAGCACTGACATCTTTTATAAGCTTAACCGTTCAGCCGTTACTAACCTTCCTAATGGGGAGAGCCCCATCTCCGCTAGAATCACTGGCTGTTTTCCCTGTCGTACACTCTCTTTCTTTCTTCTTCAGATCTTTCGGGCTCAGTTATCAAGAAGTTGCCTTGGCCGTCCTCGAAGAAAACCAAGGAAATTTCCCTAGATTGGCCAGATTTGCAGTCTGGTTAGGGCTTTCGACCTCTGTTGGAATAGCCCTGCTAGCCTTTACTCCTCTCTCAATCGTTTGGTTCGAACAGGTATCTGGGCTGAAACCGGATCTGACTGAACTGGCCACCACATCACTGAAAATCTTAGTCCCAGTCCCAGCTCTCTCGGTCTTCTTATCTTTCCTTCGATCACTCTACATTCAAAGCAGACTAACACACCTAATAACAACTGCTACTATTGTCGAAGTTACAACTCTCGCACTGCTCTTCATCCTGTTGGGATGGATTTTTGATCTTACTGGAGTTGTTTCAGCCTTCTCAGCATTTTTAGGAGGTCGAATTGCAGGCGTCCTCTACCTGCTCAAAGACATCAGGAAATGCCGTTTTACTGGACTTTCTAGCTAAAAATAGAACTGTTTCACAGGGTTCAGACCTGAGATTCAGTATCTATCCTGGCCTTCTCAACCACCATAGCCATCTGCCGGACAGCAACGGATAATCCCGCTACAGATATTGCATCATCGGACTTCATGTCATCAATCAAAGAACAGAACAACCTATGATCTCGTGAGTAAATCTTCACTTCATTCTCTCTCTCAATAGCCAACAGTCTGGTTCGGGTAAGGTTATATAGATGGCGATTCAAGTCTTCCAAAAGAGTATTCGCTGCCCTTTCTTCCCACCTATCACTGTGAACAACTTCTTGAATCTCCTTAACCAGCCAACGTACCTGGAACCGATCAGCTATTTCATAATAAATCTCTGCGGCTAGCGACAAATCCGAACTGGTATCTTCGGCAACCTGTACCACCACTAGCAACTGATCAAAGAATTGCAATTTGATCAAATGATCCGCGATGTCACCAGTGACACCCTGACTTTTTAGTTGGAGAAGCTCCTGGTCAAAATCTGAACGATCTTGACCTGAAACAAAGCTAGAAAATGTCACCATCAATTGATTAATCTTAGCTTCACTCCCTTGAACAATTCCTGCTGCATCGGCATCCATATCCAAATTAAGAAGCGACCATCGAATTGATCTCTCTAATACCTCGGAAAAGCTCACCATCCACTTATAGAACAGTCCATACGGCAAGTTACTACTGGCTTGATAGATCGATTGTTTGTGGTCAGTCAAGCGAGCTGATACCAACCAAGCTCGTACCACATCTGCCGGTGTCCGATTCATATCTTTAGAGATGCGATGTACGAAAGTGCAACCCATCAGTCCAATGACGTCATTCGTCATTTGCGATGCGATGATCTGACGTCCCAGCCGATGATTACCCAATCCACCTTCACTAGTTACTGCTAGTGCTTCTTCTGGAAAATAATCCCGAAGGTAATCCTGTGTTGCTGGATCATCAGGGAGTCTACTGCGAAGAAGTAAGCTCATGAGCTTCATTTTAACGTATGCCATCACAACGTAAAGCTCAGGGCGGGTGAGTGATCGACCTTTTTCTTCAATTCGCGCACACAGAGTTTCCCAAGACGGAAGATCTTCCTCTTCTCTAGTCAAATCTCCAGATTGTTCCAAAAAAGATATTACATCTCGGAAATCATCCGGCTCAACTCTAGCTCGAATTTCGTCCATTGATACTGTTACACTTTGGACCTTGTTGTCCTCAAGCACTAGTAGCGCCACTGCATCTGTCAGTTGTTCCAAGAGGGCGTTCCTCTCTGCTTCTACCATTGTACCAGACCGAACTTCCTGCCCTAACAGTATTTTTAAATTCACCTCTCTATCCGAGAGATTCACGCCTCCTGAATTATCCAGTGCATCGGTATTGATCCGGCCATTTTTTAATGCAAAATCAATGCGAGCTTTCTGAGTAAAACCCAGGTTTCCACCTTCGCCTACCACTCTACATCTGAGCTGGTCTGCATCGATACGCACACTATCATTAGTAGAATCTTCTACATCTGAATCTTCTTCTTCTGATGACTTAACGTAGGTACCTATCCCTCCGTTCCAGAGCAGGTCTACTGGGGCCTGCAATACGGCCCGCACCAACTCCTCTCCATTCAAAACCTGAACATCCTCCGCTATTCCCAAAGCAACACGTGCCTCAGGAGTAAGATTGACTTCCTTGGCTTCCCTCGAGATAATCATGCCACCCTGACTGAGACAGCTGCGATCGTAATCATTCCAGCTTGACTTACCCAACTGGAATAGTCTGCCACGTTCCTTATAAGAACTAGCCAGGTCGGGGTTAGGATCTATGAAGATATGACGATAGTCAAAGGCAGCCTTAAGCTGTATCTGCTCTGAAAGAAGCATGCCATTTCCAAAAACATCTCCACTCATATCTCCTATTCCAACCACCGTAAACGGCTCTGATTGTATATCTATTCCTTCCTCAGAAAAATGCCGCTTAACACATTCCCAGCCCCCCCTTGCCGTAATACCGATTACTTTATGGTCATAGCCATTTGAGCCTCCGGAAGCAAAGGCATCATCCAACCAAAAATCGTACTCTTTAGCCACATCATTAGCCATATCAGAATACTTGGAGGTTCCCTTATCTGCAGCGACTACCAAATAAGGATCAGGACCGTCCCAACACACCACCGTGCTTGGCGGTAACGGCGATCCATCTGTAGCTATGTTGTCCGTGATGTCCAACATCCCTCGAATGAGAGTCTTGTATTGTTCTTTGGCTTCCATCGCCATTTCAGCAGAATCGGTTGGCTGATGAAGAGTGATAAAACCACCCTTGGACCCAGCGGGGACAATAACTGAATTCTTAACCATTTGAGTATTTACCAGACCAAGAACTTCTGTCCTAAAATCATCGGGACGATCACTGTATCTGATACCCCCTCGCGCTACCCTTGCACCCCTCAGGTGAATCCCCTGCATTCTCGAGGATTGCACCCAGATCTCATACAGAAGGTTGGTGCGTACGACATCTGAACGGTCACGCACCGCTATCTTAAAGGAAAGATAGGGCACTCCCCCAGATCTCTTGTTCGGTAGTTTCCCACCATACTTGTAGTAATTCGTTCTCACTGAAGCATCAACAAGTGCAAGCATACCCCTCAGGGCACGATCTTCAGAAAGAGACTTCACAGATCTCAGCGAATGCAGCAGAATAGATTCAAGGCCTTCGACTTCTTTCCTTCTTTCATCGATGGTCAATTGACTACCATCAAATTTAACCGCAAATATCTCAAAAAGTGTTCTAGCAATAGCTGGATGCTTGACCAAAGACTGCACCAAAGAAGTCCGACTCTGTACCATTCCCAATTGAAAGGCGTACGATGCATAACCCCTTAAAACATCAACTTCTCTCCAGGAAAGATCCGACAGTAGCACAAGCGCGTTGAGGCCATCATTGCTCGAATCCCCAGTGCGAACCGCCAAAATTGCTTCCGCCAAAGAGGATCCCCCGTTCTGGGTCATCAGCGCACCACCAGAACTCCGCTGCACAGAAAATGAATACACCACAGCGTCTGGAGTTTCTTCACCCTCTATCTCGTAAGGAACCACCTCGATGACCCTTAAAGCCATGTTATCTAAAATTGGCATAAAATCCGACAGAACCAATTTCTCGCCAACCAAATACAATTTCATTTCCGTAGTAGCGGGGGCCTCACCATTCTCGCCTAAACTATCGGAGAATGAAATCGAAGCTTTTAGCTCCTCAGCCACCATTTCTTCCAAAACCAGGATGTCGCCCAAAGCAACTTCCGGGTCCGTAGCAGTTTGGTAATCAAGACCAAACGCCTCTGAATAAGCCCGCACCAACTGACGGGCTTCATCCGCAGGCCTTACCCTTTCAAAACACCTTAGAAGCCGATCAGACCATGAGAGGATTATCTCTTGAACGATCAGTTCAAGGTCTGTTGCATCAACGGTTGGCAATTTTTCACCTGATGGAGCCAGGTAGAAATGTAGACGGGCCTGGTCCCCATCCCCAAGGGTGAGATGATAGTTTAGAACTTGTGACTGAAGAGATCTACTTAATTCTTTTTCTATAGCCCGGCGAACACTGCCAGAAAACTTCTCTCTCGGAATAATCACCATCACAGATGTACCGCTACGAACTGGGTCTTGGTGAAGAGTCACCCTAACATCGTCAGTGTTATAAGAGGTGAGAACCACTTGTGCGTCTGCAGCGATACGCTCGACAGACGAAAGGAACAGTTCTTCCTTAGGCATGGAGCTAAAAATTGTATTGATAGCTTTGTAGTCGTGAGAGCCTTCCTTCGCCTCAGCACTTTCCAAAACCATTTGTAGTTTTCTTCGGAGAATCGGTATATCTTCAGCAGATTGTACTTCTACCCTCGAGGTAAAGAGCCCGAGAAAAATACTCTCCTCTATCAACTCCCCCTTTTCATCCAGCTTCTTCAAGCCGACATAATCGATCCTTGATAATCTGTGTACTGTAGCGCGTGTATTCGTTTTAGTAACAAATAAATTAGGTCCTTCCTGTACCAAACTATCCATCTCCGCAGTCAGTTCGCCTAAAGATGTTACGTCACCATCGTCCATGGACCGGAGAAGGCCCAGTTTCGAGTCAGGGTCTATCTCCATCTTGTTGTCAGATGTTTTCCTGTAGGTGCATGAGCCCAGAAAAACAAAAGCGCCTTCCCGAAGCCAGGAAAAGAAATCTCCTATTTCCAGGAACTCATCCCTGAGATCGACAGATTCTTTCGCTCTCAGTTTCAAGCCTTCCATGGTCCCATCGACTTTATCCAGCATACTTGAAAAATCGTCAGTGACTCTTATTACGTCCTCGAGACGTCTTCGAATTTGATCTTTCAGAGCATCCCTAGTTTCTACATCGGTGATTTGGGTAATCTCACAGTGGACCAGTGATTCTCTGGATTCATCCTCTTCAGAAGTGCGGACGTCAATAATTTTTCCTGCTTCATTGCGGACAGCATGGATGACCGGATAGACTATATGCTCTATAGAAAATTCCTGACTGTGAATGAATTCACGCAGCGAATCGATTACGAAAGGTCTCTCCGAAATATTGGTCCGAAAGACAGTCACGGGAGCATGCCAACCCTCGTTGTCTGCATCTGGATTGAAAACTTGAACGTCGACAGCTTCGGGATCAGTAGATTGCAGAAACCTCCAAGCACCAAGAGTCATATGGGCCAGGGCGTCAGGACTCCTCTTTTGCAGAAAAGATTCTGTCGCTTTAGAGAGGAAGATTTCTGCGAAAGATACTACTACTTTCACCTCGTCTGATCGAACCTTACGCTCAAGCCGTCGTCGCATGGCTGTAAAGGCACGAGATTCACGACGCAAGCGAACTATCGTTGATTTTGAAGTATCACTCATGGCGAACTATCAACTTATTTAGGCTGCCGTCCAAAATGGGATTAGAATACCCTCTTTGCATCTACCTTAAAGATAAGGTGGGTTAACCAACCCACAAGAACTAACTTTGTCTGGAGCTTTTTTATCACCCGTCCAGGGTAATCCAACATCGTGCTAGTCTTACTTTGTAGTTGCACCCATTGCAGTATGCGTCCCAGTCGTGTAGCCTGAAATGTGGGCTGGACTGAAAACAACATCAACTCTTTAGAACGATACAATTCCATGAGATTTTTCTGCACCGTGACTAACTTTTTTCAACTGAACTCGTGACCTAATATGGACATCCTATCTGTTATCACAGGAGCAGCTATAGGAATTATCTTCACCTATATATACGTAAATAAGGGGAAACAAGAACTCCGTGATAGAATGGTGAAAGCCGAGGCGCTTCTTAAACAAAAGAGCGAAGATATTCAGACTGATGAAGAGGTTAGGAAATCACAAGAATCTATTTTTGAAGCTACCGCGCTTGGAGCACTAGAAAAAAATAGCGAGAGCTTTATCAAGCTAGCTAAGCAAACTTTTGAATCACACGAAAAAGTCACAAAACTACAATCACAAACTTTGAACGATCGAGTTCATGCACTCCACAAAGAAGTTCTTAAGACACACGCGGAAACTGCGACCGTAGTATCGGGATTAAAGCAGGAGACGACTCAGTTTTCTAAAATCCTGGCATCTCCACAAAAGTTTGGTGTATGGGGTGAAACGACTCTAAAGAATCTGGCCGAGATGGCGGGAATGAGTAGCCACTGCGATTTCGATACCCAAAAGACGATCAGCGTCAGTGACTCAGAAGGGAAAAACCAGAGGCCTGACATGGTTGTGAACCTTCCGGGTGGCAGAACTATAGCTGTGGATGCTAAGATGAATTTACAGCACTGGATAGCCTACCATAACGCCGAAACTGACGATCAAAGAAAAGAGCATCTCTCGCGTCACTGGAAGATTGTTGATGAAACTTCAAAAAAACTAGGAAAACGGAACTATTGGCAAAACCTACCTTTTTCACCAGACTTTGTTCTCATGTTCATGCCTGACTCAGTCTATTATGCAGCGATGGAGCATGACGACGAACTATTCGTTAGAGCTTATCAAAACAAAGTGTTCCTAGCACCACCTAGCCTACTCTTACCAATGCTCAGAATGCTAGCAAACGAGTGGACTCAGGAGAACATTAACAAGAAATCAGCAGAAATATATGATATGGGAAGATTATTATATAAAAGGGTGGGTAACGTTTCTAAGCATCTAGATCGACTCGGAAAAGGATTGAGTAGAGCTGTTAAATCCTACAATGAAGCTGTCAATTCTATAGAAAGCCGACTACTCGTAACAGCTCGCGAGTTCGATAAGATGGACATGAACCTTGATAAAGAAATAGAGAATCCAACACACGTAGACGTTTTACCTAGAACTTCATCTGCACCAGAGCTCCAAACAGACCGAGAGATGCCCTCGGAAAGGGACTGAGGGAAAAGGGATACTTACCGCGAAGTAAGTTTTACTATTCCTTTTTCCCTTCTCAGTGTTTCATCAAGTAGAGCAACCATAGCGTGAACTGCATCAATACTTGGTGTGGGAACTCCCACCAAACCCCCAAGCTCTGCTACTACTGCAATGATGGCATCTATTTCAAGTGTTCGTCCAGCTTCAACATCTTGGAGCATGGAGGTTTTATGCGCACCAACCTTTTCTGCTCCCCCTATACGTCTATCTATATCGACTCGAAACGTAATTCCCAGCCTGTTGGCAACATCTTGTGCCTCTGACATCAAATTACGGGCCAAAGTCCTAGTAAGATCAAACTGACAAATATCCACTAAGGTAGCGTGTGTCATGGCGCTGATCGGATTAAAGGACATGTTGCCCCAAAGCTTCAGCCACATTTCTGCTCTAATATCATTGATTTGGAAAGACTTAAACCCTGCTTCGGTTAGGAGTTGAACCAGAGATTCGACTCGCTCTGAGTCGTTGCCATCTAACTCCCCTAAGGGGAACCGGTTCCCTTCAATATGTCTGATGACTCCAGGTTCAGCGATCTCTCCTGCAGGAAACACTACACAACCAATAATACGGTCCACATCAATATTCTCTGTCAACACACCTGTGGGATCTAAAGTTTGAAGTCGATGACCTTCGAATTCGCCACCATGTTTCTGGAAATACCACCATGGTAACCCATTTTGGACAGGAAGAATCATAGTGTTTGGCCCACACATCCCAGAAATATCAGTGGCTATCATTGGGAGCACCTGTGCCTTAACGGCCAGAATTATCAAATCCTGCTCTTCGACCTCTTCGACTGTATCAGTTGCCCGAAGATGAGCGTGATGCTCAGTGCCGTCACCCATTAACAATTTTAGGCCGTCACGTTTAATAGCCTCCAGATGATCTCCCACATCAACTACAGTGACGTCATTACCAGAGTTACTTAAGTGAACGGCGAGCAATCCTCCGATAGCTCCTGCACCGACTACACAAATCTTCATTCATTCTCCTCATAGAAATTACTGAGCGTACCTATTCCATCAATGCTGACTTCTATCTTAGTTCCAGGCCTCATGGAGCCCACTCCTATAGATGTCCCGCAACAAATCACATCACCAGGGAACAACGTTACATCCTGGGAAATCTTACTAACAATAACGGATGGCAAAAACACCATATCACTCACAGGATAATTTTGTCGTTCCTGCACCTCTGTCGTACCAGGTTTGGTGAGCAGTGTCCGGACTATCAAATCTTCTGGGTTTAAGTCTGTCGCGATTACAGGACCCATCACACCAAAAGTGTCAAAGCTCTTAGCTCTCGTCCAGGCCGGGAAAGTATCGTCCCTATTCACTATTTCGACAGCTGTGACATCATTGATACATGTATAACCGAATATATGCGTTGCTGCCTGCTCCTCCGAAATTCCCCGGCAAGTCGACCCAATAACTATCCCCAGCTCCCCTTCGAAAACAACCTTACCATCATAACTGGCTGGTTTTAGGATCTTTTCACCATGGGCGAGATAGCAGCCATCTGTCTTCACCCAATATAGTGGCTCTGGAGGAGTATCCATTTCCAATTTTTCCGCTAAAGCATAGAAGTTATTCCATAAAGCAAGCATCTTGCCAGGGACACAAGGTATCGAGATCTCGACTTCACCAAGATCCAAAGTGATACCCGTAGGACTTGGACCATCAAATAGGTCTCCCTCAAACACCTTAATCCTATTTTCTTCGAGGGTTCCAAACCCTGCAGACTGATCGTATTTAAACCGAAGCCAGTGAACCATTTACACCTCGCTAATAGTTAGAAATACTTCCACAATTCTATACAATCCAAAGAAGTATATCTGGCCATACAGGCCATAAGTCAAGTTGAGCGAAATTAACATGCCTACTTATTCTTGAGTTTTTCTTCAAACCCTGAACATGAAATCACCGGCAATGGCGGATACTTAGGAAAACGCTTGTCCGCCACTGACCGACGACACAAAAAAAACGTAGACCCTTTGTTGCTCTCCACTTTTCGAAGGGAAGCACACTGTTGGCACAGACCAATATCCATCTTTATGGTCGAATTCCTATCAAAGCAACCTGTCTTCCTAGGTCTCCTTTTCTATGGGAAAAAAAGTCATCTCTCCCGCACAGAGTACAGTCTTTTGAAGTGGTGATTCTATTGTTTCTGGCCCCCAGACTACTGACTTGTTCTTCCAAAATAGCTCTCAGATCCACTGGGGCTGGGGCTGTCGGAAGGGTCAATCCTAAATTTCCGAAAACTTCTAGCCCAACTTCGTAGCAATTACCGCAAATAGCCGGGCCTAGATGAACATAAATATCATCTAAATGAGATTGCCATCTCTCGGCAAACAGTTTCATTCCTTTATTAATTATTCCACTGGCCACTCCTCGCCATCCTGCATGCAGCAACATGACCGCCCTATTCTTAGAATCGAGGAGGTATACCGGAACACAATCTGCAACTGTTATAGCTAAAAGCATACCCGGCCTAGAAGTAGCGTGGCCGTCCGCACTATCTTTTGACGCAACGAATCCTGCTAAATCGGAATCGTACACTGCCAGGTCCGTACCGTGAACCTGAGGAATTCGCACCAAGCCACGAAAACCAGTGCTCTGCCAAATTCTTTCCAGCCGGTCTCCAGATTTTTGGTCTTCCAGTCTTAAATCAAACGGGTCAGCCGCAGACCCTTTATGTGTTATTCCAGCCAAAATCCAAGGGAATCTTTCAGACCACTCTCCAAGGGGGTAGAATGGTACAGCAGGGTTCATACTTAGATTAGCGATTATTCCCAATCTATTAAAAGTTTCCCAAAATTTTCGTTGGCCGCCATCATATTATGCGCTGTACCGACTTCATTCGGAGAAAATATTTTTTCCACCACAGGAGAAATGGATCCTTGTTCGAGAAAAGGAAGAATGTCTTTTTCAAAACTTTCTGTTAGTTCAACCTTCTCTTGTAGCGATCTTGCCCTTAGTACTGTCCCTCTCAGGGTAACTCTCTTTCCCATCATCGCACGCAAGTCTATAGTTCCAGATACTCCTCCTGGAACACCCACCACGACATGCCTGCCCTTATGAGCTATCGCCTTCTGATTCCCTGCGAGATAGGGGCCTCCGACCAGATCTAAAATCACATCGGCTCCATAGCCATCTGTGACATCTAGAACAGCTCTCGACCATTTATCATCGGCTAAAATTGCATGATCTAAGCCGTAAGCCTTGGCTTTGTCCAATTTATGCATGCTACGAGAAGTCCCAATCGTTTTCACTTCCATAACTTTGCCAATTTGAAGCGCTGCTGTTCCGACACCACTCCCCACCGCATGTATCAACAAAGTTTCTTTAGGGGCAAGACTCATTTGAAGAACGACCGCATCAAATGCGGTCATAAACACCTCCGGTATAGCCCCTGCTTCTTTCAGACCTAGATTTTGGGGAATAGGGACAACACAAGAAGCATCTGTAGTCACGTACTGAGCATAACCACCACCACCCAAAATACCCATCACAGGATCGCCTATCTTCCACTGATCCACTCCTGGACCGAGAGCATCTACTACACCAGAGCATTCCATCCCAAGTATGTCTTCGGGCCAGCCCGCAGGAACTGGGTATCGGCCGATTCTTTGTAAAAGGTCTGCTCTATTTATACCCGAAGTAGAGATGCGGACCCTAATTTCTCCAGCTTCAGGCTGAGGCATCGGTACAGTCTTTAGTTCCAGAACTTCCACTCCACCGTGGCCATTCAGAACTACTGCTTGCATAGTGTCTGTTTGATTCATAATGAGTTATGATAATCTTTTCTTTCCACTCAGTCACCCTAAGAAATGAAACTTCCCATCAAACTCGATCGTCCCATAGCATTTTTCGATCTAGAAACGACTGGATTAGATCCGAAAAGAGATCGGATAGTAGAACTAGCTATAATCCTATTATCTCCGGGTGAGGATGACTTCCAGCGAGTCCGGAGGTTCAACCCTGGAATCCCCATACACCCAGAAGCCAGTGCTGTACATGGAATCTTTGACGAGGACTTGGTGAAAGAGGCATCATTTAAATCCAGGGCAAATAACCTCTTTAGATTACTAGATCCTTGTGACCTGGGGGGATTTAATGTCCGACGATTTGATCTACCTATGCTTATAGCTGAATTCGCACGATGTGGGATAGAATTCGATCATCGAAATAGGCACATCATTGACGTTCAGACAATTTATCACCGAAAAGAGCCCAGAGATCTATCTGCCGCTGCCAGGTTCTATTTGGACGTTCAACATACTGAGGCTCACACTGCCATGTCTGACATCCAGACAACCGTAGCTGTTCTTGACGCTCAGCTCACCAGATACCCTGATTTGCCCCCTGATATGGACGCGCTCCATTCTTACTGTGATCGCTCGCCACTAAGGATAGGTTTTGACGAGTGGTTCCGACGAGAGAGTGAGGATGTCATTTTTGTAAAAGGAAAACATAAGGGACAAACCTTGAAGAGTGTGGCGGCTGATAAGCCAGACTACCTATACTGGATGCAAAATAATGTCGAAGACCTCCACCCTGAAGCCAGGAAGGAAATAGAGAAAATACTCTTACCCGCCACCACTGATACCTAGGTGTCAAAGACTGACAAACTATCCTTATCGGAATTTCTATTAGATGACTTCCTGATTAAGAAAAATACAGTTAACCCCTTGAATAAGTCAGATCAAACAATGAAACGAACCTCGAAATCTAAACTGGCCGTCTTTTTCGTCTGTCTATCAACTGCAATCATCCCCTGCTTAGCTAGTGCTCAAAGTGTCGCGATTCGTGAATCTGATCTTGCAACATTTAAACCCCGTTTGATCGGTCCAGCTGTGACTGGAGGGAGGATTCACAACCTTGCAGCATTACCCGACAATCCTTCGGTGATTTTCATTGCATCAGCCTCTGGAGGTCTTTGGAAGACGACCAACCGGGGTCATACCTGGCAGAACACCTTTGCTGATCAAGCCGTCAGCACCTTTGGAGATGTTGCGATAGCGCCTTCGAACTCCGATATAATCTATGCTGGTACTGGCGAACAAAACAATCGGCAAAGCACTTCCTGGGGCAATGGTGTCTATCGTTCCAATGACGGCGGAGGCACATGGGCACATCTTGGACTGGCGGAGACTCGCCACATCGGGAAAGTAATAATCGACCCTACAAATCCTGATGTTGTATATGTCGCTGCACTGGGAAATCTGTGGCAATCCAGCGATGCAAGAGGTGTTTTTCGCAGTATAGATGGTGGCCAGTCTTGGGAAAAGACCCTGTTTGTTGATGATTACACCGGAGCAGTCGACCTCGTAATAAACCCTGACAATCCTCGCATTCTTTATGCCGCAACTTACCAGAGACTCCGTCGCACTTGGGGTTTCAACGGAGGGGGTCCTGGAAGTGAAATTTATAAGAGTGAAGACGCTGGGGAAACATGGACCCAACTGAGCCATGGGATTCCTGAGGGAGATAAGGGTCGCATTGGCTTAGCCATATCGAAATCTAATCCAATGATTCTAAACGCTCTCATTGAACATGCCGATGACAACTCTCAAGGGACCTACAGAACCGAGGACGGCGGTCAAAGTTGGATCAGGGTCAACTCTCTTAACCCCAGACCAATGTATTATTCTAAAATAATCATTGACCCTTCAGACCCAGACAGAGTCTATGTTTTAGCCACCTCATCTTACAAGAGTGAAGATGGTGGACAGACTTTCTCCGAAATAGCCAAGAGACCCACCTATGATGTGGGTGTACACGCTGATCAGCATGCCATGTGGATCAACCCTTCAGACCCAGAACACTTCTATTTAGCTGGAGATGGAGGTCTATGGGAGACTTATGATCAAGGTATGAATTTTCGAAAACTCAACAACATCCCAATAGGACAAATCTATGCGATAGGACTAGATAACAGAGACCCTTATTACGTTTACGTAGGAATGCAGGACAACCACTCTTGGATGGGGCCTTCAAGGACAAGAGGCTGGACTGGCATCACCAATGACGACTGGAGACAAACCGGATTTGGAGATGGAATGTACCAGCAAGTAAACCCTACCAATCATCGTTTTGTATACGGAAATTCCAATGGGGGGGGATACTATCGATTCGACCCAGAGACAGGTGATATGCTCGACATCCGACCAAGAGCAGCATCAGGCGAAAATCAATATCGTTGGGACTGGGTCTCTCCAAGTTTAGTTTCATCACATGATCCATCCCGGGTCTATTTGGGTGGCAACAGACTGTTTATTTCCCAAAATGACGGTGAATCATGGACATCCACAGAAGATTTGACCCGCCGTGAGGACCGAGATGAAATGGAACTCATGGGAATAAGAGGCGCGGACATGACTATCTCCGCAAATGATGGCACCTCTTCTTATGGTGAAATCGTTGTGATCGCAGAGTCCCCATTAGATTCACAAGTTCTCTGGGCTGGAACCGACGACGGGAACCTCCAAATATCACGGAACAGCGGAGACACATGGAGCGAAATTAGCAGAAACATAGAAGGAGTAAGAAACGGAACCTATGTGAGTCGTATCGTCAGTTCTCAGCTTGGTCCGGGAGTGGCTTACGTATCATTCGATGCACACCGTGATGGAGATTTCTCCCCTTATCTGTTCGTAACAAAGGATTTTGGTGAAACTTGGACTTCATTGATTAACAATTTGCCTTCTGGTTCGATCAATTCTTTTGTAGAACATCCAGATAACCCAAACACCCTTTTCGTGGGCACCGAACACTCTGTATTTGTCAGCACAAATGCAGGGGCCAATTGGGCAAAATTGGGAAATCTTCCAACCACATCTATGGATGACATGGCAATACACCAAAGAGAAAAAGATCTGGTGATAGGCACCCATGGCCAAAGCGTTTGGATACTCGATGACACCTCTCCTCTAGCTGAATGGACTTTGTCTATCTCTGAACGATCATCCAATATCTTCAGCATTAGAGACGCCACAATTTTCAATTACAAAAAAGACACTTCATATAGAGGTCAAGCCGAGTTCCATGGGACCAATCCAGTGTCTGGGGCTATGATTACCTATAATCTAGGGGAAGGCAACGGGACTGCCGTGATACATGTCCAGAATGCTAGCGGACAAACGGTTCGAATGTTATCTGTTCCATCAACCCCAGGAATGCATCGAATAAATTGGGATCTTCGGCATTCATTAACCGGTGAACAGGAGGTTTGGTTGGAACATGAAGATTCCACTTTGGCCAGACCCATAGAAAACTTAGGGGCTTGGGTCTCACCAGGTCTGTACACAGTGCGTTTGGAAGCGAGGGGGAGCGACATCAGTGAGACTGTAATGGTGAGATCTGACCCACTAATGCCTTCCATAACACAAACAATGTATGAACAGAGAGAAATGTTTTTACTAGACTTAAGAGACATGAAAAACCAAATTAATAAAGAGGAGCCCTCTTGCTTTGATCAAGCAAGCACAATTGATGTAGAATTGTGTCAAATTCGAAGGGAAGTGATCCATCTAGAACAAGGACTTACTGGAGGAGGCGTACGTCCGGGATCACTATACCCTCCCACTAAGGATCATCAGACAAGAAAAATATCTGCAAGTCGAAGACTAAATAGTCTACTGGACAAGAACTGATAAAGGGGGAAATTAAACCATGAACAATTTTCTATTCAACGCACACTCTGGCTTAAGGTACATAATACTGCTCTTCGGAGTGTTAACCCTGGCCTACTCCATCTATGGCATCATTTCTGGAAAAGCCTACGATTCTAAGATCAGAATCCTAGCATCCAGTTTTGTGGGATCGATACACCTTCAACTTTTGTTAGGATTCGCACTAATTCTCACCGGTCGCTTCCAGCCAGCTTTAATCGGACATATCTTTATGATGTTACTAGCTGCGGCCGTAGGACAAATACCAGTATCCATTATGAGAAGGCGACCCGTAGAGCAAAAATCATACCTTCCCCATGGAGTTGGTGCCCTCCTGGCCTTAGTATTTATTATATTGGGAATCAGAGCTATAGGGTAAAGTTATTCTCAGACAATGGAACAAAAGGGTGTCTAAGCTGATCACTAGATAAGCATGTTTACAGTTTCAGTCAGGCTTAGAAAAAAACCCTTCAGGAACCAATAATTATCCAAGAGATCAAAAACCCTATCTAACGAAAATAATGAACACATTCAGTAAATCTTCCAAGCACCACAAACTATACCTCCTATCTACCTTTTGGACCTTGGGACTACTTTTCCTTGGAAGTATAGTACACGCCACTGGTTCCAGCTTGGCATGCCCAGACTGGCCTACTTGCTACGGAACAATGTTCCCAGAAATGACAGGAGGGATCTTTTGGGAGCACTTACATAGGCTAGTGGCTGGCGGTCTTGTCTTACTCTTTATAGTGGCCACATGGGTAAGTTGGAACGCAGAAAAGACAAGGCCGGCGGTACGACAATGGTCCTGTATCGGTATTTTTCTCCTATTGGTTCAAAGTATTTTCGGAGGATTGACGGTCATACTCAAGCTCCCAGACGCCATCTCCACGACACATCTGGCCTTGGCATTCTTATTCCTTTCTCTCGTCACGGTACTCACTGCGGTAACTTCCCCCACTAGGGCGACTGGAGTCCTTCTAACAGAACAGCAATTGGGCAGACTCTCTGTAGTCAAAAAACTCGGGATCTTAAGTGCAATCCTAATATTTTCTCAGTCGGTATTGGGAGCAGTAGTGAGGCACACCGGAACAGGTTTAGTATGCCCTGACGTTCCACTCTGTTTTGGTGAATGGATTCCACCCTTAGGGACAATGCCTGTGGTGATTCATTTTTCTCACCGTCTCTTAGGTATTATTGTACTAATCTCACTGCTTGTCCTTGCCTACAAAAGCACCAAAACCATCGAAGACTCAACGATCCGGACTTTGGCATTTACCGCAGTTGGACTGGGAATATCGCAGGTTATACTTGGTTTCCTTTCTGTATACTCTCTGCTAGCCATTATCCCCGTTTCACTTCACACATTGATAGCAGCTCTTCTCTTGAGTAGTACCGTCTACCTATCGACTTTATCCTGGCAAGAGGAGATTGAAGATTAAACATCAGATTGTGGCTAAGAACTAAATGCCCTGTACGTCCCACCTACAAAAAGCATCTCCTCTTGATTCACAGGCCACATGCTTTACTTCAACACTACTTGTCACCAGGCCTCTTGCCGACTCAAGGCAGATCCCCGAAACCATAGAGCACGCACTTCCTCCTGGATCGACTTCCATAAACAAATGCGACCGACATTCCAACGTTAGACCTGGCCCAGCAAAACCGCCTATCCTCCGACCAAACAATTTTATCAGACAACGGTAAATTCGTCTCCTTGCTAACGGAGCCACTAATAATCCTGACAGAACTTTTGGCAGCAAAAAGGAATTTGGGGCCAATCTCTGGCCACACTCCAAGAATATCTGCACAGCGTCGGGTCTCTTGTTCACCAAACCAACCAAGTCTTTGAACTCTACATCCGCAATCTTTCGACCTCTCTTGGTTTCCTTCTGGTAGCCATCAATTCGATCCAGTACGACTTGACTAAGTCCTAACCGGCGAGGCATGGTCACGGATGTATCCTCTTCTTTGAGCACCTCAGTGGGTTGGTCTGTTTCCCGAATTGTTTCCAAAAGGACTAGCGCGACGGAAGTTGAAATACGGTTAGAATCAGATATCATACAACTCCTTAAGGCCAAAGACTCTTGCACGTCTCCGCACTTCAAATAACATGAGTGTATAATAGTCTTGCCTGTAAGTCTACAAAATTCAGTATAAATAAAACCATAGAACCAAATAAATATCTGAACATCTCGAGGACTAAGCTTCCATAATATGTTTAAGAAACTGCATACAGCCTTTCTAGAAGCAATCGACAATTTCAAATACGAGTTAGAAAAGGATCCGACTTCAGGAATCTCCCTTAACTTACCAGAAGACATGCGTCTAGAAATTGAGAATGCACAGGAGCTAGTTTACAGCCTACAAAGAGAAATTGAGCAGTGCTTAGACCAGGCTCAGAGGGAAGGTGATGAGGCTTATACTTGCAAAAGAAGAAAGCGACTGGCACTAGATATAGGTGACCTGCAAACCGTTAGAATCGCTGATGAATACATAGTAAGACATGAAAGAAACCGAAAAATTTTTGAACAAAAAACAGCTGCTTTGCGAGAAGAGCTGTCAATGCGAAAAGATGAACTTCACCTGATGATCGAAAGGCTCAAGGGAGTTCATGAGGATCATTTAGATAAGAAACCCCCGGATCTATTGACCCATACTAACCCCTCGGGTGTTAATCTTTCTGCTAGAGAATCCGAAATTATTGAAGACCGACTGACCGAAACGTCCAGGGACCAGAACATCTAATTAATAGATCACCCTCTAGCGCATGAAATAGCGTATCCTTTAGATTTATTCCTAACCGAAATACTCCACATCTAAGGAACGAACAAATGGAAAATTGGATTGGCATCGGAATTTGGATCCTTGTAGGATGCTCAGTAGGATTGTTAATAAGAGGACTGATAAAGCGGCCAGAAGAAACCCATGGTCACCTGATGATCTTATTAGTCCTTAGTAGTTTTGGAGCAATCATAGGCGGTATGTTAGGAGTAGGACTCTTCGAATTCCAAAATCCAGCAGCTCTAAGTCCTGGCGGCATGGGAGGCGCAGTAGGGTTTTCGATCCTAATAAGCTTTATTTATCGATGGGGCATTCGCGGATTAATTTGAGTTGTATGCGTCCCACTGAGAAGTATATTAGGGACAATCTTGAAAATTTTAAGGATGAGATTTGTGAGTTTCTACGTATCCCTTCCATAAGCACCAGCCCTGAACATTTGCAGGAAATGAGGAAAGCATCTGACTGGTTAAAGAGTAAGATGGAAGACTCTGGACTTGAGGCTGAGATCTACGAAACCCCTGGAAACCCAGTCGTCTTAGGGAAATCACTCAAAGCAGGAGACAGTGCTCCGACAGTATTAGTCTACGGGCATTATGACGTACAACCTCCAGAACCTCTGGATCTCTGGATCTCTCCTCCTTTTGAGCCAGAAATAAGAGATGGACGCCTCTATGCAAGGGGGGCGTCTGATGACAAGGGGCAACTTTATTTGCACCTCAAGGCAGCAGAAGCTTTCCTTAAAGGAGCTGACAACCTTCCAGTTAACCTGATAGTGTTGGCCGAAGGTGAAGAAGAAGTGGGCTCTCCCAACCTACTACCCTTCATTGAAAAACATAGTGAACAGCTAGCTTGTGACATAGTTGTGATTTCTGATACTGGAATGCTGGCACCTGGGATCCCTTCTGTCCTCTGTTCACTCCGAGGACTGGCTTATTTTGACGTTGAAGTGAAAGGTCCTTCCAGCGACCTACATTCAGGAATTTATGGGGGTCCAGTAGTCAACCCAGCACTGGCCTTAGCACATATCCTTGCCGGTTTGCAGGATTCAAAAGGCAAGGTCACTATTGAAGGGTTTTATGATGACCTCTTGGATTGGGGCCCTCAAGTAAAAAAACAAATAAATGACCTACCCTTCAATCAACAGGAATTGGAAGAATTCATAGATGCCGACCTTTGTGGAGGAGAAACAGAATTCTCTATACTGGAGCGTCTTTGGACACGGCCAACTTGTGAGATCAATGGACTGAATTCGGGCTACACAGGTGATGGTGCCAAGACGGTCCTTCCCAGCAGGGCTCAAGCCAAAGTAAGTTTCCGTCTCGTACCCGATCAAACTCCCCAAAGAATTGACGAGCTATTCCGCAAGCATGTGGATAAAGTCACACCAAGGGGAGTTGAGGTTACAATAAAACAATTACATGGAGGAATGCCGTGGCGAGCCCAACTAAGTGACCAATTGACGAATGCCGTAAACTCTGCTCTAAAAAAAATATTTAACAAACGAGCAGTTGTCGCAGGAGATGGCGGCAGTATACCTATTGTGAGAGACCTGGAGAATCTACTGGACAGCCCTGTTTTATTACTCGGATTTTCCTACCCAGGATGCAATCTGCATGCTCCAAACGAATGGTTCCCAGTCGAAAGCATTGAAAATGGGATAAGAACAATAGCCCACCTTTACCAAGAGATATCTCTCATGGACGAGATCTGCTAAATAAGCACACCCTGGTGGCCCTCTAATTATCTTCTACCATTCTCAAGCATCGCTACTGCTTTTAAAAGTGCCCTGGCCTTATTAAGGGTTTCTTCGAACTCCCGAGTAGGATCGGAATCAGCTACCACACCTGCCCCTACCTGTACAAAAGCTTTTCCTTCACTGACCAAAACAGTCCTAATAGTAATCGCAAGATCCATAGACAATCCACCCCAACCAAAATAACCGACGGCACCTGCATAGGGGCCTCGCCCACATGGCTCTAATTCGTCAATAATTTCCATAGCCCGGACCTTGGGAGCCCCTGTTACTGTTCCAGCTGGAAAACACGCACGGAAAACATCCATGGCGGAAAGTCCTTGACGGAGCGTGCCATCAGCCTGGCTAACCAAATGCATAACGTGGGAATACCTCTCTACGACCATGAGATCTGTCACTGCGATGGATCCATAATCTGCGACTCGCCCCAAATCATTCCTTCCCAGGTCTACCAGCATTCTATGCTCGGCAAGCTCTTTTTCGTCTGTTCGAAGATCCAACTCTAGATCTATGTCTTCTTGGGAAGACTTCCCTCTCGGGCGTGTCCCAGCAATTGGTCGTACCGTAATTTTTTGGTCCCTAAGTCGAACTAGTACCTCGGGAGAACTTCCTACCAAAGAAAAATCTTCGATTTCTAGTAAATACAGGTAAGGAGAAGGATTGAGTTTTCTCAGGACACGATAAAGATCGAATGAAGTACCTGCCATAGGCATCGAAAGACGTTGACTTATAACTACCTGAAAGACATCCCCAGCAGTTATCAAATCCCGTATTTTTGAAACATTTTCCTCGAAACCTTCCTGTTCCATTGTACTAGAAAATTCCGGATCATCTGCAGGTTCTTCCCGTTCCCGTAGTTCTATATCAAAGGGAGCTGAATCAGTTTTTATGGTATTAATCAGATCTTTAATTTTTTCTTCAGCCATCTCATATCTGACCTTTAGTTCTAATTCTCCCAGGTCTGGATCCACTTCGACCGATGCGATCGCCATAGCTGAACCTGACAAATTGTCGACAACCAACACAACATCCATGAAGGCAAACAAGCTATCCGGGAGATCCAGGTCATCGTGTGGTCGATTCGGTAAGCTTTCGATCATCCGGACCACATCATATCCAAAATATCCTACGGCACCACCCCAAAATTTGGGTAGATCGTTGGAAATCAATGGACGACGTTCTTCCAGTCGGTTACTTAAATCCTCTAGAGGGTCAACCGTCTCTAGGCTTTCCCAGGGATTCGTAGGCGTCCACACCTCTACAACCCCTCGACGAAACCGCCACATCTCGGAAGGTTTAGTGCCGAGAAGCGTATACCGAGCCCACTGATCACCACCCACCACGGACTCAAAAAGGAAACTGAAAGGAGAGCACCGAATCTTTGAGTACGCCGTAACAGCATCGTCACTATTGAGCAAAAATTCTTTCCATATCGGAAGGACGCCCTTGCCAGTCACTTGGGTTAGAAAATTTTTGAAGCTAGGTTTATTTGTCATCTGAATAATTCATCACTAATGAAGGAAAGCCTTTCAGGGCCAGAAACATATGAGTCTAATAGAAAAGGGAAAGATCTCCCGGATAATCTCCGTGGACACTGGAGGCACTTTCACAGATTTTCTTTTCTTTGATAATGGACACTTGAAATCACTAAAAATCCCATCGACACCAGCCGATCCAGCTGAAGCAGTGTTAGAGGGTATCAATACCTTGTTAGGACAGCCCGCTAAAAATTATATCCTGCTACACGGTTCTACTGTCTCTACCAACACCGTCTTGGAGCGCACTGGAGCAAGAGTAAAACTGATCACCAATTCAGGTTTTGAGGATATTATTGAAATTGGGCGGCAAAATCGACCGCAGCTATACAAGCTAGTGGGCCACCGACTCCCTCCACTAGTGTCGAGGAACGACAGGCAAGGAATCCCCGGGAGGATAGGCCCGAGCGGAGACATCCTAGAGCAATTAGATGCTAATGATTTGAGAGAACTCCCTCAGTGCTTAGAGGATGCGGAATCGATTGCCATCGTCTTACTACATTCCTATGCCAACCCTGAACATGAAATACAGGTCGAAGCAAGTATTTCTTCTCTCGGTATTCCTGTTTCCGTATCCGCAAACTTATTGCCCGAATATAGAGAATATGAACGCACATCTACAACCGTCACCAACGCTTATATCGCTCCTAAAATGGCCGCCTACCTTACTCGCCTGGAGCATGAATCGCAGGCTGAAAGAGTAAACCTAATGGGGTCAAATGGAGGGTCGCTACCAGTGACAAGAGCCGCCCTAGAACCCGTGCATACATTATTATCTGGGCCAGCAGGAGGAGTGATTGGAGCACTCGCTTGGAGCAAAAAAGGAGGCCACGATCACATCATTTCTTTCGATATGGGGGGAACTTCCACTGACGTATCTCTATGCCCTGGAACCCTGACCCATACAACAGAATTCGAAATCGGCGGACAAGCTGTAGCTGTCCCCGTACTTGACATTCACACGGTCGGATCAGGAGGTGGATCCCTAGCGAGAATGGACCCAGGGGGTGCGCTAAAAGTAGGACCTCAATCAGCAGGAGCAGATCCTGGACCTATCTGCTACGGCAAGGGTGGAGAAGGGGTTACTGTCACGGACGCCCATGTCTGGCTAGGTCACTTGCCGACCGATGGTTTGTTAGCCGGTTCCACTTCCTTGGAGCGGTCAACGATAGAACCACATTTGCAATATATCGCCAGCTCCCTCGGCTGTGGACTGGAAGAGGCAGCTCAAGGAATACTGAAAATTGCTGACTCTACCATGGAGCGCGCACTACGCGTAATTTCAGTAGAGAAAGGCTATGATCCTTCAGGATTTTCTCTAGTGGCTTTTGGAGGAGCTGGAGGGCTCCACGCCGCCAGCCTTGCTGACAGGCTAGGTGCGGCTAAAGCTATAATCCCCCCACTGCCCGGTCTTCTTTCTGCCTACGGCATTCTCTCCGCTGACATCACGAGAGAAACATCTAAAACAGTTTTGATTCCTTCCAGTAGAGCTGAGGCTCAACAAGATATCAACACTATCTTTCTAGGACTAGAAAAAGCTATTACAAACGAAATGGAGTCTGAGGGCATCAATAGGGAAAGCCTCATCCTGGAGCGTTGGGTTGAAGCACGCTATGAAGGCCAGAGTTTCGAATTGCGTGTCCCTGGAGCATCCTGGGTCTCAACGTTTCACACTCTGCACGAAGAACGTTATGGATATCAGCTCTCTGATCAACCCGTATTAGCCGTTACTCTGAGGTCTGTTGCGTCAGCACCTGGTCCTGAATTCGAATTAAATCTGCTACAAGAGTCCTCCAACTCACCCAAGAGCACTCTCACAAGAGTTTTTTTAGATGGACAATGGACCGAAGTAAAAAGAATTCAACGAGAGAATCTCTCCCCTGGGTATGAACTTCCAGGACCGTTAGTAATCACCGAGTATAGTTCTACTACCTGGATCCCTCCTAACTATAGAGTAATGGTTGACCAATGGGGGAGCCTACATCTAACCAGAATCCAATGACTTTTTCTACCCGGTATTCCAGAACATTTTCTAGTTTTAGTACATTGAGTAATCTGAAATTGAGAATCCTCCACACTAAGATAGTGCTGTTTATTATCACTACTGGGCTCTTTCTCTCATGCGATTCCGTTCAGTGGGGAGGGATCGAGATGACCTTGGAAGGACCGCCAGAGTCTTTAACGCAAAGCCCCATTATCAAACCCCAAGTTGCACAGAAAACAACACCTCTGGATGGACGAACATTTCTATACCTCGGATCGACAATAGGCGAGGAAGCTTCCCTGATTCCAATTGTAGAGATACTGCCCTCAGGATTTCTATCCACACCCACTACCAGCTACCAAGAACGAATAAAAGAATTTTCAGCAAGTTATTTCGAGTTGGGTTCTCAGTTCACACTTTTTTCTGATGGATCTAGGGTAGGCACCTTCATAACCACTCATACGGATATCAACCAAGATTACTGCCACCCAAGGCCAGAAGGGAGAGGGATTATACGATTAGCACCAGGTGCCGAGGAGGTGCAGTCTTTTTTAGCTCTGGCTAGAGACTTTACAACTACTTCTAATTTCACAGACTATCGTCCTGTCGTCCAGACAAGAGCACTTAGGCAAGCTTCCATAGATATGGTCATAGATGTGATACCTTCCCTGGGAGCAAGTTGGCCACCATCTGTTCTTGAAAGTCGTAAAGCTCTGAATTTCTTCAGACTGCAACCGGATCACAAGCCCACTATAATCGCTACTTTCACTAGAAACGACCCTCTCGAAGTAGGGCCTTCCCTCGCTGGCATGTACTCTATCCTACTCATCGGTGCGAATCGTGAAGAAATAGGCTACCAAACAACTTATGTAGATTATCGGCCGGCCAGCACAGCCGGAAAAGCCGCTGGTCGTTATTTAAACCATTTAGATCTAAATGGCGATGGACAATCTGAGGTCGTCCTGGAAATGTTAGGCGAAAAATCAAAGTGGATTTCTATTCTCGGTCTTAATGAACAGACCTGGAACAAAACCTACAGTGATTCTTGCGAACCTTCTGATGCACCTAATACCCAAATATTCTGACAGATGTCAATTTCTAAATCTTGCCGCTTGCCATTTGTCCTGACCCTTCTTGTCATTTTTTGGACTTGCCAATCGTCAGATAGCAACGTTACAAGCACTGCCTCTGAGGATCCAGGAACATTTCCTTCCGAACTATACCCATTGCTAATTACAGATGACTCTAGAACGATTCACCAATTTATTTCGGCTCCAAAGCGGATAATATCACTGGTCCCCTCAGCTACCGAAACACTCCTATCTATGGACCTTGGAAACAACCTGGTAGGCAGGACAGAATTCGATATTGCCACTCCAGAAATCCGCAACCTACCTTCTGTTGGACTAGGGATGAATCCAGACTTAGAAATACTTTTATCCTTGAATCCAGACCTGGTAATCGGATTTTCAGGTGAATCAGATACCTCAATCACAAGGCACCTCAAAAACTCTAATATCACTTACTTTATGATCCGGCCTGACAAGCTAGAAGACGCTGTAGAAATTATTAAGAGATTGAGTCTGATTACTGACAGAAAATCCCTCGGAGACTCAATCATCTTGAATATAAATACCTCCCTAGAAATAGTTCAACAGAAAATCGCAAACAAAGTCAGACCTAGAATAGCTTATGTCCTGGGAGGTGAACCTCCCTGGGTAGCTGGTCCTGGCACTTATATTCATCAGCTCATTATAGCAGGTGGAGGACAAAACATTTTCGATGATCTAGAGCACAAATACGCTCCGGTGAGCTTGGAAGAATTCTTTGTAAGGAAACTCGACCTGATCTTATTGACAGAAAACACACGTCTCCCAAACGCATTGAAACACTTAAGGACTTTTACTATTTCATCATCCGTCGAGATACCTGGTCCTGGCTTAGGAGAAGCAGTTTTTGAAATTGCCCACGGAATTCACCCCCAGGTATTCCCATGAAACCTCTTACTTGCGGGGTCATCCTTGTTATCTGCCTAGCAATCGCAGTCAGCCTAAGTATATGGATGGGTCCAGTCGATTTTACGTCTATGCAGATCCTCGAAGCAATAAAAGGAGAAGGGAACCGTGAAACCCAATATATCATCAGAGAAATTCGAGGGCCCAGGACTGTATTGGCAATCCTGGTGGGTGGAGGTTTAGCTCTATCTGGTGCAGTATTTCAAGCTTTATTAAGAAATCCCCTGGCAGAACCATACATACTAGGCATCTCTGGTGGAGCCGCTACAGGCGCAGTACTAGTGCTCTCTCTCGGAATAGCAGCTACACAGTCATGGATTCTCCCTGTAGCAGCTTTTACAGGATCCCTGGTTGCAATTTCAATAGTCTTAGCCATTGCATCTAATAATAGTAAAAGACTGGATATGCGTGTTCTTCTTCTGGCTGGAGTCGTGACTGGAGCATTCTTCTCCGCATGTATCTCCCTTATACTGACACTCTCTGATGCCTCCGACATTAGAAGTGCTGTAATGTGGATGATGGGAAGTTTAGCAGGCACCGAATGGCCGACGGTTACAATGGTTGCCGCCTACACTCTTCCTTGTACGATTATCCTTATAAGACTTGCCAGACCCCTAAATTTATTAGCTATCGGAGAAGAAACGGCCAGTTACCTCGGGACAAAAGTAGAACAAGTTAAGGTGGCGGGATACATAGTTGCCTCTCTGATGACCGCAGCAGGTGTAGCCGCCACTGGTATTATCGGATTTGTTGGACTTATCGTACCGCATGGTATGCGATTATTGGTCGGCAATGATTACCGCATCCTTCTACCGCTCTGCTTTCTTGCTGGGGGAACCTTTCTCACTTTGGCAGATACAGTTTCCCGGATTCTGATTTCACCTGTGGAGATCCCGGTAGGAGTCGTGACAGCTCTCTTGGGAGTGCCAGCATTTTTGTGGTTACTTCGTCAAAACATGAAGGCATAGAGTCGTCGTGAAAACCACAACGTCACTGATCCAAATCTCGAACCTGACTGTATATTATCCAGGCTCAAATAAACCTGTGTTAGACGGCCTTCAAATGAAGGTCCGAGAGTCCTCTTTTTATAGCATCTTAGGGCCAAATGGGTCTGGAAAATCTAGTTTATTAAAGACGATAATGGGATTAATAAAACCCAGGACTGGCACGGTCCTCATAAATGGACTTTCTATCTCATCTTGGACACGTTCAGCACTGGCCCAGGAAATAGCTGTAGTTCCACAGTCTGAAACATTCGCTTTCCCTCTGGTCGTTAGGGAACTCGTAGCTACAGGCCGTTATCCTTATTTAAACGCCTTCCAGACAGAAACCGCCACCGATAAAAAAGCTATTTCCACAGCATTGAAATATTGTGACATAGAACATTTAATAGACCGACCTATATCTACCCTCTCTGGCGGCGAGCTACAAAGAGTTCGCATAGCTAGATCTCTAGCTCAAGAACCAAGAATCCTCATCCTCGATGAACCGACCTCCAATCTGGATATAAGGTATGAAATGGAAATCTTCACCCTCTTAAAAGGTCTGACTAAACAAGGGACGACTGTACTCTTGATCACACATCATCTCAATCTTGCCTCAGAATTTTCTGATCACATTCTGTTGTTGCGTCAAGGACAAGTCGTAGCAGATGGAACACCTCAGGAAGTCCTTAATGAATCTACCCTGGGCAGTGTTTACCAGTGGCCAGTAGCAGTAGAAGAAAATCCTGAAACGAAAGCTCCTCAAGTTCGTCCATTGCCTAAGATACCTTGACCTCATCGTAAAGCATCCGATAACTCTCAAACCTACTAGGACGAATAGCACCTCCTGATAGTGCCTTCCTCACCGAGCAATTAGGCTCATGCAGGTGGCTACAATTGCGGAACTGACAGTCTGAGAGATATGGAAGAAACTCAGGAAACAATGAGCCCAATACACCTTGAGCCACCAACCCTTTAACTCCAGCATCACTGAAGCCAGGAGTATCAGCAAGCAAACCTCCGTTGCTAAATGGAATCAGCCTACCCCTGACCGTGGTATGCCTACCAGTTCCATGCCTGGCACTGACTTCCGATGTCTTTAAAGAAATTTGCGGTTCTAAGGAATTAATCAAACTAGATTTGCCAACACCCGATTGACCAGCAAAAGCTGTAATACCCTGGGTTGTTTCTAGGGCAAGGCGGTCAATCCCTTGGTTAGTCACAGTACTTGTACGAATCACATCATATCCAACGGACCGATAAACATCCTCAAGAATGTCAGCCTCATTTTCAGCGGATTTAAGGTCCATTTTGTTGATGACTATTAGCGGTTTAATACCTTCTAATTCAGCCAACACTAACATCCTGTCTATAAAGTCAGTCTTAGGTTGTGGCCTGCTCACAGCAACGACTAGAAGAACTCTATCGACATTGGCAACAAGAACTTTGATTGCAGTCCCACTTCCACGGCTTCTTGCAATAACATTCCTACGAGGAAGTACCTCTTCGATCACATGAGATCCACCTGCGGCTTGGGATGTCCGCACTAAATCCCCAATGACAACTTGCTCTCCTAGTCGATCTTCAAGTTTGAGCCGTCCTCTTAAATAGGCTTCTACCGAAGCCTCGCTAAACGATAAGACCACTTGATATGAGCCACCTCCAACTGAGTGCACGACCCCTGTCATTTCCTCCAACATCTAAATGACCTTTTCACTGATGGGACCAAGTGTCTATGGAGTTGGCCAGACAAATAAAGGGGGCTAAGCCGCGAAAGACTCTAAAGCATCACCCTTTCTTCCTTCACGAAGCCTGCGCAGTGCTCGGTCGCGAAGTTGACGGATCCTCTCCCTAGTCACGCCCAGCATATTTCCTATTTCTTCCAAGGTATGTTCCCGCTCACCTTCAAGACCAAAATAAAGTCTTAGCACCTTAGCATCTCGAGCGTCCAAAGTAGTCAATGCTGTTTCCACAGTTTCCGTCAACAGTCTTGACTCAACCTCCTGTTCAGGCTCTGACGCTTCCTCACTCACAAAACGCTCGACTAACTGTGAATCCTCACTATCTCCAATAGGAGCATCCAGTCGAATTTCAGAAGAATTCAGAGTTTGCAGAGATTCTATAAGTTCCGCAGTAAGATCGGTGACCCTGCTCAGCTCCTGAAATGTCGGTTCGCGATTCAACTCTTGTTTCAATCTTTCCTTCTCCCTAAAGATCCGTGCTAAATCGGAGGCACGATTCAGTGGGACTCGAACCGGACGACCCTGATTAGCTAAAGCTGCTAAGATAGCCTGCCGGATCCACCAAACTGCATAGCTGATAAATTTAACACCCTGCTCAGGGTCGAATTTCCTTGCTGCTGTCACCAGGCCAACATTCCCTTCCTGGATTAGATCAGTAAGAGACACACCCCTGTTCTGATATTTTTTTGCGACACTAATAACAAAACGTAGGTTGGCTCTAGCCAAACGCTGTATGGCGTCATGATCACCTTCCTGAGCTAAAGCGCCTAGTTCTTTTTCCATTTCAGGACTTATTAATTCGTAGCGACTAACATCACGAAGGTATTGATCAAGGGCGGTCTTTTCATCAAGGGAAGCATCAAAGCCAGCAAGAGGATTTGCCTGCTTTTTCCGACTCTTTTTTCCAGCAGGTCGACCGACCTTTGGGGTCCGAACAGTAGCCATAGAAATTTGATTTCTCCTGACCCAATCAAGGGTCTAAAGCGAGACCATCCGGTGCTCTAAAACACCGAATGTCTATCTGCACCCTATACAGCCTAGTATGGTAGCTATAACCTTCCTCGTTGTCCACCCCATGAGCTACTTCCCCATAACTCCATCTGACAACTACCTTACACCCCCTTTCCAGCTCTTTATTCCCACTCTCCGTACAATTCTAACATGCCTCAATTAGAGTGCTATCCGAAAATTGATTTCCGAGACGATAAGACCACTGCTATCCCAGCACAAAAGCCCCCTAAGTGGGCCATATAAGCCACTCCACCACCCTCTATCGGATTCATTGCTGAACCGAATAATTGTAGCAACGCCCACAGACCCAAAAATACCCAGGCCGGAATAGAAATAACTGTGATTGCAAAACCCAACAATACCAGGGTACGTACTCTCGCTCTGGGGTAGAGCAGCAAATAAGCACCCATAATTCCACTTATTGCTCCCGATGCACCTACCATTGGAATTGCTGAAGTCGGCGCACTAAAAACATGCGCTAGGGTAGCTGCGACTCCGGCAAAGAGAAAAAAGAAGCAAAACCGCACATGCCCCATAAAATCCTCGACATTATTGCCAAAAATCCATAAGAACCAAATATTCCCTATCAAATGGAGCCAGCTTCCATGCAAAAACATGGAGGAGAACACAGTCTGCCACCTATAACCACCTATTTGACATAGGTTGGTTCCTATAATCACCCCTGAATTTCCCGTAATTTCTATCGGAATAGTCCCAAAAGTGCAGATCGAACCCAAGAAGGTATCGCTGGAAACTCCGGCACCCTGCACCAACAACCAACATAATAAGCAACTGCCAATCAAGAACAGTGTACTTATAGGCATGGATTTGGTCGGGTTTTCATCAGATAAAGGAAGCATGGTTCAGATCTCAATCTCAGACGATTAGCGTACCAGTAAAATTAATTTGCACAGTCATAACTCGCGGGTCACCTCTTCCATGACCCGTTCCTTGTCTAAGGCCCTCTTTTCGAAGGCAAAAATTCTAAAAACTCGAGTGGCAGCATAAAGAGATCCAGCCATTTGGGGCAGATCGATGAGGCCAGACACTCCACTCAGATCCAATCTTTCTACTCCACCCCTAGTTCTTTTTATCAATAAATCCAACTGAAACATTGATTGCTTTACCGGAAAATCTACCACTATTTCTCCCGACTCGAGTCCCAGCTCCTCAGCTAAACGATCTTCGAATGCTCTCTTCTCGTGCGAGTCCTCTAGTACCCAATCATGGATCACACGACCCCCCAATTCAGCAGCTGTTACTTCCATGATCCGTTTTGGGAGTTCTCTGGCCCTTAATGATGGAATCCAACGATCAGAGAGTCTGCGGCCCACATCACTTTCCAAAGTCTGTGCCCTTCTCGCAATCTCATAAATCAGCTCTTCATCAGTCGGTCCTACTAGCTCTTCCTTAGTTAAGATTCCAGCATGAACCGACTCATATACAATCCGTTTATAGAGAGCAGAAGCGGCGCGAACACCATGATGCCAATACACATTTCTAAACATCTGGTATTTCGCAAATAGAAGGGATTCCAAGGCTGCAACAGCCTTCTCATCTATACCGATTTCTAGTTTCCCAGACAGAGGGTCTTCCAAGAGGAGCATCCCCTGCAGTAACCGGTCTACATCAACTTCACCATAAGGAACCCCACAGAAGAGAGCATCTCTTTTGAGATACTCAATTTTGTCTAAATCAAGGCTACCGCTGACTAACCCTCTCAATGGATTCTCACTCTCGCCTCGGATCAAATCATGGATACCTCCTGCTGCGTTCCCTCCTAGGGTGCCCAAGACACTCTTCATCTGATCCGATCCAAAAAATCTAGCACTCACAGTTTCGTGGTCGCCTATTAGGAAATTATGTCCCAATTCTTCTAGAGCATGTGAAAAAGCATAGTGGCCAATATCATGAAGCAAAGCTGCATAGGGAATTAATCGAGCTTCTTCGAAGGCATCATTTCCTAATTGACCAGACTTTCTCAAGTGCTCTAAAGTGATTGTAGCTAAATGATATACTCCTATTGCATGGCCGAAGCGAGTGTGGGTCGCACCTGGATAAACCAGGTGAGCAAAACCCAATTGCCGGATATAACGTTGCCTTTGAAATACTGCCGTATTCACTATCTGGACTGCGTGATGATCCAGCCGGATAGTATTCCACAAGGGGTCACGAATTATTTGTTCGTTGTTTCCATAGGACATGAAGGCACTCCATTAATCCTCACTAACATCCCACTCGATAAGGGCGATCCCGAGGATTTCTATAACTTCTTTCTTGCTTGTACCGCAACTATAGCCATCTCTTCTGCTGACCCTTCCGGTGCCCTACCAAGCAAGCTTACTGCTATAATCACCGAAAATCCAGCGATAAATCCTGGAATCATTTCATAGAGATCAAAAAATCTTTCTTTGAAGATCAAGACCCACAAAACCGTAGTAATGAACCCTGTGACCATCCCCGCTATCACACCATCCTTAGTGGTTTTATCCCAGAACAAGGAGCAAAGGATAGCTGGTGTGAAAGCAGTAGCAATGCCGGACCAAGCAAAAAGTACAAACCAAAAAATAGCTCGGGCTTCGGTCAATGCTGCTACCAGGGCGATAGCTCCTATTGAAACTGTAACCAACCGCCCATATAGGGATAGCTTCCTTTCTCCGAGGGACAATTTTAAGGTCTGCTGAATGATATCCCTAACAACTGAAGCAGAAGCCAAAATTAGTAACGAATCGACTGTGGACATTATTGCCGCTAAGACTGTTACCAGAAACAATCCTGTGATCAAAGGTGGGAAAAGCTCCATACTCATGACAGGAAGTATGGTCTCCGGATCCGCCAGGGCTGGGAAAAGCACCCTCCCAGACATCCCCGCAAAGACTGCTCCTACGTCAAAAACCAATATACACGGGATTGCTATTCTGGCCCCTTTGACAATATCGGCCTGACTTCGTGCTGCCATAAACCTGCTGAGCAGTTGGGGGGAGCCGAGAAAAGCAAACCCAATCGCAATAAATCCAACTGCACTGATCATGGAAGGAATGTCAAACCCGCCGCTTCCCATTAAAGTTAAAAGGCCGGGATCCTCTACACGAAGATTTTCTATAAAAGGACTCCAGCCTCCACTGGCCATCACCCCTGTGATCGGGAGCAACAAAAGACACCCAAACATCAAGACACCCTGAAGTAGATCACTATAGGCCACTGCTTTAAAACCCCCAACAGACGTATAAAACAATATGACCACAGCACCAATAGTCACACCAGTAGCATAGTCTGTTCCGAGGAAAGAGTTGAAAACCTTTCCGGATGCAGTGAGTTGGGCAGCCGTGTAAGCGGTAACCATACTCAAGATTATTATCGTACCGATAATTCTGAGAATATGACCCTTGTCGCTGAATCTAGTTTCCAGGTAATCGGCAACAGTTATGGAGTCGTACCGGTCGGTATATTCCTTGAATGGCCGGGCAACTAATTTCCATGCACATAGGACACCTAAGAACTCTCCCAGCACAACCCAGAGTGCGTGAAAGCCCACCATATAACCCATTCCAGTCAGGCCTAACAACAGCCAAGCACTCTCACCTGTTGAGGTCGAACTAAAAGCTATAACCCATGATGGGAGTTTTTTTCCAGCCAAATAATATCCAGCCAAATTTTTAGAGTCTCGAGAACCCCACAGCCCCAGAAGTAACAGAACCAAGAGGTAACCACCAAGCACAAATATTATTCCTCCAGAAGGCGCCACTATCTGTTCTCCAATTTATGGCAGGCTCTCCCAAACCTCTCAAGCCCTTCTTCTATCTCGGATGCAGTGATGAGCAAAGACGGTCCCAATCGAATAACATGGCCATTCATTCCCCCTATTCCCACGAGAAGCCCCTCTTCCTTGCAAGACTCTAACAAAGCTTTTGCTCTGGCGGGAAATGGAATTTTTTCTTCCTTGTTTTCAACTAATTCAAGGCCCAACATTAGCCCTCGTCCTCTTACATCTCCTATCCAATCGAACTGATCTTGAAATTTTTGGAGACCCTCTAGAAGCTGACCTCCCCGCTCTGCGGCCCGCTGCGGCACATTCTCCTCTATCATCACCTCCAGGGTCGCACTGGCTGCTGCCATAGAAATCGGATTGCCCCCAAAAGTGGAAATGGTTTTAGCCTTCCATGACTCTGCAATCTCTGGACGGGTGATCATAGCCCCTACCGGAGCTCCGTTTGCTATCCCTTTAGCCATAACCATAATATCTGGTTCGACTCCCGAGTGTTCTATGCCGAACCAGTGGTCTCCTGAGCGTCCAAACCCAGACTGTACTTCATCGGAAATAAATAATCCTCCATAGGATCTGATTATTTCAGCTGCCCTTTCAAAGTATCCTTTAGGAGGAACGATATAACCGCCCACACCCATCACGGATTCAGCTATGAACGCTGCTGGTTTACCGTTCGTAGTCGTGAGGATTACGTCTTCGATGTCCCTTGTAAATTTTTCTACGCAACTGTCATCGCAAGGCTGTTTATATGGACATCTGTAAGGGTAGGGTGTCTGAACATGCTTGATACCAGGAAACGAAGTGGCAAGTGGCCGCCAAGAACCTACCCCTGTCAAATTACTCGTCATAAAGCTTCTGCCGTGATAGGACTGCCGAAGGCATATTACTTCACTGCGGCCTGTATGAACAAAAGCCATTTGAATGGCAGATTCTATCGCCTCGGTTCCAGAGTTCGTAAAAAAAGTCTGGCTTAGTTCTCCTGGAGCTATGGAAGCAAGCTGACGAGCTGCTTCCACTTGAGGTTTAGTCACGTACAGGGTGGAGGTATGCCCCAACCTCCCCAACTGTTCACCCATCCGTGCAATCACTTTAGGATTACAATGACCAACAGACGTTGTGAGAATGCCAGCAAATAAATCTAAATATTCCCGCCCATCTATATCTCTAACTCTGACACCTTGGCCTTCAGTAAGAACCAGCGGCTTATCATATAATGGTTTTACGGCAGGGAATATGAACTCATTTTGTCCGCTCAATGCATCCTGGCCATGCGACATATTCTTGGTACTCCAGGTTTATGTAAAAACTTTCAACTCTTGCTGTGACCAATGGGCCTCCGAACAGTAATGGCTAGATTTCATCACAACCATACCAAAACTGTCTAATCATTGCTCGGAAAGGCGAACCTTATACTCTCTCTGCCCACCGACGAAGGCCAGCGTTGTGTAATAGTTTTTCTGCGAGTATAAAAACGTACTCCATCTGGTCCGTATGCCGCCAGATCTCCAAACAGAGATCTCTTCCATCCCCCAAAACTATGTGATGCCACTGGGACAGGCAGGGCTACATTCACCCCAACCATCCCAACCTTGATATGGTCAGTGAAATAACGGGCCACTTCTCCATCCCTAGTGAAAATACAAGTTCCATTTCCGTATTCATGACCATCTATTAATTCCATTGCATCCTGCAAATTGTCCACCCGGATGACACACAAAACTGGCCCAAAGATTTCGTCCCGATAGATGTCCATTCCCGAACTGACATGATCGAATAAACAGGCACCTAAGAAAAATCCACTTTCGTGTCCTTCAACCTCGAGACCCCTTCCATCTACAACCAGTGCTGCTCCTTCCTGAACGCCCCTGTCTACATAATCCGCCACCTTGTCTCGATGTTCACGGGTAACCAAAGGACCCATATCAACATTTTCAGCACATCCAGACCCCACTCTGATATTTGCTAGACGGTCTTTCAATCCCGACACTAGACAGTCAGCAGTCTCTGCTCCAACGGCCACTACCACTGAAATAGCCATACAGCGTTCTCCCGCCGACCCAAAAGCTGCCCCCATCAATGCATTTGCTGCAGTGTCTATATCCGCATCAGGCATAACAACTGCATGGTTTTTTGCTCCGCCTAATGCCTGTACACGTTTACCATTAGACGTTCCCAGTTTATAGACATACTCTGCGATTGGCGTAGAACCCACAAAGCTTACTGCCTCTACCCTCGAATCACACAAAAGAGCGTCGACAGCTTCTTTACCACCATTGACCACATTGAAAACACCGTCTGGCAAACCAGCCTCAGTTAGCAATTCTGCCAGCAACATCGGAGCGCTAGGGTCTCTTTCTGAGGGCTTTAGGATAAAAGTATTTCCACAGGCCAAAGCAATAGGAAACATCCACATCGGGACCATAGCTGGGAAATTGAATGGTGTTATTCCAGCGACAACCCCCAAAGGCTGAAATTCAACCCAACTATCAATAGCTGGACCAGCGTTTTTACTATACTGTCCCTTAAGTAGTTCTGGAGATCCGCAAGCATATTCAACGTTTTCTATTCCCCTCTGTACTTCTCCCATAGCATCGTCCAAAACTTTTCCATGCTCCTCACTAATCATCCTGGCTAATCTCTCAGAGTTTTCTTCCAACAAGGACTTAAAGCGAAACATCACCCGTGATCTCTTGCTGGGAGGAAGCTCTCTCCATGATGGAAACGCTTTCTCGGCTGCATCTATAGCCATTCTTATCGTTTCTTTGTTTCCCATCGCAACCGTCCGGAGAACCTTTCCATTCGCGGGATTATAAACGTCTTGGGTATCCCCTGGCACACTAAGGTTCATTCCATTTACGAAATGACCTATAGAAGTAACTTTAGAATCCGATGCTGATTCAGGATTAGTATTTTTCATATTCGAATTACCTTACTTATCATTCCTCTAAACAAGCTACAACTCAATTTTCGAGCAACTCATTTTTAAGATCCACTCAAATTCTTCCTTCAATACTGGTTGCACAGACAAACGCGAGTTATTTACTAGAACCATATTGCACAATAGCTCTTGATCCTTGATCTGTGTTAAACTGGTCTCTACTTCGAATTTCTCAACGAATTCAACATCCACCATGTGCCATCTGGGATTTTTTTCGTCAGATCGGGAATCATAGTAACCAGATGTCTCATCAAATTGTGTGAAGTCTGGATATGATTCCTTTACTACCCGTGCCCATCCTACCACCGCAGGAGGAACCTGTCTGCTATGGTAGTAAAGCACTTCGTCTCCCACAGCCATCTTCATCATGTTATTTCGAGCCTGATAATTTCGTACTCCATCCCAGTGAGTCCTTCCATCAGCGATCAAGTCGTCTATGGAGTACACGTCGGGTTCACTCTTCATCAACCAGTACGATTTTTTCATAAGTCAACCAGGAACTGAGGTTTATCTTCTACTCAATGAATTTAAAGTCTATACGCACAAATCATTATCTAGGCCCGGCCTGCTTTATCTCGAACGGCACTTCGGGACCGAGTTGATCGAAATTCTTTTTAAACATGTCTGCTAAACGTACGGCAGCACTGTCATAATCAGAGCGATTCTCCCAAGCATCAGCTGGATTTAAAACCCGGCTCGGCACGCCCTCAACATTGATTGGAATATCTAGGCCAAATACCGAATCCACCTGGGTCGACATTTCCTTCAACTCACCAGCGACGGCAGCCCTCACCATTGCTCTGGTATAGGCAAGTTCAATTCGCTTCCCCACACCGAACCCTCCTCCACCCCAGCCAGTATTGACCAACCAGGCCTGGGCCCCATGTTTCTCTAGTAGTCCACCCAACATCCTGGCGTATTCCGAAGGAGGTCTCGGGAGAAAAGGGGCACCAAAACAAGCGCTAAAAGTTGCTTTAGGCTCAGTAACTCCTCTTTCTGTACCAGCAACCTTAGCAGTGTATCCCGACAAGAAATGATACATAGCCTGTTCTGGTGTTAGTTTGGAGATCGGTGGCAACACCCCAAAAGCATCCGCTGTCAAAAATAAAATGTGCTTCGGATGCCCACCCACCCCAGGGATTACTGCGTTAGGTATATAATGGATAGGGTAGGATGCTCTCGCATTTTCGGATATGCTGCCGTCATCAAAATCTGGCTCATTGGAATCTTCCAATAAAACCACATTCTCCAATATTGTTCCCACCATTTCAGTAGTTCTATAAATCTCCGGCTCACTGTCGGGAGTAAGGCGGATAGTTTTTGCGTAACAACCTCCTTCAAAATTAAAGACCCCTTCATTTCCCCAACCATGCTCATCATCGCCAATCAAGCTACGTAAAGGATCGGCAGAAAGAGTGGTTTTCCCTGTTCCGGACAAACCGAAAAACAGCGCTGACTCACCGTTTTCCCCTATATTGGCTGAGCAATGCATCGGTAAAACATTATTCTCTGGTAATATATAGTTGAGAACAGAAAAGATAGATTTTTTTATTTCACCAGCATAGTTAGAACCTCCGATCAGAACTTCACGTTCTTTCAGGTTCACTACGATAAAAGTGCCTGAATTCGTCCCGTGTTTTTCAGGATCAGCTTGGAACCCCGGTGCATGCAACACCGTGAAATCTGGATTGAAGTCTCTTAATTGACTCTCCGAAAGTCTCAAAAACATGTTGTGAGCGAACCAACAATGCCAAGCACTGTGAGTGATCACTCGAACATTGATGCCAAGTTTAGGGTGTGCTCCTGCTCGAGCATCCTGAACGAACAGTTCGCGCCCTTCCAAGTATTCAATCACCTCTTTACGTAAGGAAAAAAAGTTTTCTTCTTCAAACGGAACGTTTACGGTACCCCAATCAATATTTTTAGAAGTAGAAGACTCTTGTACCGTGAATCTGTCGTTCGGAGACCGACCGCAATGTGGAGTGGTAACAGCCGCAAACACCCCCTGATGGGTCAGTCTCCCTTCGCTCCTGCGAATAGCTTCTTCACTTAATTGTGAAGGAGGGAGGTTCCAGTATACGTTTTTCCCTTCGAGCAATCCAGATAGACTTCTCCCTGATCCACATTGTTGATTTTCTTTTGACTGCAGTACTTTGTCATCTATCGGCATATCTCGTTTCCTCATATTAGATTGATCACCTTAAGATATAACATGTTACTTTAATCAGGGAACAAAAGTTCAAAATTAAACTTCAGTGGCCGGCTATTTTAGCAACAAACTAGAGAGTGTCAAGCACAGTGAAAGACATACCCTTACCCTGGAAGCTTATAGCTGTTCTTTTTTTGCTTTTCCTTATAGGGTTTAGTTCCCCGTCTCTGGCATATGGACAAGTGTGCTCCGAGGGATCCATATCGTCGATTTCCATAATTAGCAAACCGGTCTTCGACGTTGGCGCTTCTTCCACCGGTGAGGCAAGTCCAGTTCCTTGGTTTTATAGATTTGCCAACTGGATGCACACTGAAACGAAAGAAGATTTCCTAAGCAAACAACTTCTTTTCAAGGAAGGAGACTGTCACAGTCAATTCATGCTTTCTGAATCCGAAAGGAGGATCAGAGAACTGGATTTCCTAGCACTGGCAAGTGTCAGGAGCTTTAACGAAACTGACGGATCCAAGCGTGTACTAGTCGAAACCCAAGACCGATGGACATTGCAACTAAGTCTAGGGACGAATCTAGAGGAGGGATTCGAATTCACAGGAGGTAGCGTTGAGGAAAAAAACCTATTCGGACAAGGTTTAGCGATTCGAGGATTCTACCGTAAACTCCGGGAACAGCAAGATATGGGCGCTGGAATAGAAACAAAACGATTGCTCGGTAGTAACTGGGCAACAAAAATGGAAGGCGGAGAAACTCGAATAGGAACTTTTTTTGAACAAGACCTTTCTTATCCTTTCCTAGCTGAAATCGGTCGGTTTTCCTCAAAACAATCAATCTTGATCCGGGAAGACGTATTCGCATATTTCCTACCCAATGGTCGAAATTACTCCCACGCCCTGCAGCCACTCAGACAAAGATCTGGAGAAATAAGCTTAGCCGGCAGATCTGGGCAACCTGGCAATTGGACATTTTTTGGGATGGGAATTTCAAAGCAAGAACTAAGCTTTGACAATTTTCCAACAGGCCTTGAAGTGATCCGGGATCGAGATTTCTCAACCTTTGAAAATGCTCCAAGCCACATAAACCAAGAATTATATCACCAGACTCAAAATCACTCATTTACTAGAATAAATTTTATTTTAGGCCAAAGAAAGATTAAATTTCAAAAGCGGCAAGGCCTGAATGGCCTTAAGGGATCCCTAGATATTCCCTTGGGAGCTGAATTAGATCTGACATTAGGAAAAAGTATAAACTTCCTTTCCACTAATAACATTACTAGTGGAAAGGATATATTTTTTCAGTTCCGTGGATACGGAGCGATAGCACCGGGAAGATGGATTCTGGCCTCATCGGTAAACTTACAGGGCCGACGAGTTGTAGGCTTTCCTCAATCGGACTGGAACGATGTCCTAGGTGAATTCGACCTTTATACTTACTGGAAACCCAAAATTGCTCCTAGCCATACCCTATTTACAAGATTATCAGGGTCCGGGGGCTGGAGAACTTCCGCACCCTTCCAATTGAGCCTTGGCGGCTTCTCGACACTGAGAGGATATCGACTGGGCTATAATCCTGGTGCCAAAATATTAATAGCCACCCTAGAAGATAGGATTTATTTAGGATCTCCTGGGAACGGGCGTATGGATATAGGAATGACTGGTTTTGTGGATGTGGGGTCGATGTGGGCGGGCGATGTCCCATTTGGATCTAATTCGGGATTACAAGCCTCTGCTGGAGCAGGAATAAGAATAGGATTGCCCAGTGGAGCCACGGATGTAATTAGGATAGATTTGGCCATACCCATAAACGGACCTACAGCTTTTTCCAGCCCAACTTTTCGAATCACAGCTTATGAAGTACTAGGTTTTCTCAGGGGTTTCGAGGATGATGAGATGAGAAGAAGCCGACGATCCGGTGGTGGACTCAAACTGATTTCAAACTCTTCTTCGTTGTTCTAAGGATTCCCAACAAGTACTCCTATATTTGAATCCAGTTGTAGTCAATCTACTTCATTTCTTTTCAACTGCTTATGAAACCTTGCGTTACCGTCATGGTGATTAGCTTACATATTACCTTTGACTCAAAGATTCATTTCTTATACTATTGTTCCCCGATCCAACCTAGTCAGGTTAGAGATTCGCTTCTCGACTAACAGAGAGAGGCCGGGCAAATAGTTAGATTGAGATTCAGCGTTCCTTACTGACTTTTAAACCGAGGTATTTGCGAAAGATGTTTGCAGCTTCCAAGGGCCTAGATTCCTTCGACCAGTACCTTCAAGATGTTGAAAAATATCCTCTCATAAGGAATGCTGCAGAAGAAAGAGCTCTTGCACACGCTGCCCGCACCGGAGATAAAGAGGCGGCCGAAAGACTTGTAACTGCTAATCTCAGGTTTGTAATTTCTTATGTGAAAAAATACCAAGGGAGAGGGCTTGGCCTAGCTGAACTCGTATGTATTGGCAACGAAGGATTGCTTAAGGCGGTAAAGAAATTTGATCCAGACAAAGGCGTCAAATTCATATCCTACGCTGTCTGGTGGATTCGGCAAACTGTCTTGCAAGCCTTAGCAGAGCAGACTCGTTCCGTCCGTATCCCACTCAACCAAAATTCCAATTTAGCCAGACTATCTCGGATAGACATTGCTCTACGCCAGCAACTCGGACGATCACCTACGGTCCAGGAATTGGCCAGAGAAATGGAAGAGCCTGTTGAAACCATTCGTGCGTTGCGTCGAGTCGCAGCTAGCGAACTAAGCCTGGACGCTCCCGTTGATCGAAGTGACGGGAATAGCTCTAGTTTTGGTGAACGGTTTTCTGCCACGACTGGTACTGATATCGAGGAAGACGTGGAATCCATGGCTCGCAGAACCTTCCTCGAGGGCATGTTTGACGCCTACCTGACTGATAGAGAAAGAAAAATTCTTTATCTATATTATGGGCTGGACGATGGGGAAGAACGAACACTGGAAGAAATTGGAGCTCTTTTGGGCGTGACACGTGAGCGAATCAGACAAATCCGCAACCGTGCGTTTGAAAAACTGCGGGACAGCCCCCACGGGGAATCTCTATCTGGATTCTGGGGTGGCGACCTGGACTAAGACGCCTTGGTCTCTCTGATAAGTCTTAACTATCAAAGGACTGGCATCCTTGTATTTCTAGTCATTTTCTATTGCGCTATACCGTCTAAAGTCCTTTCTCAGGACAACTCAACCTGGAATGATCCAAAAGCTCTGGATCTTATTCGACTAGGCCAAGAATTCCGCAGTCGGATTGCGATTGATTCATTATTCCAAAACTATCAGGCCGAGGCCGAGGGCTACGTCTACTTGTTCATCGATGGTGCGCCATCGGAGAATCGCATTTTAGTCAAAGCCGACCAAATAGCACTAGATATTTTTTGGCAAGCACCAGGAAATACCAAACAAATAATTATTGGACAGCGTGATGAGAAATTGCTTCCAACCAACATTCAATATCACTTGGATCACCTTACCATCGTACAAGACGATTATGGAGATTCTTTCCATCTCGGCGATGGAGATGAGATACAGGGATTGGCACACCCTCTCTCTCCTAATTCAACGAATATTTATGATTTTCAGATTTCTGATTCCATCTCTATTTCTCTTCCTGGTTCAGACAATATCTCGGTCTACCGATTAAACGTCAGACCGAGAGACACCGACACTCCTGGAGTTTTAGGAAGCATCTACCTGCAGGAGACTACGGGGGCCATTGTGCGCATGAACTTAACGTTCACACCTTCCTCCTATATAGACACTAGCCTGGATTATATTAGAATCATCACCGATAATTCTTTATGGAGTGGGAAACACTGGCTTCCTTACGATCAACAAATCGAAATTCGCAGAGAATCAACCCTCTTAGATCTTCCGGTCGGAACCTCTATTCAGACTCATTTTCGCATTCGTAATTACAAATTCAACCAAGACTTACCCAACACTTTCTTTTCTGGGTTCCCAGTAATTTCATTGTCTCAGACTGAAAAAGAACGGTACACATTCGACACAGGCTTACTAGAGGATCTTTCGGACGCAAACTATACCTCTTCTCTTGGCATGGATGAAATTCGAAAACTGGCCTTGACACTTTCCGGTCCTAAGTCGATAAACAGCCTCAAAAAATCACGGTTCTTCATCCCTAATGCCTCGTCACTTTACCGACGTAATAGGGCCGAAGGCTCTTTCTTTGGTATGGGTAGTTCTTTCAAAGTACTACCCTCCTGGAAGCTTGAATCCAACATAGGATATGCCAAGAGTAAGAAATCCCCTGCATTTTCGAGTTCCCTGACTCAAGAACAAGTAGGAGGCCATCTATCTTTCCAAGTTTTTTGGAACAATCTCAATGATATAGGTGTGACTGTACCAGGATCGAGCGGTACCATGAATAGCTTAGCCACAGTTTTGTTCCAAAAAGATTACTCTGACCCCTATTTTTCGTCTGGATTCAGCGCCAGTAAGTCGTGGAGAATCCAACATAATGACTTATTAGGAATAACAGGCTCCTGGGAAAAACACCGATCCGCTACTAATGTCATGGTCGACTACCCTCCTAGCAGTGGTCTAAATAGAGAAATCAGATCCATAGATAATGGAGACAACCAATTCCTTGAAATCAGCTATGCACGCACTGGAATTGATTCTGGGCTACAAACGTCAGTCAGAGGCCGCATCGGACAAATAAACAAAGACTTTTATACTAAGTTTTCTGCTGACATTCGAGCAAAGAAGTACTCACAAAGACTAAACACTGACTTTAACGCATGGTTAAGAGCGGGAGTTTTAATGGGTACGAACTCGCCGCAATTCCAATATCTACTTGGAGGACGCCACACGCTTCCTGGCTACAATTACCGATCTTTTAGTGGCCAACAATTTGGTCTACTCAGGACTGAGATTAGCCGATCTATATCATTTCCATGGATGACTCTGCGGATATTCAGCTCTACTGGATTTACAGGAAATAGTGATTCCTCAAGACTAGATCTCCGATCATCTTCTTCAACTAATGGGTTAAAAACATCCGTGGGGATGGGCGTGGGACTCGGTTGGGATCTGCTACACTTAGACCTTGGTCGAGGCGTTGATCAAGGAGGTAATTGGGAATTCATAGTCTCAGCAAGTCATCGATTTTGGAAATGGCTCTAACCTAGTATCAGAAGCCCTTGGTGTGGTACCAGGTTTCCCCAAAACTTCCTTCGACAGTCAAAGGAACGTTTAGGTTGATAGCTCCTTCCATTCCTTGGACCACTAAATCCTCCACAGCTGCTTCTTCTCCCATAGGCACTTCAAAAAGGAGTTCGTCATGTACTTGCAGAAGCATCCTGGTGCCACTTCGGGCTGCAATTAATCTCTGGGAAATTTCAAGCATAGCTTGCTTGATAAGATCTGCTGCAGTTCCTTGGATTGGACTATTCTGAGCAATTCTCTCACCAAACTGTCGTATGTTCCAGCGCTGAGCCTGCATCTCGGGAACATACCGGCGGCGGCCCATTAGAGTTTCCACGAAGCCTTCCTCTTGTGCCTTGTCAATTTGAGAACGAAAAAACTTCCGGACGTCACTGAAACGTTGAAAGTACTCATCAATAAAATTTTGTGCCTGCTCCCTAGTTATCCCCAATTGAGTCGCCAATGAGAAAGGCCCTTGCCCATAAAGCGTGGCAAAATTGATCGTTTTAGCCTGTCCTCTCTGCTCTTTAGTTACATTTTCATATTCAATTCCAAAAATTACAGAAGCTGTTTGCTTGTGAATATCCATTCCTTTTCTGAAAGCCTGAACCAGCGATGGATCATTTGACAGATGGGCCAAGATACGAAGTTCAATTTGGGAATAATCTGCTGCATAAAAGATGAAGCCCGATTCGGCAACGAATGCTTTTCTCAGACCCCGTCCCATTTCTGTGCGTGAAGGAATATTCTGCAGGTTGGGTTGACTAGAGGACAGTCTTCCTGTCGCTGTAACTGTTTGATTGAATCGCGTATGAATTCTGCCTGTCCGAGCGTTCACTAGTTTGGGCAAAGCATCGACATACGTAGACCGCATTTTTTCAAGCTCTCGATACTCCAGCATGAGGCGAGCAATATCATGACCCCTTATAGCCAATTCTTCCAGCACTGATGAGTCTGTTGACGGACCCGTTTTAGTTTTCTTTATCACGGGCAGATCTAAGTCCTCAAAAAATATTTTCTTGAGTTGCTTGGTTGAATTTAAGTTGAACTGAGAACCTGCAATGCTGTAAATATCCTCCCTTATTAGTGACAGCTCTCGAGTCAATTTCTGACTCATCTCAGCGAACATAGCAGAATCAATTTTGATTCCACAAAGCTCCATTTCTGAGAGGACTTTTAACAACGGCATCTCCAGCTCTTCAAACAATACCTGTATACCCTGTTGATCTACCGCCAGAGCTAGTTTTCTAAAAAGAGAAAGAATTCCTCCAAGTCTCCTACTAGCATATTCCCCCGCAACCTCCTGATCTACCTCTAAAAAACTGATTTTCATTTTACCAGAACCAACTATTGTATCGTATTCTGGCAGTGCTATATCTAGCCATTCCGTACACAATTCTTCTAAATTATAACTTCTACCCCCAGGATTCAGCAGGTAGGCAGCAACGCCAACGTCAAAATGTATCCCATTCAGCTCTACTCCCAGGCGATTTAGAGCGATTTTTACACTTTTAAGATCTATTCCAATCTTCTTGATGTTTTCATCAGCTAAAATATCAAGAAGAGGTTCCAACCCTTCAGAGTCTAGGGGAGGCAGATTTTCGATTTCCACTTCATCCATCGCAAGGATAGGGTCTCCCGCAAAATGTCCAAAAGAGAGATAGAAAGCTTCACTAGAATCAGTCGCTATAGCTAAACCTGCTACATCTGCCTTATGTGGATCAGGAAACCCTGTAAACAAATCTATTACAACAGGGCTGTCCCAGTTGGTGGTTTTTATTATGTTCTCGAGGTGGGCACTGTCCTTTATGAGCGTGAAACCCTGATATATCGCGTCCACCTCCTGCCCCGCAATAGGGTGATTTGTAACCTCTGAGCCACCGCTTAATAATGGGTAATCTTGAGGCTCTTCCTGTGACGGGGGATTCTGAGGACTGAACCGAGAAGTCAACCTCTTAAATTCCATCCTAGAGAAAAAACCATGGAGACTAATATTGTCTGGCTCCTGCACCATCCAATCCGCCAAATTCAGCTCCACTTCCAAATCTGTCATTAGGGTTACTAGACGCTTGGACATTAAAACTTGATCGCTATATTGGCCCAAAGAATTCCTAGCTTTTTTGGGTTCCACCTTATCCACATTCGCCAAAATATCTTCTACGTTATCATACTCATTCAAGAGCTTTACAGCTGTTTTGGGTCCAATCCCCGGAGCCCCTGGAATGTTGTCTGATGCATCCCCAATCAATGCCAAATAATCAATTACTTGAGTTGCTGGAATTCCAAATTTTTCATGAACGTTGCTCTCATCAACCCAATTTGGGACCACTCCGGTACGCCCACCCCTGCCAGGATTAAAGAGTCGGACACCAGGACCTACCAATTGGTACAAATCCTTGTCACCAGAAACTATAACAGCCTCTAACCCAGCCTTTTGAGCTTTAACTGCAAGGGTGCCTATAACATCATCCGCTTCGTAACCCTCCAACTCTACAATCGTGTCGTTAAATCCCGCTACCAACTCCCTGATGTGTGGCAAACTGGCCTTTAATTCTTCAGGCATTTTGTCACGATTAGCTTTATAGTCAGGATAAATTTTTTCCCTTTTACTATTCCCTGCATCGAAGACAACAGCTAAATACTCTGGTTTATATTTTTCTCTTATTTCAATTAGGAAATTGGCAAATCCATAAGCGGCCGAAGTATTTTCTCCCTTTGAGTTCATCAGTGGATTTTTTATGAATGCAAAAAAAGCCCTATAAATCATCGCATAAGCATCTATCAGAAAAATTCTAGGCGGTTGCCCAGATTCAGAATTCATCAATTTCCTCCCGACCCTGGAGATTCATAAAGAAATTTATATATATGTATATTACGCACCACATTCTTGACATAGCCACGAGTTTCTTCAAATGGAATTCTTTCTGTAAATCTCAAGGCATCTTTCGAATCCAATGAATCCCTCCACCGACGTGCTCTAGTCGGCCCGGCATTGTAGGCTGACAGTACTAAGGGCAGGCCGACCTCACCATAGCGGTCCTTCATTTCGAGCAAGTAACGTGTTCCCAGGTGCAAATTTATTTCGGGTGTCTCTAGGCTAGATGTAGTGAAGCCAATGAACCCCAAATTCTTTGCTAATTCTGCACCAGTAGTTGGCATTACTTGCATAAGTCCAATCGCCCCCACAGGAGATCTGATAGCCGGAGTAAAAGCTGATTCCTGTCGGATTACGGCAGCAAGCAATATCGGGTCTGCACCGTATTCCAAAGCTTCGTTATAGACAATGTCCTTATAGGGAAAGGGGTATAGAATGAGTGCTAAGCGCCTGCTCATTTCCATGCCATCTCCAAGTAATTTCCAACCTAAATTGATGCCCTCAATAGTGAATCCTCTTTCTATTAGGCTTTCAGCCAGCAGCAAACTTCCGCCTACTGATCCCTCTACACTGTCGATCAAACCCCCAACCATTGCTTCTGTCGCTAGCTCTAGGCCCGCCAATTGAAACTTATCGAGTACAGCCAACCGAAGTTGAAGCCACATGATCGGTGCGACATAGGGTCCAGTGGATATTTCAGGATCATAGGGTTCCCCCAACAAGTCGAAAACCAACGCTCCATAATAAGAAAGAGGACTCCTCTTCCTGAGCCCCTGCATGACTGCAAAAGCCTCCTGATCACTTCCAAGCTCTAGGAGCGTTCTGGAAAGCCAGTATGTCGCCTCTTCCCAACGCCGACCATTTGGAAATTGTTTTAGATATGACCTAAATACTGCTGCAGCTTTTTGATGATCTTTCTCCTGAAGGTAAATCTGCCCCAATCTCATCCTAGACAATCCTGCCGAGGCATGAGATGATCCCATATCCTGGATTCTTCTGTAGTAATCTTTTGCTGACTCATAACTACTTCTCGAATATGCTGAATGGCCCCTGGAGGCGATAATATCGGTACCTTGACGGCTTTGGGGGAATCTTTCAATTATCCACCCTTCAATCGTCTGCACAGCAGAGGAATTTCCCTGACGCCTCCGAGCCTGACGCCACTGGTCCAAAACAACGAGCTCGAAATCTTCATCGTCTGTTTCCACAAGTTGTCTAAAAAGTAACACTGAGTCCTCAAACCGTCCCGTTCTCCACAAAAGGCTGGCTCTGGCCATTTGAATTTCTGGGCTGATCCACACTGAGTCGGGCACTAAAAGTGCATATTCATCATAAGCCACCAGAGCCTGATGATACTCTCTCTCTTCCTGCAGTACTTTTGCATACGACAGTATCAACTCTTGATCTATCGTTCCTGCTTCCAAGAGGGCCCAAGCCGCAATGGCTCCAGTTGATCCTGAAGGATAATCCTCAAAAGATTCCAAGTAGGCTATTCTGGCTTCCATTGAATCACCCATTGCCATCCTTAAATCAGCTATCGTATTCAAAACATGGGCTCTTTGGACCGGAGACAATTTTTGATCACGAAGCCTAGAATAGCTCTCCAGAGCTTGAGAGGAATCCCCATAAGACAACCAACTCTTGGCTTCTAAGTCCCAGGCATACGATGTTGCAATCAGATCAGCCCCTATAAGCGGAAGCAATCTGATAACCAAATCAATATCTTCACGCTTATCAGCTCTCTCCGCTATTTCCAAGGCAGTCCAACTAGCCAGGGCAGAATCGACTGTTGCCAGCTTGTTTAAAATTTCCAGTACCACTTCTAGATAGTCCATCTGAAAAGCTGCTCTAGCTGCTCTGGACATTACCGCACCTTCATTTCTTCCTTCCATGAGAACGGTGTATCCATCATAAGCAGAAGCCCATTCACCAAGTTCCTCTCGGCCTCTGGCTAACAACCACTGAACCCTATACGCACTTTCAAAATGAGGTGGTGGCACATATCCCTCTAACCCTTTCACTACACCGTCCCAATTTTCCCATCCAGCATCCGCCTCTGCCAGATACAGAACCACATCGGGATCCAACGTTTTCTTACCTTCTTGAAAGTCTCTCAGAATTCCACTGGCGTGCCAGAACCGGCCAATAGCCATCTGCCCTTGGGCCATCTGAATCACTGACTCCTTGTCATCCGGAGAGCTGTTTTGGGAGGACTGACTATCCTGGGCCAATACTGCAATTGTGATTCCCTCGACACCAATCAACAAAATAGCAAGTATAGCAACTCGGAGGAAAATCATTGAATTAAGCAGGCTATAAGGTTCACAATAAGGATTTTAAAGTTGGTCACAATTTTCAGGCTTGAAAGTAGACATTCGAAGCGGCTAGGAAAAGCATAAACAAAAAAAGGGGCGCGGCATTTGCAGCCGCGCCCCTTGTCTATATTTGCCTTGCTAATGCAGGACAATTTTTAGCAATCAGCTCTCTCTAGCATGGAGCATGTCAATCATAGTCTGGACCGATTCCTCTATGTCAATTACCATGCCATCGATTTTTGAAACAAAGTAGTTATGAAACACACTTACTGGGATAGCGATTACCAATCCAGCAGCTGTCGTCAGAAGAGCGACTTTAATTCCACCTGCGACCAAAGTTGCTTCAACTTCTCCAGCAGCTTCAATAGATTGGAATGCGATAATCA
>JAPKDG010000008.1 GCA_028822645.1 Longimicrobiales bacterium | reverse complement strand
CTGGGACAGTTGCCACTGGAACATTATGGAGTGGAACCCTTGAAGAAGGAGCGAAAATTATTTTCCAACCCTCTCAGATAGCTGGAAGGATCCGAGGGATGGAAGCTCATGGGAAGAAGGTTGAAAAAATCTTTGCAGGACAACGCGCGGCAGTGGCTATCACTGGAGCTTCGATTAGCACTCGGCAGGTGGAGAGGGGACAGGTGATATTGGATGACTTGAATTGGGTGGCTAGTTCTATTCTTACGGTAAGGCTCAAGGTGCTGGAAGGTTGCTCCTGGAAGGTAAAGCATGGACAAAGACTAAGAGTACACCTGGGTACAGATGAAGTGATGGCCAGAGTCGTGCTATTGGGGGGAGTGACCATTGAAGGCGGGAATAAAAGTTGGGTACAACTGAGACTGGAAAAACCTTTATTAGCTCGTGTGAGAGATAGATTGGTTATTCGATCATATTCTCCAGTTACTACGATTGGCGGTGCGGTAGTGGGTGAGATATATGCGGCGAAAAGAAAATCTCTTGATGATCTGAAAGAATCTATGATGGATTTCATAATAGATGGCACCCAGGAGGAGGCACTAAAATCTGTACTCGACTTAGCCGCTTGGCAGGGTGTACCCAAAGACCAGTTACCCTTAAGAATCGGTTGCCCACCAAGGGATTGCAGAGAGATCATCCAGAATTGCTGGGTGCTTGGAGTTAGAGGAACTTCAAGTAATATATTTGGATCCAAAGTGGTAGAAAAAACAAAAGAAATAATAAAGTACACAATAGATAGTTTTCATGAGGACAATCCCCTCAGTAGTGGTATGTCTATCGAATCAATAAGGAAAAACCTTCCCGTGGATGATGGGGGGAAACTGGTGGATCTATTGGTAGACGAAATGGTTTCGGACAATGTCATTGATTTCAAGGAAGGATTAGTTTTCCGAATAGGTCATACGGTGGAACTTAGTGCGGAGCAAGAGGTAGTAATTAATGATCTATTGACGATTTATGAGGATGCCGGATTGGAGGTGCCAGAGGTGTCAACACTTCCGGAGAGACTTAGTGAAAGAAGTGATCTGTGGGATATGCTGAAATACCTTGAACTCCGAGGAGATTTGATCGCATTGGACCAGCAATTGATGATTAACTCAGAAATATTGGGGAATGTCGTGGCAAAAGTAATTGCGAAGCTGGGAGGTCAGGAAGGTCTAAATCCTTCCGAATTCAAAAATGTCATACCAGTTAGTAGAAAGCACTTGATCCCAATTTTAACATATATGGATAAGACTGGTGTGACCATTCGTAAAGATAGCTCAAGATTTGTGTGTCCAGTGAATTAAATTAGGTTATTTGGAAAGCTGGTAGTTGCTATCGAGACCTTTAGTGGAAATATTGTATGCTTATGACTTCTAATCACTACCTTGAATGAGGAGTTGTCATTTGAAACTAGATAATGCAAAAGATCAACCACATCCAAGTATTGTAGTGGGAAAAATGCTGTTCCTAGTCATTTGTGGATTATTTTCTCTACGAGCTGAGGCCCCTGCCCAAATCGTCAATTCAGTGGATCTGAACCTAGAGGACAATAATAAATCCTCGTTAATACAGGGAATTTTGGCTGAACAAGGTGGAATGGAAATCATCCCTTTTATTCTGGAAGAACGATTATTTGATGGTGGGGAAGAAGTTTCAGTCTCATTAAGAGTATTCGATATCCTGCACCATTTCATAGCTGTTCCGAATATTTCCTATCATTTCAATAGGAAAGACTCCTTAGAAAGCCCTGTAATTGATCTTAAGTTTAAGGAACCAGGAACGCACTATGCGTCTTGGGACAGACTGGACCAACAGGGAAACAAAGTGGCCACAGGCGTGTATTTCGCACAGTTATCTATAGAGTCAAAAGTTGAGATCAATGACGCGGTTGTTGAGAATGAGGTAACAGTTGCTAGGAGGGGTGGAGTAAGAGGTTTTCTGAATAAGATTTCTCCAGGAGATCCATTTAAGGAGAATGTTTCAGACGCTTTACTTGAAGGTCCTATAGAGTCAAAAGTTGAGATCAATGACGCGGTTGTTGAGAATGAGGTAACAGTTGCTAGGAGGGGTGGAGTAAGAGGTTTTCTGAATAAGATTTCTCCAGGAGATCCATTTAAGGAGAATGTTTCAGATCCGCTACCTACCAGTACGTACAACTCGGTTATCCGCATTGTAATAAATTGAGCGCTTAAACCAAATGTGTCCGCTTACAGAGTGATAATGTGCAGGCCTGCTGGTATAGAGATGGGGAGTTTATTGTGAAGGGCGAGTTGTCTTGGATGTTTCCCGATGGTTATACACCTTTGTTCCTCGCACCTCAGGCAGGTGTAAGCGAGTCTCCCTTTCGAAGATTGTGCCGTAAGTTTGGCGCCGATGTCGTATCAACTGAGTTCGTAAGTGCAGACGGGATTCTGCAGGGGAATCCTCAGACCAGGGAACATTTGATTTTTCACGAAGACGAACGTCCGATCAGTATACAGATTTTTGGCTCTAATCCTCAAAAAATGGGAGAAGCGTCGGCTTTAGTGACTGATTTATTTCAGCCAGATTTCATAGATATTAATTTTGGTTGTCCAGTAAAGAAAATTGTAAAAAGAAACGGAGGATCTGGGTGCCTGAGAGATTTGGATGTAGTGGAAAAAATCATCAGGTCAGTGGTCAGGAGTACACATCTGCCTGTGAGCACTAAGATTCGTAGCGGTTTTGATGAACCATCACGTGATCCAGTGACTATTGGACTTAGATGTCAAGATTCTGGATCACAGATGGTTATCCTGCATGCTCGTACAAGAACTGATATGTATTCGGGGCAGGCGAGATGGGATGAAATCGCAAGTCTGACGGATGCGTTGGATGTCCCCGTGGTTGGGAACGGTGATGTCTACCTAGGTGCGGATGCGAGGTCTATGAAAGAAACTACAGGGTGCGCAGGAATAATGATTGCACGTGGATCGCATGGAAGTCCTTGGATATTCAGTCAAGCACGTGCTGCCCTCGACGGTCAACCTATACCTGATGATCCAGATGTTTTACATAGGTTCGAAATCTGCTTAGAACACGCTCGTAATGGATCGAGATATGAAACAAACCCCAACAAAGCTCTGAGGGATTTCAGGAAGCATTTGGGTTGGTATACCAAAGGGATCCCAGGTGGGCGCAATCTGCGATCACAGCTTTTTGAGGCTTTATCTTTTGAACAAGTCGAGGGGTTGCTTAATGAATACCTTGACACTGTTTTGGATTTAACCGATGGACTGGAAGCATTTTCTGGGTGACTTTATTCGCCAAAGTGTTATTTTAGTTTCTGGAAGTAGCTAGATTATAATGAGGGGGGCGTCACGGTCTCGACGTGATTAGTGAATATGGAACTGCGTGCCGAGGTCCCCGGGTCCTCGATAATCCTCTGGGAACTTTGTAATTGCCAATACTGAAATGGCGATGGCTGCGTAACTTAGATTACGTGCTCGTTTCTTGATTTCCCAGCTCGAAGGAAATCTCTGAAGCGTCGATAAATCGAGCTGGTTTCTGGCTAGTGCTATCATAGCTGGAGATGAGATTCTTAGATAGCTAGTCTAGGCTTGGTTGCTCGCTCACCTACCTAGATGAAATTATGAGTGACGCTACGCACGTAGAGGTTTTATAGGAGTTATTTACGGACGCGGGTTCGACTCCCGCCGCCTCCATTTCTTGGATCCTGAAGGGTTGTATATATGGCTCGAGAGGGCCTGGCTTACCGTCCTACAGGTGGCAAGCCAGACTCAGTCAGCATCTGATTGAATGCTTTCAGGTCTTTGGCTTCCATAGACGACCAATTGTCGAGCGATCGTTGGAGGCTGGTCTTGTAGGCTTTTAAGACTTCTAAGCTTTGATCTGTCGGCCTATTGTCAGACCCGGAAGAATATTGGCTGAGGCTGGATATCTTTGCCCACAGTTGCCTCGGCCACCTTATTGTATCTTGTCGAGAAGATCCTCCTGTTAGGCGTAGATCAAAGAGGGCCATTTCTTGAAGGATTAAGGTTTGTTCGAGTTCTAGCCCGAGATCCATTTGTGTAGCATGCTGATCGTCATCACCAAACTGTTCTCTTAAGTCCTCTAAGTCTTTACGAACCCACTCTATCTTATTGATCAGGGTGGAAACAGAATTGCTCATGTCTCGCAGTTGGAGTTGGAAATTTAGTTGAGCTTGAATTTCAGTCATGCTGGCTTGAGATTCTGGATCTTGCAAGATCTCGAACTGTGATTCTTGGATTTGATCGCCCGATTCCAATCTGGCTGTATAACGTCCAGGTACGGCTATGGGTCGAACTAACCCGCCGTCAGGAGGAGGTCTATAGCCTCTATCTCCAGCTTTGATATGGCTATGTTCCAGCACGGACGTTCTGAGAAGTGGTGCGATAGAAGGTTCGTAACGAAGGTCCCAGTAAATCCTATTGAATCCGTTCCTAAAAGATTCCACCTCTATCGTTCTTATATGTTCGCCATCGGGTCCTTCAATGGTCACAGAAACATCCCCTTCAAATGAGTCCCCAATGTAAAAATTAATAGGAGCTCCTGGCTCTGGGTTATCACCAGCGGCAGGATCGTCGGGTTGGCTGTTATAACTTTCTCTGGGTGTGTATCGGTAGGTAGGACGTGGAGGAAAAAGGTGAACTGGCTTGTTTAGTATTTCTTCAGTAAGTAATTGTAGATGAGTGATATCATCTAAAATCCAGAAACCTCGTCCGTAAGTACCAATCACTAAATCATTGAAATGTGGTTGTACTGTAAGCCAGTGTACTGGAGCATGTGGAAGGTTTCCTTGGAGCTCATGCCAATTGATCCCATCGTTAAATGACACAAATAAGGAGTTTTCTGTACCAAGATAGAGGAGGCCAGCACGTGTAGGGTCCTCACGTATCACATGGACGTAGCTAAAGATGCTTTTAGGTAAGTCTCCGGCAATTGAGGTCCAGGATGTGCCGTAATCATCTGTCTTGTAAACGTAAGGTTCAGAAATTCCGAGTTGGTGCAAGTCTATCGTAAGGTATGCAGAACCTTCCTGGAAACGTGAGGGTTCGATGTTGCTTACGGTTCCGAAAGGAGGGAGGGAGGGAATATTTTGGGTGACATTTGACCAGGTCTCACCTCCGTTCCTAGTTATATGTACCAAGCCATCGTGTGATCCAGTCCATATGGTCCCCTGGGAAACGGGCGATTCTGCAATGGCAAAAATAACAGAATTATAAGTTGGGCTTGCATCTTCTGTGGTTAGTCCGCCAGTTGCTACTTGTTTAGTTAAGTCGTTGGTGGTCAGGTCTGGGCTAATGACTTCCCAGGTCTGACCTCCATTAGTAGTTTGATGGACAAATTGGCTTCCCACATACACTTTTTCATTATTATGAGGGGATATATGGATTGGGAAAGTCCATTGAAATCGATAAGCGACCTCTCGTGAAGCCCAACCTTCCGGATTGTCAGGCCAAACACTAACAGTGCGGCTGATTCCGGTGAGTAAATCGTGGCGTTCTAGGATACCTTCGTAGCAGCCCGACCATACTGTCGAGTTAGTTACGGTGTCGGGTACGGCGAATCCTGATTCACAGCCACCTACTGATCCCCATGATCCAACAGGGATTTTTCCGCCTCTCAAAGTATTTGATGGACCACCAGTAGAGGGGCCGTCTTGGCGATTACCGTACAGATTGTAGGGTACTTTTGTGTCTGTGGCGACATGATACATCTGTGCGATAGGCAGTAGCGGCCGATACCAGCTGTCGCCTCGGTTGGTGGAGATCATTACACCCTGGTCGTTCCCTATGATCATACGATCTGGCATCGCTGGATCGATCCACATATCATGGTTGTCCCCACCCGAAATGTCTTCATAAGAAACTCCTCCATCTAGCGATTTTGTATATCTTGTGGACATGAAGTGTACTTCATTCGCATTGTCAGGAGCTACTGCAAGCCTACTGTAATAGAGAGGTCGTTGTGCTAGGGCATGGTCCCCGTTAACCATTGACCATGACTCCCCCCCGTTGTCAGACCTCCACAGAGTACCTTCATGGTCAACCAAAGGTTCGTAATCTCTGTTGGAATTGGTCTCTATAAGAGCGTAAATCTTTTCAGGATCATCAGCTGACATGCCAAGCCCGATTCTGCCCATCGTTGAATTAGGCAAACCGTTTCCTTCAAGGCGTACCCAATTATCCCCCCCATCACGGCTTGTCCAGAGTCCGCTCTCTGGACCTCCGCTTTCTCTTCCCCAGGGCCATATTTGCATTTGCCAAGTAGCCGCAAAAAGGATTCGAGGGTTGGACGGATGCATGACGATATCGATGCCGCCAGAGTTTTCACCTGAGAAAAGGACTCTTTCCCAGGTGATGCCACCATTTTTAGTGCGAAAAATGCCACGTTCTTCCTGTGGCCCGTATAAGTGTCCGGCTGCCGCCGCGAAGACTATCTCCGGATCATCTGGATGTATTACAATCCTTCCAATCCTCCCAGTTTCTTCGAGGCCCATGTGATTCCAGTTCTTTCCAGCATCAGTAGAGAGGTAGATACCATCACCGATAGAGACGTTAGAACGGATAAAAGATTCTCCAGTTCCAACCCATACTAAATTGGGATCTGATTTAGCAATTGCTATGGATCCTATTGATAGTGATAGCTGATCGTCGAAAATCGGATTCCAGGAATGGCCTCCGTCCACTGATTTAAATACTCCTCCGGAGGCAGCTCCGATATAGAAAATATTTTGGTTGCCTTCTTCACCAGTGACAGCACTTACGCGATTTCCAACAGGACCGACATGCCGAAATTTAGCGTTAGAAAAAAGTCCTTCAGGGATGCTGCCGATAGTTTGTGCTTCAGTAGATTTTACATAGCATAAAATTGAGAAAAAGACGCAAAACCCTAAGACAAATATCTTTAAAACATCTTGGCGGCAGCTTAATCTAGGCATAGTGGATCTCCCTGTTGTGTAAATAATTTGCAAGGTGAAATTATACTAATGTGCCATCGAAGTCGCAGATTTTGTGGCGACCGTCACAAAAGGGTTTTTTCTGTGATGCTCCACACCTACATAGATGGTAGGATTTTCCGGTTGGTGTGTTGATGCTGTTGCCTTCGTGATCTTCGACTGGAATCCCACCTTCTACTCTGATAGAACCGTTCTTTAGGATGATCAGTTTTGAATCGCTCAAAAGTCCCTCCACGGGTAAATTGATAGGTGATTGTGGTCAGTTAATGTTTGCCTTGGTGACAGATCTTTCTACTGGTAGATTAAAACAAGTTAATCTCATTTAGAAGGGTGGCGTCAAGCGTGAGTTATTGGCCGCGAAGGAAAACATTGCAAGTTGCCGTCGACGGCGTGTTGATTGGCAGTGAAAATCCACTGGTCATTCAAAGCATGACTGATACGGATACTGCCGATGTAAAGGCCACCGTCCAGCAAGTCAAGGAACTTGTAGTCGCTGGCAGTGAAATTGTCAGGATAACAGTTAATAATGAAGAAGCTGCTAAAAGCGTAGCTGATATCAAGGCCAGGTTAATAGATGACGGGATAGCAGTACCCCTCGTGGGGGATTTCCACTATAACGGACATCTCCTCCTAGACCAGTATCCAACTTGTGCTACTGCATTATCGAAATATAGGATCAATCCAGGTAATGTCGGATCAAAACACCGAGATACAAATTTTCAGAAAATCATTGAAATAGCAGTAAACAACAATATTCCCGTGAGAATTGGAGTTAATTGGGGCTCGCTGGATCAAAGATTACTTGCCCGAGCTATGGATCGTAATGCGAATCGATCTGAACCGAAAAACTCCGAAGATGTTGTGATTGATACTATGGTCGAGAGTGCATTGCGTTCCGCTGAATTGGCGGAAGAGATAGGCTTATCGAATGATATGATTGTCCTCAGCGCTAAAGTGTCTGCTGCTCCAGAATTGGTAGGTGTTTACCAGAAACTGGCTGCTAGCTGTCAATATCCGCTCCACTTAGGTCTAACCGAAGCAGGGCTAGGCCTAAAGGGCATTATTTCTACTTCTGCAGCTGTCTCACCTTTGTTGATTCAAGGCATAGGTGATACTCTTCGTGTCTCCTTAACCCCTCTCCCTCAGGGAACCAGGACGGAAGAAGTGTTGGTGGCTCGACAGATACTCCAATCTTTGCAGATAAGGAGTTTTGAACCACAAGTGACCTCGTGTCCTGGTTGTGGGCGGACGAGTAGTACCTTGTTCCAAGAAATGGCCCTTGAAATCCAAGACTATATTCGAGAAAATATGCCTTTCTGGGGCCGCAAATATCCTGGGGTAGAAGAAATGACAGTTGCAGTGATGGGTTGTGTGGTAAATGGTCCAGGTGAATCAAAACATGCTAATCTGGGGATCTCACTTCCTGGCAATACTGAAGATCCAAAAGCGCCGGTATATGTGAATGGCAAGCATCATTCTACACTGACTGGAGTGGAACTTGTGAACGACTTTAAGCAGATTATAGAAACTTATATAATGACAACATACAAAGAGATGTCTGGATGAAAACTTATAGGGTCCACATCGGAGATTTACAATCAAATGTTCGACTAGTGGGGACTCCGATGATCGGCTTGCTTAACCTGATTCACTATGACAGTTAGAGTTCGGTTCCCTCCTTCGCCTACTGGCAACTTACATGTGGGTGGTGTGAGGACAGCACTTTTTAACTGGCTATTTGTTCGGAAACATGGAGGTGTCTTCGTTCTTAGAATCGAAGACACTGATAAAGATAGGTCTAATCCAGAACACAATGCGACTATTTTGGAATCCCTAAGGTGGCTAGGTCTGAATTGGGACGAAGGTCCTTATTTCCAAAGTGAGAGCCTAAAGAGGCACAAGGAAGAAGTTATGTCACTCCTTGACCGCGGCTTAGCTTATAGGGATTTTAGCAGCGCCGAGGAGCTTGCCTCAGAAAGAACAAGGACTAAAGTCAACGGCCCTGACAGGCGTGCCGCCCGGAGGCGGGCTGAATTGGTTTCTGTAAAAGAAGGAGAAGCCAAGGCTCAAGATGGCGAATCTCACGCTATACGTTTCCGTGTTCCAGAAGGCCAAACTATCTGGAAAGACATGGTCCATGGGGAAATGAAGTTTGAGAACGCGGATATCGATGATTTAGTCATCCTGAGGAGCGATGGTAGTCCCACATATAATTTTGCTGTGGCTTCTGACGATGCAAATCAAGGTATCACACATGTGATCCGCGGAGATGATCATCTATCGAACACTGCTAAGCAAATCCTCATATACAATTCAATGGAGTGGATGGAACCTGTTTTTGCTCATGTTCCAATGATCTTAGGCCCAGATGGAAAGCGTTTATCCAAACGCCATGGTGCTACAGCCATACAAGCTTATCGAGATGAAGGATTCCTACCCAGTGCGATGATTAATTTCTTGGCTCTCCTGGGCTGGAATCCGGGGGATGACATTGAGTTCATGGACCTCGATACTCTAATCGATCGGTTTTCGATGGACAGAGTATTAAAAAAGAGTTCCATCTTTGATTTGAAAAAATTAGGATGGCTTTCTGGCCAACATTTTAATTCTACCCCAGCGAAAGAACTCGCAGAATTATTGAGTCCCAAATTAGAAGCTGCTGGATTGATAACCCAGGATGCCCTGAAAATGAGGGAAGATTGGTATCTTGGATTGATAGATCTATTGAAAACACGAGCGCGAAGAATTTCTGACCTTGTAGAGCTTTCAGAGCCGTTTTTCAGTAACGATATAGAGTTTGATGAATCCGCAGTCCTTAAACATTGGCTAAAGGATCCAGAGAAATCCTTGATGATTTTAAGCTTCTTGAGATCTGTTTTCACTGAGGTTGATTGGGATGATACCGAATTAGAGTCTAAGATAAGGGCTTATGCTGTTCAAAAACAATGGAAGCTGGGAGAAGTGATCCACCCCTTGAGAGTAGCTATTACAGGCCGTGAAGCCAGCCCTGGTATCTTCGATGTGCTTATCTTTTTAGGTAGAGATTGCGTTTTGGATCGATTAGGCAATGCTCTGGATCATCTAGAGAAGAAGACAGCTGAAACCCTTGGCTAATAATTGAAGGGGAAACTTTTGGACGATTGCGGAACCGATGCTAATTATATGGAAAGGGCACTAACCCAGGCCAAATGTGCATACAGAATAGGTGAAGTGCCTGTTGGAGCTTTGATTATTAAAGAAAATATAGTGGTGTCAGAAGCGCATAATTTAACGGGATCAATGAAAGATCCGACTGCACACGCTGAAGTTATAGCCATTCGAAAAGCATCAGAAATGTTAGGTGACTGGAGGCTGATTGGCTGCACTCTTTACACGACCTTGGAGCCGTGTGCGATGTGTGCTGGAGCACTAGTACTTTCCCGAATCGAACGACTAGTGTTTGGCGCTACAGATCCAAAATCCGGGATGGTCGGCAGCTTAGAGAATCTAGTCTGCGATGAACGTCTTAATCATAGATTGGAAGTGACTAGCGGCATCTTGGCAGATGAATCCGCCACTCTTCTTAGAAGCTACTTTAAAGATCGTCGCTCATGAGTACTTATATATTAAAATAGTTAGCATCCATAGACAGTACGGTTCACAAGTGGTCTACTCTGATCTAACTGGAATGATGGGGCTGATTCGGCTTGCCGAATAGCATCAAAATAGCAATGAGCATCGAAACGCCGAGTAGCAACGCCGCCCAAACAGGGAGTCCATAGGCTGTACCGAGGCTTCCTATTACAAGCGATATAGTTCCAGCAACCAAAGCATAAGGCAATTGGGTCCGAACATGATCGATGTGGTCACACTGGGAGGCCGTCGAGCTGAGCACTGTAGTGTCTGAAATAGGTGAGCAATGATCGCCGAATATCGCTCCAGCCAGGACTGAGCTGATCACACTGAGCAGGACCGAGTACTCTCCGGTACCAAACCCAATCCCTCCTCCAAGACTGACGGTGAGTGGTATCACCAGGGGGATCAGGATGGCCATGGTGGCCCAAGAAGTCCCAGTGGAAAATGATATTGCGGAGGCCGTGAGAAAGACCAATGCTGGTAAGATTTGTATTGGCAGGGATCCTGTGAGCATTTGAGAGAGATAATTAGCTGTTCCGAGATCATTGGTAACCTGCCCTAATGACCAAGCTAGTATTAGTATAACCATGGCGGTCAACATTGTTTTTAGACCTTCTACCCATGCTTCCAGTGTTTGTTTTAGAGTAAGGATGTTTTGTGAAATCGTGAGCAGGACAGCTACTAAGCATCCAGCAGTAGACCCCCATAACAAGCTATTGTAAGGGTCTGCTGCTCCAAAAATGTCTAGCAAAGAAGTGGTCTCCGTGGCTAATTGTGACTTTCCTGAAGAGTAAAGGCCCAAAACTACAACGATCACTACAGTGACGATGGGTATAAAAGCATTATACCATCCCGTTCCGTTGGACGATCGCAAATTTTCTGAAACTGCTAGCGTTTCTAAAGAATTAATTTGAGAATCCGGATGTTTATTTTGTCTATTGACTGACTTTGTTTCGGCTAAAGACATTGGCCCGAAGTCTCGATCCATAACCGAAACGAGAAAAACCAACACTAGTGCAAAGATTGGATAGAACATGTATGGAATTGTACTCACGAATACTGAGAAAGGACTGAGAGTAGAAAGAGTTTGTGCTAATTGGGAGGTTTGTTCTGGAATGTTAGAAGCATCACGCATTCCATCTGAAATGAGTGATATCTCGTAACCTACCCAAGTAGATATGGGGACTAAGGCTGCGACAGGTGCCGCGGTGGAATCAACAATATAGGCTAGTTTTTCTCTTGAGATTTTCAAGCTATCTGTGATCGGACGCATCGTAGTACCAACGATGAGAGTGTTGGCGTAATCATCAAAAAATATGCAGAGGCCGGCAAACCACGTTGCCAGACTACCACGACGACGGGTTTTCGCAAAAGGTCTGAGTTTGTCGACAATTCCTTGCGTGCCCCCATTCTTGGCGACTATCCCTACCAAGCCACCTAACATGAGAGAAAAGACAATAATTTGGGTGTGGCCACCGTCTGTATCACCTAGGGCTGGGACTACATAGGAATCCACGGATCTTCCTAGTGCGGTGAAAGGCCTATAGCCGCTTATCATGAAGGCTCCAAGCCAGACGCCTGCTAGTAGTGCAGTTATCACTTCCTGGAACAATAAGGCTAGGGTTATTGCTAATAATGGTGGAGCCAAAGACAACCATCCAGGGATAAATGGTTTTTGGAACGAAATAGTATGTTCATCAATCTGGATAACCAGGGGGAGTTGGTTTTTGCTTGAGACTTTTAACTCAATAATTTGTGTTTGGTTAGGATCAATGGTTCCGGAGGATATTGGTTGTCCAAGAGCGTCCTTGATCACATAGGAAGATTGTTTTGTGCTGCCCGCTTCAAGTTCAATAGAGAAGGGGACGGAACTCAGTATTATTGAGGGGTTGGCAGTGATATCCTGAGAGTGGGCATTGATCGGATTTAGAAAAATTGGGCCGAGAGATAAGAATAGAACGGCTACGTTTAATCTGGAATTCATGTGAAGCCCCTCTTTTCCAGGATCAAGATGATTTACGGGTCAAGATGATGATGATCAAAGCTACTTCTCTTGTAAAGGTACGTTGTCTTGTCTAATTTGATGTGGTGTAGATTCATTGATCGAACTAGGAGCTTCCTCTGCACAGCTCATTGATGAAGGAAAAAGAGATAAGACAAGCCATAAGCGAGATGGCAGTTACCTTGATCGAATCAAATGAAGGTGCTGAGGATCTTATTCTTATGGGGGTCCACCGTAGGGGAGTACAAGTGGCCCACCTTCTCAAGAAGGAAATTGAGGCGACCCAAGGAATAGAGGTCCCACTCGGGACCCTGGACATCACCTTCTACAGAGATGATTTCTTTACCATTGGACCAAAGCCAATAGTTGGTCAAACCAGTTTGCCAGAGGTTTCAATAGAGGGAAAGAAGCTAGTTATCGTAGATGATGTTATTTTTACTGGAAGAACGGCAAGAGCGGGCTTAAATGAGTTGATGGACTGGGGTAGGCCTGCTAAGATTTCCCTATGTGTACTCATTGATCGTGGAGGACGAGAGGTTCCTATTCAAGCAGATACCGTGGGCAGGCAAGTGGAAGTCCCCACAGGATATACAGTCTCTGTTATGGTGCCCGAACTGGACGGAAGGTGGGCGGTCGAGCTGGCTTCTTTGAAGGAAGGTACTTCTTGAAACCAAATTTGTTCAGTCTTGGAAAAGACTTAGTAGGTCTCGAGGATTTATCTACCGATCAAATAGTCACAGTTCTTGATACAGCGGAAGCCTTCAAAGAGATTTCGGAACGGCAAATCAAAAAAGTTCCGGTATTGAGGGGTAAAACCATTGTGAACCTATTTTTTGAGCCTTCTACTCGGACCAAAATTTCTTTTGAATTTGCTGAAAAAAGATTGAGTGCAGATACTGTAAGTATCTCTTCAGTGGGCTCTTCTGTGTCCAAGGGGGAAACTCTAGTAGATACAGCCCGAAACTTAGAGGCTATGAAGATAGATATGGTAGTGATACGGCATGGGTCATCTGGGGCAGCAAAATTCTTAGGAGAGAGGATCCCTTCCAATGTCATTAATGCTGGAGATGGAAGTCATGAGCATCCCACGCAAGGCCTTCTTGACGCTTTGACCATCAGGGATCACTTAGGAAGTTTTGATGGTCTTAAGGTTTGTATCATTGGAGACGTACTGCACTCAAGGGTGGCACGGTCCAATATACACGGGCTAATTAAGCTGGGAGCTAGCGTTGGAGTTTGTGGTCCTTACACCCTCTTGCCAGCAGATGTCGAAAAAATGGGAGTAAGAGTGTTCTCTAGGATTGAAGAAGCGATAGAGTGGTCCAGTGTTTTGAATGTCTTGCGTCTCCAATTGGAAAGAATGCACAGCGGCTATATCCCCAGCCTGAGGGAATACAACCAAAAATGGGGCCTTTCAAAGCAGAGATTGGAATTGGGCTCCGATGAACTTCTCGTCTTGCATCCAGGCCCAATGAACAGAGGTGTTGAGATAGACAGTGATGTAGCAGATGGACAGAACTCGGTGATCCTAGAACAAGTTACCAATGGAGTAGCTGTAAGGATGGCCGTCCTATACTTGCTCTCTGGAGGCACCCCAGAGACAGCTGAATCTGCTAAGGGAGTGAATTAGACTAAAATGAGATCAGTTTTGGTTCGTGGGGGTCGCATAGTCGATCCGAGTCAGTCTTTGGACAAGACGGGGGATTTACTGATTGTTGATGGAAAAATTGAAGCGATCAGCGATGAGATAGGCAGGATGGAAGAAACAATTGAGCTTGACGCTAGAGGTCAAATTGTGACTCCAGGTTTAATCGATGTCCACGTTCACTTCCGTGAGCCAGGAGGAGAACATAAAGAAACCATCGAAACCGGTGTAAGGGCTGCTGTCGCTGGAGGGATTACGGCAGTATGTACTATGCCGAATACTGACCCCGTGACTGATGATCCAGCGGGCATCCGTTTTGTGTTGGCGCAGGCTGAAAAAGCAGCTGGAGCCAGGGTCTATCCGTTAGGCGCCATATCTAAGAATCAGGAGGGCAAAAGCCTGGCTGCTATTGGAGAAATGGTTGAAGCTGGTGCAGTAGGAATTACTGACGATGGTAACCCGGTGATGAATGGCGGTCTAATGAGAATGGCGATGGAATACGCTAAGGCATTCGGAATTCCTGTTGCCGACCATCCCGAAGATTTAGACTTATCTAGGGCAGGAACCATGAATGAGAGTCTAAATTCTACTCGGATGGGCTTACTTGGAAAACCTAATATCTCAGAAGATATACAGATAATTAGAGATCTTCTGCTGTCTGAACTCACAGATAGCAGGGTGCATATCCAGCATGTGTCGACGGCATATGGAGTAGAAATGATCCGCCAGGCAAAAAGTCGAGGGGTTCAAGTTACAGCGGAGGCTACACCTCACCATCTTATTCTCACTGACAGCGAAGTAGATGGATATAATACGAATGCGAAAATGAATCCACCCCTTAGGTCTAGTGAAGATCGCGATGCTGTAGTTCAGGGATTTTCCGATGGCACCCTATGTGTTTACGCTACTGACCACGCTCCTCATCACTATGACGAAAAGGAACAAACTTTTGCGGATGCACCTAACGGAATCGTTGGCTTGGAGACATCATTAGGGATAGGACTGACTTGCTTGGTAGGCCAGGGGGTTGTCGACCTATCCACTTTGGTTGACCGGATGAGTTGTGCCCCAGCTAGAGCATTCAATTTGCCCGGAGGAACTCTCAAAAGAGGAGGCATAGGCGACGTGACCATCATAGATCCAAACGTGATTTGGTCCGTTAACTCCAACGAATTCATGTCCAAGAGTCGCAATACGCCATTCGAGGGATTAAAATTGAAAGGTAGAGCGAGCAAGACGATCGTGGACGGTAAAATTGTCTGGAACGGCCTCTAAAAAATCCTAAGCAATTAGCTCTGTGGAGACGAAGAATCTCTATCGAACCCCTTGAGCTAGATCAACTACTAAACGTTCTCGATAGCCTGCTCTTGATTCTGGCAACTGCGTTTGGATGTAGAGTTCTATCGGTAGCAGCGCGATCCAATAAAATTTGAGCTTTTTTGTATTCAAGTTCTGCCGACAAGGCGTCCTCGGCAGTCCGCACACGCTTAATCGCAGTTTTTAATCTGGAACGCACTACTTTATTACGTTCGTTCGCATTTTGGCTGGTCTTAACACGCTTTTTGGCACTTTTTATATTGGGCATTACTTTATTCTCGAATCGTAAGTCTTATACAGCAATAATTGTAATGGAATTATATTGGAAACTTCGAACTTGATCAATAACTAACTTGTTTAGCTGTTTTTCGGGGGTGGCTTCTAATTAGATCCTAAAGTAACTTCTCAGCCATGGAACTATTATCCATTCTGCTTGTCCTCATGTTCTCGATAGTTTGTCATGAGGTCGCACATGCTTGGGTCGCACTACAGGAAGGTGATGATACAGCCTATGAGTTAGGCCGAATCACATTGAATCCATTTGCTCACTTGGATTTGGTGGGATCCTTTCTCGTTCCAGTAGTTTTGTATAATCTTACTGATGGTATGATTTTTGGTTGGGCGAAGCCCGTTCCCATTAATCCCAATAAATTCCGCAGTTATAGATCTGCTGATATCAAGGTCTCCCTAGCCGGAATCGCAGCTAACCTTCTTTTGGCTGTGGCTCTTACTGCACTAATAATCGCACTTTTAAATATTCAAAGAGTTACAGGTTTTGAGAATCCTATCGACCTCATGGTGGAACTCGCTTGGTACGGAGTTTCTATAAATCTGATCCTTGCGTTTTTTAATTTGATACCGATTCCACCTCTTGATGGATCCCATGTCATGTATCACTTTATTCCTGCAAAATGGCGAGTCAGTTACGATCGCTTCGGACAATACGGAATGATATTATTAATGGTCTGCTCTATTCTTGTCCCAGGACTATTTACATTTATACTAAAGCCAGTACAAATGCTCCGTGGAGTAGCTGAATTATTCATCAAATCAATGTCTTGAAGACTCATTCTCTGGATACCGGGGATACCGGCGAAGAAATATTTTTGATTGTCGATCTTGAAAGATTCCGAGGTCCGTTGGATCTATTGCTTCATCTCATTAGGCAGCAAGACATAGATATTTTCGAAATCCCCATTTCAAAAATTACTCGCCAATTCCTTTTGGCAATCCGTAGCATGAGTGTGGAACAAATAGATAATGCTGGAGAATTCATGGAGATGGCAGCTAGTCTTTTGAGAATTAAAGCTCGAATGTTGCTACCTAATACTACGATGTCGGATGATGATGATCCCAGGGCTGAATTGGTGTATCGATTGTTGGAATATGAACAAATACAGGAAATCAGAGCTCATCTGAGTGTCGCAGAATCTCAAAGAAGTCGACAATTTGGCAAAGGCTTTGTAAGTCCAATTAATAGAATTGAGAAAATAGAAGTCATTTTAGATACTACCTGGGATGAAGTTTACGCTGCGGCCATCTCTGTCACAGTCCCCTCAATAAACATTGTCGAACACAGGGTAACCACACGGCTAGTAGCTATGGAAGACAAGGTGGACCTGATTCTGCATGCCCTCCAACGGCTAAAAAGGGTTGAATTTAGCGGTTTATTAAAACCATTCGAATCGAAGATGCACGGAGTCATGACCCTTTTGGCGGGCTTAGAGTTGGCTCGTAAGCGTAAAGTAAAATTGCGTCAGGCAAAGGCGTTTTCGGAATTGTGGATGTATCGTGTCAGCGACTCATCTCCTGAAGCCGTCAAATCTCAGCTAAATTCTAGTGAGGGATAATGCGAACAACACAAATCGTTGAAGCCGTCCTCTTTTCAAGTGACGCTCCGCTGAGGTCTGAAGAGATCGCACGTGCGGACGAATCACTGAATGAGGATGTCGTCGAAAAATGTATAAAAGAATTGACCAAGATGTATTTAGATTCTGAAAGAGCATTTGAAATCAAGCAAATTGCTGGAGGCTATCAGATTCTTACACTTTCAGTGTATGCACCTTATCTGGAAAGGTTCGATACCGTGCCGAAGTCATCCAGACTATCAATGCCAGCATTGGAGACGCTAGCTATTATTGCTTATAGACAACCGATTGGACGAATCGATATTGAATATATCCGTGGAGTGAGTTCTGCTGGAGTGATTAGAACCTTGCAGGATAGGGAGTTGGTTGATGTCATTGGAAGGGGAGATGGACTAGGTAGGCCTTTGCTTTACGGAACTACGAATAAATTTTTAGAACATTTTGGATTTTCGGATCTCGAAGATTTGCCTCGAACTGAGGACTTACCAGTTATTTTGAAAGGAGAGGACATCCCCGATTCTGTAGAAAGTGTAATTTCAGGGGAATTGGAAACAAAAAACAATGAAGGAATTATGACTACAGAAAAAGAAATAGATGATTTAACAGATGGGGGTGGCGTTGTTCCCTTAACGTCACCTGTTGAGTAGAGAGAATCCCAGGAAATATGCGCTTACATAAATTCATTTCTAGATCTGGCCTGACCTCTCGACGAAAAGCAGAAATTTTGATCTCAGAGGGCAAGGTTAAGGTTAATGGCAAGATTGTTCAGACTGCAGGGGTAATAGTCGATCCCGAAAATGATGTGATAGTCGTAGGCCGAGACACTATAGAAATACCACCCATCCGCTGGGTAAAGATGAACAAACCACCTGGAGTCCTCACTACCGCTCAAGATGATCGTTCCAGGCCAACTATATACGACATTCTGACTCCTGATATGCGATCTCTGCGTTATGTTGGAAGATTGGACTATTTGACTGAGGGACTTCTGATCTTGACGAATGATGGAGATGTGGCGAATCGACTTCAGCATCCCAGTTCTGAGATCGAGCGGGAATATGATGTTGCAGTGGAGGGAAAATTGTCCAATGCAACTTTGATGCAGCTGAGAGCAGGCGTAGAATTGGATGATGGATTTGCTCGTCCGACGCGAGTTGAAATTAGCAAGAAATCTGCTGGCGAAACCTACTGTTTGACAATTGTAATAAAAGAAGGGAGGAAGCGTGAAATTCGTCGCCTAATGGCAGCAGTTGGACATCCGGTAGCCCACCTTAGGCGAACAAGATTCGGCTCATTGAAATTGGGTCCATTGAAAACAGGCACATATGAAGATCTTAGTCATCGAGATATAAAGGCTTTAATCGATTGCATTTCTTTGGTATGATTGTTTAGGTCAGTCCTAATATGGGTTAACTGTTTTCACTATTAAGGTCTTCGTAGTGAAAAAAATATTAGATGTGATATAATTTGTAAACGAAAGGGCCCATAGCTCAGTTGGTTAGAGCAGCGGACTCATAATCCGTTGGTCCCAGGTTCGAGTCCTGGTGGGCCCACTTATAGATACATGATTTGTATCAGTCAGTATTTGCCGGCTCAAAGTGTAGAGTAAGAGCGGTGGAAATAACTATTAGGAAGATTCATTTATAATCTAAAACAACTAATATAAAGCCTGTATCCGCCGAAGTTTCATTTGACAAATTATTCGAAATGCTGAGGACAAGGTCAACATGATCAAACCGGTGAGGATATGGAAATAAGAGTGCAAAGAAGGAAATCAAAATGACCTCGGCCCTATATGTAAAACCAGTTACATCCTCAAGGAAAATTCTCGGGAACCTTGAGAAGATAGATCGACGACTCCAATTGATGTACTGCTCGGATCTTCTCGCAAAAGTGGCATGCTGCACATTGGGTGTATCAGCAATCTTCCAGGTAGGCCAATTTATTTTTGGCTTAGAGGGTCCTTCCTCCATGGCTCTTATATTTGGAGCTCTGGTATTTTATGCCGGACTCGGAATGAAGCGGATGTTCGAAAAAAATCGACTCAGGAGGGCCGCTGGACTGGCGGATGAACTGGCTGACTTAAGTGACGAAATTAAGACCGCATATTGGTTCATTCGCAATCCAGTAGAATCAGCTTGGATAGACCTGCAACTAAAAAGGGCCGCGAACTCATTGGACAAAATGAAACCAAGAGAATTTTTACCTTTTAAGCCTTCGAAATGGTTTAGGGGAGCTTTCATTTTGATTGGAGTTAGGGTGTTATTGGCCCTTCTGCCGACCCGACCCCCCTTGTTTGTAACTAATACCGAACCAAAGGATTCTTTTTCGAATCTCGAGAATCAAATAGCCAATCTGGAGTCTACGTTGGAAAGAGATGTAGGAGAGTTCTTGGATGAATCGGATCTAGAAAATTTGGAAGAGGTTCTGCAGAATTTAAAGAGCGATGAATTGCAGAATGAAGAATTGTTGAAAGAACTACTTCAAGCGGAAGAAATTCTCAATGAAGGGAGTTTTGGATTAAATGCTTTCAATCAAGAAATGACTCAATTATCTGAAGAAGTCTCAGGGCCTGAGGAACTATCGGCCTTTGCCAATTCACTTGGGCAAATGGATCTTACCGAGGCAGCTCAGCAACTAAGAGAACTGAGTGCTAATTTGTCCAACATGGATCCTTCCGCACTGAATGAGTTAGAGCGAGGATTGGATCTGCAAGATTCATCTGAAGCACTGTCGATAGAAGAATTGCTGGCCGCCCTGAGTGAAGCAGGTAAGGCTTTAGCGGAAGACCAAATGTCCATGGCAGAAGAATCTTTAGGTGAAGCTGCGACTGCATTGGATGCTATGGCTGAAAACCAGAGTCTGGGCGATGCCCTAAATGAGGCATCAATGAATATGCAATCTTTACGCCAAGAGGTATCTCAGAGCGATAATAGTTCGAGCATGACAACAGATGAACAGATGGAAGGAGGTGCGTCTGGTAGCGGTTCTGATGAAGTCACTAAATCCTCGGGGGGTGAATCGGGAGACGGTAGCGGTCCTGCGGGGAATTCGACTGGAGATCCATCCCAGGTCGCAGAGTTAGAACTTGGAGATGCAACTACACTAGAGGTCCAACTCAATCTGGAAGTCATCGACGAGCGACTCACCCAGGAAAATCCCGATCCACAAAATTTATTTCAAGGTGCTAGTCAAAGGCAAAAATCGGACCTCCAGTTTTATGAGATGGGTGGCCTGGCAGAGTACTCGAGCTCGTCTGCTCTAGATGTAGAAACAGTATTCTGGGAACATCGTAATTTAGTTAAGAATTATTTTTTAGGCATACGACCATTGAGGAAAAATGACAACTAAAATTGACAATCAAGTAGCATTATTTTGTGATGAATTTCATAAAGTGAGAACTGAAATTGGTAAGGTTATAGTGGGGAATGAAGAAGTGATCGATGGAACCCTGGTAAGTTTGTTGGCGAAAGGCCACGTTCTCCTTGAGGGTATTCCTGGTGTAGGAAAGACCAAAATAGTATCCACGGTAGCCGATGTATTACAATTGAAATTTTCGAGAATACAGTTCACACCAGATTTGATGCCTGGAGATGTAGTTGGAAGTGACGTGATGCACGAAACCGATTCTGGTGAGAAGCGATTGGCTTTTCAAAATGGTCCTATCTTCACGAATATTCTTCTTGCAGATGAAATTAATCGCGCTACTCCAAAAACCCAATCTGCCCTTCTAGAAGCAATGCAAGAAAGAAGCGTGACCGTTGGAGTTACAACTCATAAATTGGAACCGCCTTTTTTTGTCCTTGCCACTCAAAACCCCGTGGAAATGGAAGGGACCTACCCTCTGCCTGAGGCTCAACTGGACCGGTTTTTCTATAAGCTTCGAATCAAATATCCTGAGGCTAAGCACATGCATGAAATCATGAATCGCACTACAACTTCAGTCGAACCTAAAGCCACGACAGTATTGGATCAGAACCAAATACTTGAGATGCGAAAAACAGCTAGGAATGTGCCGATTGCACCCACTATCCAAGACTATGCAATCCGGTTGACCTTGGCTACTAATCCTGGCAACGAATATACTCACTCGTTGACTGACAAGTATGTTCGTTTCGGGTCGAGCCCAAGAGGAACACAGGCCTTAGTTGTCGGTTCCAAGGTGAATGCATTGGTAAACGGCAGGGTGCATGTGTCTTGTAAAGATATTCGATCTTATTTCCTTCCAGCATTTCGACATAGAGTTTTGTTGAATTTCGAAGGGGAAGCAGACCGAATCGATCCGGACGAAATTCTAACCACAATTATGAATGAAATTCCAGAACCTCAGGAATGAACATTTAGATATGGAACGATCTAACACACTATTTGATGATGAATTTCTAAAAAAACTGGAATATTTGAATTTGATCTCTAAGCAGATGGTTCCAGGGCATCTTCACGGAGAACATCGTTCAAAAAAAAAGACAAACTCAGGGATTGAATTTTCGGACTATAGGGAGTACGTGTCTGGTGAGGATACAAGAAACGTTGACTGGAGAACATTTTTAAGGTTGGACAAACTTCTGCTTCGCACCTTTGAAGAAGAGGCTGACTTGCCGATTTATATTTTCATCGATTCAAGCGCATCAATGGATTACGGCAATCCTTCGAAATTTGATCATGCAAGGAAGATCGCTGCAGCCATGTGCTACGTAGGTCTTATGAATCAAGACCGTGTCAATCTGATCGGGTTTAATAGCGGTGTTGACAAGCAACTCTCCGCCCGGAGAGGAAAAAGCCAAGTATGGAACACTTTTCAATTTTTAGAAGCAATGACAACTCGAGGTTCTACTTCGATGGTTCGTTCTTTTAAGGGTTTCTTTTCCTCGAGGAGACGAAGAGGGTTGGTTGTTGTCATATCGGATTTCCTGGACCCTTCTGGCTTTGAAAGAGCATTCGATATGTTAAGACATTATCGCCAGGACTTGTTTGCTGTACATCTTTATGAAACCGAAGAGAGAGAACCCAAGTTGCCCGATGAAGTCTTGCTAAAAGATGCAGAACTGGGAACTATAGAACGAGTTAAAATCACACCTTCACTGATGGACTCCTATAGAGAACTATTTGACTCCCATTCCGAGTCAATTGAGGCCTATTGTAAAAAGAATGGTTGGGGTTATATCAACACGTCTACAGAAACACCTTTCGAAGATTTAGTTTTGCAGGTGTTCCGTCAGGGAAGATTTCTGAAATGAGTCTTTTTATGGCCAATCCTGGATTGGTGACTGGGTTGGCCGTGGCCAGCTTGCTGATCATTGCGATTCTCTATTGGATCAAGCCACCACCTCCTACAGTGATAGTATCATCTTCTATCCTTTGGACCCGCTTGATGAGGGAACGCAAGAGGAGTTCCATCCTAGATAAATTGAGGCGACTACTGTCCATATTGATAGCCTGCATCATAGCAGTTTTTATTGTTGCAGCCTCAGGTGGTCCTGAGTTGATTTCTTCAGAAGAATCCGAGATCAAAAATGCGACTATAGTGATGGATAACTCAGGCACTATGGCTACTCTTACGCGAGACGGATCTACTCGCTGGGAACATGCTGTGGAGGTGGCGAGAGAGATTCTTATGGGTTCTCACCCAAGCGCGGAATTTCTTATTCTTGACACTTCAGGTCAAATCGTGTCTAGGGTGGCCAACACAAAATGGAAAGCACTAGAAGAGTTAGAGAAGTTATCCATTTCTTTTGGGGACAATGTACAGTATCCTGTACTTAGGAGTAGAGATGCTCGTCTGGTGTTTATTTCGGATGGGGTGTCATCTATTGCGGTCCCCGCTATGACAGAAACAATCTCCGTTTTTGAGCCAGCTGAAAATGTTGGGATTACAAGTCTCACAGTTAGCTCTGGCCTCAGCGAATCTGCTTCTGCTCCTCGAGGATTCGTTCAGGTAACAAACGGTTCTTTGAATGTTAAGGAAGTAGTAATTGGAGTCAGTGGTCTTGGAGGAAAAAATACAAGAGAATCCTTGACTCTTAAACCTGATAGTTCTGTCACCAGTGTTGTCGACCTTACTGAATTTCAAGATGGTCCGTTACGTGTCTCAGTCACTAGTGTGCGAGACGCATTTCCCAAAGATGATCTTGCCTATATGGTGAAGCCTTTAAGTTCCAAATCTAAAGTGACTTTAGTTACATCCGGGAATGTTTATCTCGAATCCGCTTTGGAAGCTATGTCGAATGTCGAATTTTCAGTTATAGAGACAGAGTCCTATGATCCTATGGACGTGACGGACGTTTATATTTTTGACCGCTTCAAGCCAGAGATTCCACCTTCCGTTCCGACATTGGAATTTCTAATTGCAGAGCAATCCAGCCAAGATATTGTATCGGTAGGATCGTTCAGGTCTCTCGGGGATCATCCTGTCCTTAGGGGCGTCACGCTGTCGGACTTAAGGATAGAGAAGGTGTCGTCTCCGTCTTTTATTACTGATGATAGCGAAATTTTGTGGGGAGATATTGAAACTCCTCTTTTAATTGCCAAGATCCTTGATAAAAAATCTGTCCAAGTGGGATTTTCTTTAGAAGGATCAAATTTCCCTCTTCAACCAGCCTTTCCAATATTCTTAGCCAATACTATAGACTGGATGCTAGAGAGTAATGTGCCTGCTTTTGTGAAACAGGGAAGGGTGGTGATTCCCACAGACAATGCATTAATACTAGACTTAGATGGCAACTCAATCGAAGCTAATGTTTTTGATGGACATACAATCTTTCATGCAATAGCGCCTAATTTATACTCAATTCGCCAGGGGTCTGATAGATCCTGGATGCCTGCAAACCTGACTAACTACAATTATACTTTGGTCAATAAATCTAGGCTTAATTCAGGAGCATTTTCTGGAGTGGGTATAAAGTCTGATGATAGGTTGAATGAACAGATAAAGCCTAACCTATGGAGCCTTCTGGTTTCTATCTCATTATTATTGGTCGCACTAGAGTGGTTTACGTATCATCGGAGGATCACAGTATGAACATATCTTTCGAGCAATACTGGCCACTGGTATTTCTTCTATTGCTACCATTAATGTGGAAAATTAGAACTGAGACAAAAGTCAAAATAGGGGTATATCACCTGAAAATTCTTAGTGTGATCAGGGCATGTTTGTTTTCGATGCTAGTTCTGGCTTTGATGCAACCTACATGGAATAGATATGGACCGTGGATTTCTACGGTATATGCTATAGATGTATCTGGTAGTATAGATCCTATTTTTATTAGGAGTGCCATAGACTGGGTTTCTAGAGTCGAGGATGAAAGAAATCCAGAGCATTCCGCTTTTGTGTTGTTTGCAGGATCAGCTCAAACTCTTAGCTCTACAGACCAAATTGCTTCGGTGGAAGTATCAACAGACGGATCTAATAATTCTATCAATCAGAATGTTACTGACTTAGGTGGGGGCCTGAGACAAGCCGTGAATAGCTTTGATCCGTCCTACTTGAACCGTCTGGTGCTATTCACAGACGGCAATGCAAACTCCGGTGAAGATTTCGATGTAGTACTAGAGGCGAGAGAAAAAGGTATTAGGATTTTCACTTTTCCATCGACAGTAATTGGAGGAGATGACAGCTGGATTGATAATGTGAAAGTTCCAGAGGAGATACGCCAAGGAGAACCGATCTTGGTAGAAGTGCAAATATACAGTCGAATCGAGAAGGATGCTGTAGTTGAGTTGCTGATCGAAAACGAGCAGCATTCGAAAAGATCGATGACCCTTGAAAAGGGACTCAATGTCCTGCCATTCGAAATCGTAATGGAAAGATCAGGCTCCACTACGATATCTGCGAGAATAGATAGTCAATCAGATGAAGAAGTAGAAAACAATCGTTTAGACCAGTCAGTGGTAGTGAAAGGGCAAACTCGGGTTTTATATGTGGAAGGACGCTCAGAAAGTGCACATTACCTGAATGACGCACTGGAAATGGAAGGTATAGATGTAGTGCTATCTTCGGCAGCCGATGTGCCTGCTAGCCAAGCTGGGTTAGAGCCTTTTGACCTTGTCTTTTTGAGTGATGTATCACCAGAGAATTTGAAGCCAACCCAGATGGATGCAGTTTTGAGATATGTAAGAGATTTTGGAGGAGGTCTTGTGTTTGCCGCTGGCGAGTCTAGTTACGGCAAGGAAGGCTATTCCGGTTCGATGATAGAAGAAGTATTACCAATTTGGTTTGAGGTAGAGGAAGAACGGAAAGATTTGGCGCTAGTGATAGTCCTAGATAAGTCATACAGTATGGTGGGTGCAAAGCTGGAATTATCGAAAGAGGCAGCGAAAGCGGCCCTGGGAATCATGGATGATAGACATAGGTTTGGGGTGGTGACTTTTGACGATACCCCTTATGTAGCAGTCCCACTTCAACTCGCATCTGAAGAACTCAGAATAAATCAATCTATTAGTCAGATAGTCGCTGGATCTCAGACAAATATTTATCCGGCACTGGACAAGGCATTTGAACTCTTGGCTGAGACGGAAGCCGAAGTCCGACATATTGTACTTCTTTCTGATGGCAAGACTTACGCGGATGATTATGAAGACCTCGTCACCAGAATGGCAGATGAAGATATAACAGTGTCATCTGTGGCTGTGGGAGAGGAAGCGGATCGTGAATTACTGTCAGATATTGCAATGTGGGGAAATGGCCGGACGTACTATATCAGGGATGCACAAGGAGTTCCACAGGTATTTATTAAAGAAGCTCAGATAGCGTCTCAATCTACTTTAATCGAAGAACGTGTGACTTTCGAATCTGTGCGTTCCTCTGAGATATTTTCAGGATTGGATCTTTATTCGGCTCCTGATCTTGAGGGATATGTTAAAACTCGGGGCAAAGATAATGCTGAAATGTTGATAGAGGTTGATGATGGCACACCTATTCTTGCTAGGTGGCACTACGGACTAGGCAGGACAGCTGCTTTTACCTCCGACGTGAAGAACCGTTGGGCTGTCAATTGGTTGGAATGGGATGGATATGGAAAATTCTGGACTCAATTGGTACGAGAAACTATGCGCCGAAACGATGATCCAGGTCTTACCTTTGAAGTGCAACGTCACGGAGATGAAGCAGTAGTGACGGTGCGTGAAATTGGATTAGATGGAATGTTGGATTCATCGTTAGAACCTAAAATCAGTGTGAATGGTCCAGGATCGGAAGAAATAACAATGGAGCTTGCCCAGACTGGATTTGGCGTCTATAGCGCAAGCTATCCGGTCAAGAGCTCGCAGGATTCTGCTTATCTCTTCCAATTGAACACAGATGTAAATGGGATTGAGGAAAAGAACCTCCACTATACATATCCAGATGAGTATAAAAGGTACCCACCTAATGTGCAGTTTTTAAGATCAATAAGCGAACTCACAGGGGGAAAATTTTTACCGGAAGAAGAAGATATATTTTCAGATTATGGAGAAAAAGCTTTCATTCCTATTCCGCTATGGAATAAGATCTTGTTGGTAGCTTTAATGTTGTTTTTAATCGATATATCTATTAGGAGGCTTCCTTGGATCTGGACCTACTTTACTCTGAGAGAAGCACAAGACTGAAGAGCTGCCTAATGAGAACACCCACCTCAAGACATCGACTACAGCTGCTAGCAAGGAGAAACTCCATTGGCTAAAAAATCAAATGGAATTATAGTAGTTTCAGGTCCTTTGATAGGGGACTCCTACAATAGCTTCCCTGATGACTATGAAGTCGTTTATTCCGACGACAAAGTCATGGGTCAAGATGAATTCAATGATGTCGTAAGGGAAGCATGCGCAGCTGTAGTCATGACCAGTATCCAGGTGGACACGGAAGTCATCGATTCCGCCCCTAGGCTGAAGATCCTTTCTAATTTTGGTGTAGGCTATGACAATATCAATGTAAAATACGCCCATGAGAAAAAGATAGTGATTACCAATACCCCAGATGTCCTAACAACTTCTTGTGCAGAGTTGGGCGTCTCTCTGGTGATGACGGTTGCCAGAAGGTTGGCCGAAGGAAATGAACTAGTAGAAAGTGGCGAGTTTAAGGGATGGAAAGTAGATCTTCTGTTGGGAACAGAACTCTCCGGAAAAACTTTTGGCATATTAGGCTGTGGCCGAATAGGTCAGGCCATGGCCAAAATTATCAGCGGATTTGGCATGAAAATGATCTATCACAATCGGAAAAAGCTCGATTCCGAAATAGAATCCAGATTGGGTATTGATTATGTGGATTTCCATGGGCTAATCTCAGATTCGGACATTCTAGTAATTACTTCACCATTAAATGATGAAAATAGGCATTCTTTCAAACTAGAAACTTTCCAACAAATGAAGAGGAAATCCATTCTAATCAATATTGGAAGAGGTGGTATAATTAAGGAAGGCGACTTAGTCGTAGCGCTTAGAAAAAATTTAATTGGTGGAGTTGGGTTAGATGTTTTCGAAGATCCGAGAAACATTCCGGTAGAATTGAAACTTGATTCCAGGGTGACCTTGACGCCGCATATCGGCAGCGCAACCTGGGAGGCCAGGAAAGCCATGAGCGATTTGTCTGTGAGAGCTATTCTGGACTCAATCGAGGGTATCGTCCCGCAATATATAGTGACATAAACGACTGGAAATGGGGCTAGGTACATTTATTCAAACCGAAACATGGATGATCATATGACAAAACGGGCTGCTATAGTTACTGGGGCTGGCAGAGGAATGGGATCTGCAGTTGCGAAGACCCTGCGAGACAACGGATATCAATTGGTTCTCCTATCGAATTCCGGAGGAGCTAAACAGCTTGCAGTCGAATTGGGTTGTGTAGGAGTCACGGGGTCGGTGACTTCGGAAAAAGACATCAACACTGCAGTGCAATTGTGTATGCAGCACTATGGACGGATTGACGGAGTGGTAAACAGCACTGGGCATCCACCCAAGGGATCACTGTTGGACCTGACTGATGAAGATTGGTATTCAGGCTTCGATATGGTCTATATGAACGTGGTAAAAATGGCGAGAGCAGTGACTCCGGTGATGATGAAGGGAGGAGGAGGTTCGATAGTGAATATTTCTACTTTTGCTGCCTATGAGCCGGACCCAAGTTTCCCTGTCTCGGCATGTATACGGGCGGCTCTGGGTAGTTATACAAAATTATATTCTACTGAGTACGCACCTCATGGGATTCGCATGAACAATATTTTGCCAGGATTCATAGATTCTTATCCAATTGATAGAACCATCTTAGAGCGGATACCGGCCGGTCGTTACGGCAGGGTTTCTGAGATTGGTGAAACAGCGTTGTTTCTTCTTTCAACTGGAGCAGAATATATCACTGGACAGAACATCAGGGTGGATGGAGGGATTACCAGGTCTGTCTGACTATTTACATTGATGAATTGAAGTTTGATGGAAGAGTCTTTGGGGGCCAAAGTGCCTCTTTTAGTATTTTGCGATACTCACCTTTCCGGGCGTTAATTGAGTCAAGTCGGCGTAGCTGCCCAGTTGGCCATCCTGATTGTCCCCCCAACAGTAACCACTCCCACTAGTGGTTACCCCGCAGGTATGGTGTATTCCAGCCTCTATGGATCTCCAAATGTGGTTCCCATGGACCGCAACGGGAAATTTTCTCTGGGTTTGAGTCGAATCCCCTAGTTGGCCATAGTCATTGTTCCCCCAACAAAGAGCTTGTCCTGACAAAGTCAAGCCACAACTGTGCGAACGGCCAGCAGATAAATCAGTCAATTGATGTTCTATTTGGATCTCATCGGGAACAGGCCATTGGTTTTGATTTCTATCTGATCCCAATTGTTTTTGGTCGTTGAGCCCCCAACAAGAAGCATCGCCGGATGTATTGATGGCACATGTGTGGTAGAGACCGGCACTGATAGATGTCCAGATTGATTCTCCAGAAATTCGCACGGGAGAATCTTTGTTTACTGTGGTGCCATCACCCAATTGTCCAAATTGATTTAATCCCCAGCAGTAAATGTGACTGGAACTATTGATGGCACATGTGTGATAAGAGCCAGCAGTAATATCAACCCAAGTTTGTTGAAGATTTATAGCTATGGGAATTGACTGTTTAGTGCGGTTCCCGTTACCTAGTTGTCCAAATTGATTTCGTCCCCAACACTCAATCTCACTTGTGACCAATATCGCGCAGGAATGCTCTAGCCCTCCACTTACTTTATTTAGACCGATGTTTGTAGCTATAGGGGTGGGTTCATCTCTGCGTTCCGATGTACCGTCACCGACCTGTCCGTAGTCATTGTTTCCCCAACAAACTCCAAGTTTACTAGACAATATCCCGCAATTGTGATCGACCATGGAGGTCACTGAAATCCAGTTCAAACTTGTAGCTATAGGGGTGGGTTCATCTCTGCGTTCCGATGTGCCGTCACCGATCTGTCCGTAGTCATTGTTTCCCCAACAGTAAAGTTCGTCCGAAGTTCTCATTCCGCAGGTCATTTTATAACCTGCGGTAATTTCATCCCAATGGCTGATAGTAACATTGGCCGTGGCCGAGATGTTATTTATGCTTACTGATATTTCGACAGCACCTAGGCTAACACCTGTTATCAGACCAATTTCAGAGACAGTTGCAATGGAGGGGCTTCCAGATGCCCAAACTAGTACGGGTTCTAGTAGGATGTTTCCAAGAGCGTCTTTTGCCGTAGCGTATAATTGTGCGGTGTCACTGATATTTTCAAAATTGATGTGAGTTTCCGAGAGATTTATAGTTGCGGGCTTTTGCCTAACTACAACAGAAGCCCGGGCTGTAAAAGTGCCCGAACTAGCAATGATTTCGGTTGAACCATTGGCCACTGAGGTGACTAGGCCAGATTCAGAAACTGTGGCTATTTCAGGATTTACCGAAGTCCATGACGCAATTGGAGTTTGCCAGTCAGCGCCCTCCATAGTCTTGGCCGACAGATGTAATTGTACCGTTTCACCCAAAGAAGAAAATGTGATGCTAGATGAAGATAAAGAAAAAGAACTAAGAGGGGGGGCAATACCATCGTCGCAGCCTGCCACTAAGATGGCGATAATAAATAGGAAAGTTTCCAGTCCCAATTTACGATTTATCACTTTTAGATTACTCAAAGGTCGAATGGATGTTGACGATTCCTATATGCTTCTAGTAAAGATGCCGGCGCAAGATATTAGTCAGACAGAATTATTGGCATTAATTGTTCAATAATCAATATTTGATTGCCTCGCATATCACATTGAGATCAGTATGAGATGCTTGTGTAACTTGAAACTTGAATTACGATGAATGATAAATTCTATGTTTTATCACGGCTATAAGTATTAAAGGAGGGAGCGCCCCTCCTTTGTTGGTATTGGATCAATTCAGGATGAGGTTTCAGCGATGATTGGTAAGACACTTGGAAAGATTTGTAAATTCAGCTTTGCCCTGATTTTAATGTTGGCCAATGTAGATTCGGGGATCGCCCAAGAAATCGAGTTAAATGTGCGGCGCTCAGGAGGTCAGGTTCAAGAATCTGATGGCCAGGCCAATTTTACTTTGGCAGCGCGGTTCGCTCCATATAAAATCAGCGAATTAGTGCACAGTACGAGGGTAGACCCTCACTGGATAAAAGATACTGAGAAATTTTGGTACAAATGGGAAAATACTAACGGAACGAAATATTACATAGTAAATCCCGTCACTCGAAGTAAAAATGAACTGTTCGACAATGATTGGATGGCTGCAGAACTTACGAAAATCACCAAAGACCCATGGGATGGACAGCATCTTCCGATCAACAATCTCCGTTTCCTCGGTGAATTTATGGTCAGGTTCGATGACAGTGCGACTGATGACGATGATGAGGATGAGGATGAGGAATCTGTTTCTGATGTGCGTCATTTTGAGCTAAATCTGAGGACCAATACTTTGATCCAATTGAGTCCTGAAGAAACTCCAGATAATCATCCAGGGTGGGCGAACATCTCGCCAGATGGGAATACAATTATCTTTGCAAAGGAACATAATCTATGGATGATGTCCCTAGTCGATTATGAGAAAATTCTAGAAGTGAGAAAAGGGAAAAAAGGAAAAGAAGCAGAAGAAGCAGAAGAGGGGATGGAAGTGGAGGAAATACAGCTGACTGCGGATGGCGTTGATCACTACAGTTACACAGCCAATTCGAGCGGTAGGGGTGAGACTAACAAGACTAGCCTTGAGAACCAGAAGAAGCGGAAAAGGACAAATATTGCCTGGTCTAAGGACTCAAAAAAAATAGCATTGGTGCGCTCAGATCAACGTGATGTTAACGAGCTTTGGGTGGTCCACGCAGTGGGTAACGACAGGCCAGAGCTTGAGACATATAAATACGATATGCCAGGCGAAGAGGATGTTACTCAAAATGAAGTGATAATTTATGATTTGCAAAACAGGAATAAGGTCAGTGTTAACGATGATCCATGGCAAGATCAAATGATGTCAGTGGCATTAGATAGGACATTTGTCCCGACGGATGAAATTGCGCCTCAACCTTCACTGTGGCTTGCTGATGGATCATCAGAGTTGTGGATTACTAGAACGAGCAGAGATCGACATAGGACTGATGTCCTGGTGGTCAATACTGAGACTGGCGATGTAAGAGTGGTCATTGAAGAAAGAATGAATACCTACTTGGATAGGGGTTATGGGTCTGGCGGATCAGTAGAACGTTTGGGTCACTTAAAAAATAGTGGAGATTTATTGTGGTGGTCAGAAAGAGATGGGTGGGGTCACATATATCGATATGGCTCAGATGGAATCTTTAAGGGCCGTTTAACAGAAGGATCTTGGCACGTAGACGGGCTCTTGGGGGTAGATGAAGAACGGGGCCAGGTCTTTTTACGGGCTAATGGGAGAGAGGAAAATGAGGATCCATACTACCAGCACTTTTATAGGGTCAATTTGGATGGATCAGGACTTCTTTTATTGAATCCAGGGAATTTTGACCATCAGTTTAATGTTAGTGGGTCGAAGCGCTTCTTTGTAGATAATTATTCCCGTGTAAACACCACTCCAAGGGCAGATCTTTACGATTCCTCTGGCAAAGTGATCATGGAACTAGAAGAGTCAGATTTTAGTTCCCTCAGTGCGGCAGGCTATGATTTTCCAGAGCCCTACAAAGCTAAATCTGCAGATGGAATTACTGACATTTATGGGGTGATGTACAAGCCGTACAATTTTGATCCTGAAAAGAACTATCCGATCGTAGCTTACGTCTATCCTGGTCCTCAAACCGAATCAGTTTCGAAATCCTTTAGCTTGAATGGCTACGAACAAGGTTTAGCACAGTTTGGAATGATAGTAGTCACGCTTGGGAATAGGGGAGGGCATCCCGATCGCTCCAAGTGGTATCATAATTATGGTTACGGAAACCTCAGGGATTACGGTTTGGCGGACAAAAAATCGGTACTTGAACAGCTCGGTGATCGACATGATTTCATAGATTTAGACAAGGTAGGGATCTATGGTCATTCTGGAGGCGGATTCATGTCAACTGCGGCCATGTTCGTATATCCAGATTTTTTCAAGGTCGCCGTTTCATCTTCTGGGAATCATAACAATGACGTCTACAACCGTAGTTGGTCTGAAGATCACCATGGAGTAGAAGAGGTGGTAGCTGAAGATGGTAGCGTATCTTTTGAATACGATATAGAGAAAAATTCTGATCTAGCAGGAAATCTAAAGGGACACTTATTGTTGACTACAGGAGATGTAGATAACAACGTGCATCATGCTGGGACTTTCCGGGTAGCAGAAGCTCTAATAAAAGCGAATAAGCGGTTTGATTTTTTTGTGTTTCCAGGACAACGTCATAGTTATGGGGATATGGGTGACTATTGGTTTTGGTTGAGAGCAGAATATTTCGTAAAGCATCTCCTTGGAGATGACAGGTGGGATCCAGACATACTGCAATTACAAGTTGAGAAGGAGAAGACAAACTAATCGACAATGTAAGAATCCAAGTGGTGAGATGAGCAACAGAATTTCTGGAACCAAATAACTGATTTCTAGCTTTTTTTTCAGCTTGGGTTGATTGAAGTGGAGTGACAAGGTTAAGCTGTTGGCTTGCCATCTGCTACGGTTTTTTGCAGATGGTTTGCTTTGTACTCTGTATGTATGAGTAGATATCAAATAATTCAGAAAACTATTGAGAGAATAATACAATATGACAAGATCTTTTGGCCCCCGGCGTTCCATTTGGATAGAAGTCAATGAATGTGATAAAAGCATAGAAAACGAAGCGTTTCTTGGTCAGCTCAAGCGTTTTGACGAAATATATAGAGCGATTGTAGCGACTCAGTTCAATTTCCATCAATCGGGACATCCAGGGGGATCGGTTTCAGCCGGACACATAATGAGTAGTCTGCTCTTTGACTCCATGGATTATGACTTCCGCGATCCTATTCGTCCGGACCAAGATCTTCTGTCGTTTGCGGCTGGGCATAAAGCTACTGGCCTGTATGCTATGTGGGCCTTGAGGGATGAATTAGTAAGGATTGCCCGGCCTGAATTATTGCCTTCAGAAAATAAATTTAGGCTTCGTTTCGAGGACCTGCTGGGATTCAGAAGGAATCCGACTCAGACTACTCCTTTATTTAATGAATTCAAATCAACTCCCTTAGACGGACATCCAACACCTATGACTCCATTCGTCAGAATTGCGACTGGTCCATCAGGTGTGGGTATGGCGAGTTCGATTGGATTAGCATTTGGTGCGGCGGACTATTTCGGGGAGAATTCCCCCACTGTACACATGCTGGAAGGTGAGGGGGGGCTTACTCCAGGTAGGGTTTATGAGAGCGTAGCAGCTGCTGGTGTAGCTGGATTGTCTAATGCGGTGTGCCATCTGGATTGGAATCAGGCATCTATTGATTCAGACAGAGTGACAAGAGAGGGGGATTTATGGGGAGACTATGTTCAATGGGATCCTATGGAATTTTTCTATCTTCATGACTGGAATGTGATCCACGTATCAGATGGATTCGATATGGGTCAGGTAGTCACCGCTCAAAGGATGGTTCCAGAAATAGATAACAGCCAACCAACTGCTGTAATTTACCGTACTGAAAAAGGCTGGAATTATGGTATTTCAGGGAAGAAATCTCATGGTGCAGGACACAAAATGGGGAGTGCTAGTTGGCATGAAGTGATGTCGCCACTTTTTGGGATGCAGGCGACTGAGCTACCAACTCCCGAAGACCCCTCCGATATAGTCGAAATAGAAGCTTGTTTTTGGGAAACTCTGCTGGAAATTCGTGGCTTGGTTGAAAAGGAAAAGGATCTTTGTGAATCCCTCACAAATCGAATTCAAAGTTCTTTCGAACGCTTGGATTCATGCGAGAGAGAGCCACGTGCCGGGGCTCCGGACGTTGAGGGTGCGATTCAAGCATGTGTTACTGGTGACACACCTTCTGGTTTACATTTAGAGATCGGCTCTAAGTTTGCATTACGCAAGCAATTAGGGAGGGTCCTAGGGTATTTGAACAAAGAGTCACAAGGAGCCATATTATTCGGTGCGGCTGACTTAAGTGACTCCACTGCTGTTTCTGGAGCCAACGAAGGTTTTGCGGATAATTTCTGGCATTATAGATCCAATCCATCCAGTCGATCATTGAGCATGGGGGGGATTTGTGAAGATGGAATTTCTTGCATAATTGTTGGAATATCAGGATTTGGAAAACACATAGGGGTCGGAGCCTCATACGGAGCATTTATGGCTCCCCTGGGTCACATAGCCGCTCGTGTTCATGCTATCAGTCAGCAAATGAAGCAAGCATTGGATGGTGCTCCCTACAGTACAGTTGTGTTGCAGTGCGGTCATGCCGGAATGAAAACAGGAGAAGATGGACCAACTCATGCAGATCCCCAGGCATATCAATTACACGCAGAAAATTATGCTCCTGGCACTGCTATTACTTTAACTCCCTGGGAACCTCAAGAAATCTGGCCTCTTATGGCAGCTGGACTTAGGGCTCGTCCTGCTGTTCTTATACCCTTTGTTACAAGGCCAGACGAACCTGTGTTGGACAGAAATCAATTAGGATTGGCACCCGCATCTAGTGCGACCACTGGTGTTTATTGTTTATCCGAGCCTTGTGATGGCAATCAAGATGGCGTTGTTGTTCTGCAGGGATCAGGAGTCACTCTGGTTTTTGTAACAGAAGTTCTACCAAGACTCAAAGAAGAAGGAATTAATTTAAAAGTTATATATGTCGCTAGCCCCGAGTTATTTGATCGTTTATCGCATGAAGAGAAACAGTCAATTTATAATGAAGAAATTGCTAGATCTGCAATGGGAATTACCGGATTTACCTTACCGACAATGTATCGCTGGATTCAATCGGACTTAGGCAGGAAGTACACTATGCACCCGTTCCAAAAAGGCCATTATTTAGGTAGTGGACCTGGTGATGATGTGATTCGAGAAGCTGGGCTGGACGGACCTGGTCAGTATTCAAGAATAAAAAAATATATTGAAGCAATTAAAGCCCAAGTAAATTTTGAGTAGTACTTGTTTTCATAAAATGATGGATACAAGTATAGCGATTGAGCGAAGGGCTTTTATAAGGAGGATTTGTTGCACAACCGGGTTGATCGGATCCACGTGGTTTCAGTCTGCCTGTGAAATAAATCCCAGAGACGCATCAATCTCGGCAGATCCCTTTGACCCAATATTATTGGAACTTGCCGACGGAAGAGTGAACATCGAGTCACCCATGCTGAATCTCCCCGTAGCTTATGTTTCAATAGCACAAAAAAAGATATTCGTGGAATATGAATCCAGAATTAGCGTCAGTGTGCTGCTGGCTGCACACATCTCCGTGAGTTCCGGTTTATGGAGAATTCCTCTATTTGGCGAAGACCTAGAGGTTCCGATTGATGCTGGAGATCCAGGACGAGAATTCGCAGAGCGCGACATTAGTGAATGGAGCCCCGGACAGTTAGTACAAGAGGGGGACTATAGAGTGCAGAGAGGTTCAGGCGTGCAGAGAGAGATTCTACTTGATTGCGTCCCCATATTGCCCGAAAAGGGTTGGGTCAGTGGTGGACCGTGGCTGACTTATCAATGTAGTGGCATTGGTGAAAAGCTCTGCAGGGAAGTATTTTCTCCAATTGGTAAAGGGATTCGACATGACTCCAAATCTTATCGGACTTGTGCGGAATCGGGAATTGCAGCTGAGTTTGTTAGCTGGGCTTGTCCCCAGGATTAAGAAAAAAATGTTTAATTCCGCTACACCTATCAGATATTATCGGTCAAATATATTTTTAAGTGATTCAACCGGGAGTGACGGGAAAATTGGCTGAGTCAAAAAAAAGTTTAGGTACCTTTGACGGGGTCTTCACACCTTCTATTCTCACTATACTTGGGGTTATCATGTACCTCAAATTGGGATGGGTAGTCGGCAATGTAGGTCTTTCTAAAACTTTATTGATAGTGACCCTTGCTACCTCCATTACTTTTTTGACGGGCTTGTCCATTGCTGCTATTGCTACTGACCATCGAGTCCGAGCTGGAGGAGCATATTACATGATCAGTCGGTCCCTCGGATTGGAAGCTGGAGGAGCGGTTGGCATACCATTGTTTTTGGCCCAAGCCTTGTCTGTGTCTCTTTATACTGTGGGGTTTGCGGAAAGTTTTACGGCAGTATTTCCACGGTTTTCTCAAGAACTCATTGTTTCGTTGACAATTATCCTTGTAGCAGGCATCGCTCTGTTATCACCTAGGCTAGCTATACGCACACAATACCTGGTCATGGGGGTAGTACTGATTTCTATCTTATCTCTATTGTTTGGCAAACCGATCTCAACCGAAGTAGCGGGAGCCTCTGGAACAGTTTCGGATCCTGTTGGTTTTTGGACAGCTTTCGCTGTGTTTTTTCCTGCTGTGACAGGTATAACTGTCGGCGTCAATTTATCAGGAGACTTGAAAGATCCCAGCAGGTCTATTCCCTTGGGGACGTTTTTAGCTATTGGTACAGGATACCTAGTCTATATGATACTTCCTGTCATCTTGGCGTTTCGAGCAGGACCGGAGGCTCTCATAAGCGATCCCTTGATTATGAGGCCGATGTCATTATGGGGTAATACGATCCTCCTTGGCGTATGGGGAGGGGCTTTATCGTCGGCAGTGGGAAGTATCTTGGGCGCCCCAAGGGTCTTGCAGGCACTAGCTCGCGACAATGTGCTCCCAGCTAGTTTGCAGTGGTTGGGGAAGGGGACAGGTCCAGATGATAGCCCCCGTATTGGAACAGTGGTCACGCTGATATTTTCAGGTACAGCTGCTTATTTTGGAAACCTAGAAGTTATCGCTCCAGTTTTGACTATGTTTTTTTTGACCACCTACGGCGCATTGAACGTAGCTGCTGGGCTAGAGCGGTTTTTACGGAGCCCATCTTTCAGGCCTAAAATAAAAATTCATTGGGCGTTTTCTCTTTTGGGTGCCGTGGGGTGTTTTTGGGTGATGGCTTTGATTAACTCAGGCGCCACTTTAGTGGCGTCTATTTTTGTCGGAAGTGTCTATGTTTGGCTGAAGAAACGCGAACTAACTGCTGCTTGGGGAGATCTACGCAGGGGACTCTGGATGGCGATAATTAGAACTGGTCTTTTGGCCCTCAGAAAAGGATCTGACGCAAGAAATTGGAGACCAAATATATTAGTGTTTTCAGGGTCTCCAACAAGGCGCTGGCACTTAATCGACCTAGCTAATTCTTTCTCTCGTTCTCAGGGGTTGTTGACAGTCTCTACGGTTGTCCCAGAAGAAAGTATCAGTCCGGATCGATCAACCGCTCTGGAATCTAAGATAAGAAATTATTGTGAGAGACGTGGTGTCCAATCTTTGGTTAGAGTCATATCGGCACCAGATGCGTATTCTGGGGTGAGGAAATTAGTAGAAGCTTATGGAGTCGGTCCATTGATTCCAAACTCAGTGTTGCTGGGTCAAAATTATGAACTTTCTAAAGACAGAAAGAAATTTTGTTCCCTAGTTAAGGACCTTTATACTGCGAAACGAAATGTGTTTATCCTTAGGGCTGTGGAAGAGTCGGGATTTCGCAAAAGGAAAAGAATAGATATTTGGTGGGGCGGACTACAGGGTAATGGTGCTCTAATGCTAATATTGGGATACTTGACTCAGACCAGCCTAATGTGGAAAGGATCAGAAGTTCATCTCCGAATGGTAGTCAAAGATGAAATTGCCAAACAGGAAGCCCTCCAAAACCTTAAAGGAATCATTGAAAAAACTCGGACGAATTTTATACCACATGTGATTACTTCCGATAAACAAAAATTTGCAGAACAGGTACTGGAACATTCACGAGACGCTGATCTGGTATTTTTGGGGATCAGGAAACCCGATGATAACTTCTTGAACTATTGGGATGAGCTCCTCACTAATACCAATGATTTGCCAGCCACTGTGTTTATATTAGCCGCAGAGGAAATAGCATTTAAAGATGTGCTTATTCATGATTAACTGTGTTGATGGACTGATTGGACTCGAATATATTTCACTTTGCATTTCCAATGTTTTCGAAGCTGAGGAATAGAGATATGGATAAAGAATCCCAGCAAAAAATTAATGCTTTATCAATTCGGATATCAGAGCTTTGGGGGTATCTTTGACCTCTCGGTCAAGGAAGGCGAATTGCTCAAGCTGGAAAAAGAAATGGCAGATGGTGGATTTTGGAATAATCAAGAGAGAGCCCGGCAAGCAATTACAGAGTCGAATAACCTGAAAAAGTGGATCCAGCCATGGCGTGAATTTGACTCAAAACTTGTAGAGTTGCGGGAACTATTAGAACTGATCGATTCGGAAGAAGAGGAGAAAGAGTTGCGAGATGAGTGGTTTAAAGAACTGGATGTTCTTGAATCTGGCGTAGGATCATTAGAGCTAAAAACTATGCTCCGCGGAGAAGATGACCATAGGGATGCCTTGCTGACCGTTCATCCAGGTGCGGGAGGTTTGGAATCGCAAGACTGGGCTGAAATGCTGACTAGAATGTATAGGAAATGGGGCGAACGAAATGGATTCACTATCAACGTCCTTGATTTTCAACCCGGTGAAGAAGCTGGGATCAAGAGTGCCACCATCGAATTCTCAGGTCTCAGTGCGTACGGATACCTCAAGTCAGAAAAGGGAGTCCATCGGCTTGTACGGATCTCTCCATTTGATGCGCAATCCCGTCGACATACTTCTTTCGCTAGTGTTTTTGTATACCCTCAAGTTGATGATGACATTGAAGTAGATATAGAGGATTCTGATCTCAGAGTTGACACATTTAGAGCCTCCGGTGCTGGTGGGCAGCATGTGAATAAAACTGATTCAGCAATAAGAATAACGCACCTCCCGACTGGGATTGTGGTCGGTTGTCAACAGGAAAGATCTCAACACAAAAATCGTGCTACGGCTATGAAAATGTTGAAATCAGCATTATACGAGCATGCTGTGAGTGCAAAGGAAGAGAAAAAAGCAGCAGTTGAAGCCACAAAAACGGGCATAGAATTTGGTCATCAAATAAGATCTTATGTCTTCCAGCCATATACTATGGTGAACGATCATCGTACTGAAATTAAAGTTGGTGATGTCCAAAAGGTTATGGATGGCGACTTAGATGTATTCATTGAAGCTTACTTAAAACAATTTTCTTCGAAAAATTAGGTGAAATACAAATGAACGACGAGTGGAATCAGTTACGACAGCAACGACAAGAAAAAATTGAAAAATTGAGAGAGTCTGAAATACAACTCTATGCATATAATTACCCCCAAGATCATACTGCAAAAGAAGTTGTTGATTTACTGAACCAGAAGGACGAAGAAATTGGTACGGATGGCGAAAAACAACTGGAAGTATCAATAGCTGGCCGTCTACTTAGTATCCGCAGCCACGGCAAGAGTTCTTTCGCTCACATCGAAGACAGAACAGGAAAGGTTCAAATTTATTTTAAGTTGGACATATTAGGAAAAGATATGTTTGAGGCTCTTGATCTACTGGACCTTGGAGATTGGCTAGGAGTGAATGGTTCGATTTTTAGAACCCGCACTGGGGAGGCGACAGTGCAAGTAAGAGATTGGACATTACTTAGCAAGTCTGTCCGACAGCTTCCTTTGGGCAAGACTCAATCCGAAGAAAATTCCTCAGGCACTGTTTATGGCGGCTTCTCAAATGTCGAAATGAGATATAGACAAAGGTATGCTGATCTCGCTGTGAATCCTGAAGTTCGGGAAGTATTCCGATCTAGATCTAAAATCATATCAACATTGCGAAAATTTCTAGACGATAGAGATTTCCTAGAAGTAGAAACCCCTGTATTGCAACCAATTTATGGTGGAGCAGCGGCTCGCCCCTTTGTGACCAAACACAACAGCTTGGACCGAACTTTGTACCTTAGGATAGCTGACGAACTTTACCTTAAACGTCTCATCGTTGGAGGCATGGGTAGGGTCTATGAAATATCCAAGGACTTTAGAAATGAAGGCATTGATCGTTTCCATAATCCAGAATTTACGATGCTGGAATTCTATCAAGCGTTCACCGACTACAATGAATTGATGTCTTTTACTGAATGTATGTTGTCGACCGTGGTGAACGAAGTTAAGGGTAGCTTGGAGCTGGAATACCAAGGACAAAATATCAATTTCAAAGGTCCTTTTGACAGAGTTTCTATGCTTCCCGCAGTATCAGAGATTCTGGGGGAAGATGCAGGTGAGCTCCGGCCAACCCAATTCTACGAGATTGCTAAAGAACGAGGAGTGCAGGTTTCTGAAAATTGGGGGTGGGGAAAATTGCTGGACAAATGTTTTGGTGAATTGGTCCAGCCCAGCTTGATCCAACCAACTTTCGTGATTGATCATCCTAGTGAGATCAGTCCCTTAGCGAAGGCTCATCGCCACACACCACAACTGACCGAGAGATTTGAGTTGTTCATTGCGGGAGAAGAGATAGCAAACGCTTTCTCTGAATTAAACGATCCGGTGGAACAAAGAGCTAGATTCGAAGGACAAGAACGAATGAAGATGGATGGTGATGAAGAAACTCATCCTATCGACGAAGATTACATCCGTGCGCTTGAATATGGAATGCCCCCCACAGGAGGCCTAGGGATGGGCGTCGATCGGCTCACTATGTTGATCACTAACCAGTCTGCGATTAGAGATGTCATTTTATTTCCTGTACTACGGGATTAGCGACAGTGTCGAAATATATTTCTACCAAATTTGAATTTTATGTTGCTCGTAGATATCTGGCATCCAGCTCGAGTGGGAAATTGTTTTCCTTGATCACCTGGATTGCACTTGGAGGAGTAACAGTTGGTGTGGCGGCATTGATTGTAGTGATCGGTGTAATGTCAGGAATGCAAAAAGATCTATTGGATAAAATTCTAGATGCATCCCCCCACGTTGTTGTGCTGGAGGAAGGCAGCTCTTTACGAATGAACAGTTGGCACCAGTCAATCGACAGAGTGAAGACCGTTGAAGGAGTAGTCAGCGTGTCGCCATTTGTTCTGAGTCAGGTGAGTGTGTTGAGAGGTGCATATTCCCAGCCAGCCGATATGTATGGTGTCTCTCAGTCTACTGAGGAAGAACCATCGACTGCAATGGAAGCGCGAATTAGAGAGGGAGTCCACGATTTGGGTCCCACGGAATCTGGACTGCCAGCCGTACTAATGGGTAGCCGATTGGCCGCGAGAATGCAGGTGTTTCGTGGTGACACTGTGACATTGATTGCTTTCGAGAATATTTCTGTAGATCCGATGGGAATGCCCAGTCCTAGTATGAGACAGTACCAAGTCAATGGAACCTTCACAACTGGAATGTATGATTACGATATGAAAAATATCTACGTGCCCCTAGCTGCTTCTCAAGAGCAACTAGGAATTCTTGAGGAAAATCAAATTTCGGGACTAAGTGTGAGCACTGAAAATCCTGAAGAAGCTGCTGTCATAGCGGAACGGATACGGAACAAAATGGGTAAAGGCTATTCCGCGACTAGTTGGAAAACCACCAACGCCGCACTGTTCTCAGCACTCGAACTGGAAAAATTGGCCATGGGCATAATTCTATTTTTGATTGTTGTAGTTGCGGCCTTCAACATTGTGAGCACCCTAGTTATGGTCGTGGTGGACAAAACCCGAGAGATAGGCATCCTGAAAGCCATGGGTGTTTCGGACACAACTGTGCTCCGCATATTTATGCTACAGGGAATTGGGATAGGATTGGTGGGAACGGCACTAGGACTGTCCCTAGGTGTGATCACGGCGGTGGTGTTGAATCGGTCTGGAATCATCAAAATACCAGCAGAAGTGTATTTTGTGGACAAGTTGCCGCTGGCACTGAATATCAGTGATGTAGGAATTATAGTAATAGGTAGTGTAGCAATTTCTTTTCTTGCAACTGTTTTTCCATCTGTTAGGGCCTCTCAATTGGATCCGGTCGATGCGATTCGCCATGAGTGATAATTCAAGTTCGGTGTTGATTTCTGGGTCTGAGTTAGGTAAAACCTTCAGCGGAGGGGATGGAAGGGAAGTCGTAGTGTTGGACAAGCTAGCCTTAGATGTTATAAAACATGAAGTCGTCGCGATTGTAGGAACTAGCGGATCTGGCAAATCTACGTTACTTCAAATTTTGGGAGGGTTGGATCGTCCCTCAAGTGGGACTGTCTCCCTCGAGGGTCAAATCTTGAGTGAGATGTCCTCCGAAGATATGGCGACCATTAGAAACAACCATATCGGTTTTGTCTTTCAGTTCCACCATTTATTAAAAGATTTTACTGCTATAGAAAATGTGATGATGCCCAAATTGATTGCGGGAGACTCTTTGACGCAGGCCAAGAAGAAAGCGAAGGACTTACTGTTTCAAGTGGACCTAGGAGATCGTATCAACCATAAGCCTTCCGAACTTTCTGGTGGAGAGCAACAGAGAGTAGCAGTAGCCAGGGCACTGTCTAACGAGCCTAAATTATTATTGGCAGATGAGCCGACCGGAAATTTAGACTCGAAGACTAGTGAGGCTCTGCACCAATTGCTATTTCGAATGAGAGATATGTGCGACTTGACTATGGTGATCGTCACTCACAATAAACAATTAGCTGGGCTGGCCGATAGAGTTTTAGAATTACGAGGTGGAAGATTATGGGACAATGAAAAAAGAAATGAATCTTGTTAGGTAAACATCCAGCCACACAGTGTGAACTCTGCAAGGCTAGTGCGGCTGTGGTTCATGTCACGCAAATCACTGAAGAAAAAATATTGACATCTCATTTTTGTAAAGAATGCGCCGCTAATAAAGGGATCTCACATTTTGATAAATCGATCAAGACCTCTCTACATGACTTCCTCATAGAATTGGGAAATGAGCCTGACTCGCCCATAGCCCTAGATGTACAAACAACGTGCTCGTTCTGTGGTATGAAAATAGGAGAGTTCCAAAGGACTGGACGATTAGGATGTCCCCACTGCTACACTGATTTTGATTCTTATCTGAAGAGGATACTAAAAAAGATCCATGGAAGTGCAGGCCATACCGGAAAAGTGTACTTGCCTCCCAATCCCAACTCATATCAGTTAGAACAAAAAATGCAATTTTTAAAAAACGGGATGACTAGGGCTGTTGAAAGAGAGGAATTTGAAAAGGCGGCGATACTCCGAGATGAAATCGGCAAAATGAAATCCGAAACCAATGGCGGCCAATAAACAATGAAAGTCGTTCCTTCTTTTGGATTGGATTGGGTGTCAGGTTCCGGCGAATATGCAGACATCGTACTCTCAACCAGAGTGCGACTTGCAAGAAATTTGCAGGGGAGTTGCTTCGGAACAAGAAGTGCGGACAGGGATAGTGAGTCGGTAAAAAAAAGAATCCAATTAGCTATAGAACAGCACTCTTTATTGCGGGAAAGTCTATTTTTAGAATTGAATTCGATCAATCGACTACAACAAAGAATACTGTTGGAAAGGCGATTGGTCTCATCAGAGCTAATTGGGAACGAAGAGACTGGTCCCAGAAAAGGGTCTGCTATTATGTTGGGCCCTCAAGATTTTTCGAGCGTAATGGTCAATGAAGAAGATCACCTTCGGATACAGACAATATTTTCAGGTTTGCAATTGAGAAAAGCTTGGGATTTTGCAGACGAGTTAGATGATCAATTGGGATCCGTATTGCCATTTGCTTATCACAATGAATTTGGATTCCTTACTAGCTGTCCTACAAATGTAGGAAGTGGTTTAAGGGCTTCAGTCTTAGTACATTTACCGGGGTTGGTTCTTACCAAAGAGATTGGAAGAGTTTTAGAAGGTCTGGGCCAACTAGGATTGATAGCGAGAGGGCTATATGGTGAGGGATCGGAGATTGTGGGTAATTTTTTCCAAATTTCAAACCAAACTACCTTAGGTAAGATCGAGGAGGATGTAGTCGATCATTTGGAAGATATAATCCGTAGAATCATAGGATACGAGAAAGAGGCACGCCAGATGGTCATGAGGAACTCTGTGAATGCTACTGAGGATAGAGTGTGGAGAGCTTATGGGATCTTGCAGTATTCACGATCGTTATCTTTCCCGGAATTGATGAACTTGCTGTCCAAGGTCCGATTGGGGATTGGACTGAAACTCTTCCCAGATATGGGTGTATTCACATTGAATAAATTAATGTTTTTCACTCAAGACGCGCACCTAGAAGAAGCAGCTGGCAGGGGATTGACTTCAGAAGAACGGGATTTACATCGAGCCGCATATGTGAGGAAGAATTTGAATGGGGCAAAGATTTCAATAAAATAAACACCAGAAACATTTGATTGACAATTTAGAGCAGCGGTGGGGAGGTCTTTCATATGAACTATAATTTTACAGATCGAGTCAGGACGGTTCTTTCTATGGCCCGGAAAGAAGCTATCCGCTTACAACATGACTACGTCGGAACTGAGCACATTCTATTGGGGTTGATCCACGAAGGTGGAGGAGTGGCTAACGTGGTGCTAGAGAGATTACGAATAGATTCGGATGATGTCCATCAGAGTATCCAAGAATTCATAAAAGAGGGTGATGTAGAGCCCAGCACAAACGATTTGCCATACACCTCAAGGTCTAAGCAAGTCCTAGACTTAGCCATGGGTCAAGCCTCAGAAATGAACCATTCTTACGTAGGAACAGAACATTTGTTGCTAGGTCTCCTCAGTGAGGGTAAGGGGATTGCAGCTCAAGTGCTACAGGGTCTAGGTGTGAAGATCGATGTCGTAAAAACTGAAATATTAGAAGTTTTGAAACCTCAGTCTGAACCTCTATCCCCAGGAAAAACGAATAAACAAAAAGATAAAATGGTCAGATCGTCTGCCGATGGAAATAAATCGAAAACCCCTGCTTTGGATCATTTTTGTCGGGATCTGACAAAAATGGCCAAAGAAGGCAAGCTCGATCCTACAATAGGCCGTCACATTGAGATAGAACGAGCCATAGAAATTTTGTGTCGCCGCAAAAAGAATAACCCGGTACTTATTGGAGAACCGGGGGTCGGTAAAACAGCGATTGTTGAGGGGCTTGCACAATTAATCTCTAAAGATGAAATCGCTGGGCCTCTCACAGGTTACAGGGTCTTGTCACTAGATATGGCTGCACTCATCGCTGGAACCAAATACAGGGGACAATTTGAAGAGCGTTTAAAAACAGTGATCACGGAAATCTCAGAAGATGAATCTATAATCTTGTTCGTGGACGAACTGCACACTTTGGTCGGAGCTGGGGCCGCAGAAGGTGCTATCGATGCTTCTAATATGCTGAAGCCCTCTTTGGCTAGGGGTGAATTGCAGTGCATTGGTGCCACTACGTTAGATGAGTACCGTAAGCATATTGAAAAGGACGGTGCCCTAGAGAGACGTTTTCAACCTGTATCGATAGAACCACCATCTTTGGAGGAAACATTTGAAATCTTAAAGGGTTTAAAAAAATACTACGAAGCCCATCATCGAATTCAAATTCCAGATGACGTACTAAATCACGCAGTGAAGCTTTCAGATCGATACATTACAGATCGTTTTCTTCCCGACAAAGCAGTTGATGTTATAGACGAAGCAGGATCCAGGGCTCGCATCAAGGCTCAGCGCCCGCCACCCGATGATCACGGTTCAGAAAAGGAACTAAACAGAGTTCTGAAAGCAAAAGAATCGGCCGTTACCAATCAAGACTTTGAAAAAGCTGCTGAACTAAGAGATGTAGAAAAAAATATCCAAATAGATATAAGCGCAAAACAAAAAGCTTGGGAGCTCAAACAGAAAGAATATCGACCCGAATTGCAGTGTGAAGACATAGCATTCATAGTAGGTCGGTGGACGGGAATTCCAGTTTCACGGATAAAGGAAGATGAATCAGCACGGCTGTCGAACATGGAAGATGAAATAAGCAGGCGGATTATCGGACAAAGGGATGCGATAGAGGCAGTCGCAAAAGCTATACGAAGAAGCCGTGCTGGCCTAAAAGATCCCAGGCGACCTATTGGTTCATTTATTTTCTCGGGGCCGACTGGGGTTGGCAAAACGGAGCTTGCCCGTTCTTTGGCAGAATTCCTATTTGAAGACGCCAATTCTCTTGTTCGCATAGACATGAGTGAATATATGGAAAAATTCTCTCTGAGCAGGTTGATAGGTGCTCCCCCAGGATACGTAGGTTACGAAGATTCCGGTGTACTAACTAAGGCCATTCGAAGAAGACCGTATTCGGTGATATTACTTGATGAAATCGAAAAAGCTCATCCGGAGGTTTTTAATATTCTACTCCAAGTTCTAGACGAGGGACACCTAACGGATAATTATGGTAGAGTTATTGATTTTAAAAACACCGTTATCATCATGACATCCAACCTGGGAAGTCGGACCATTTCTAAGGCTGCCAACCTGGGGTTCCATGGTGACAATCTGAAAACATCCTATGAAACTATGCGAGGAAAAGTAAAAGATGAAATAGAGAGGGCCTTCAACCCAGAATTCCTAAATAGAGTTGATGAAACTATCGTGTTCCACTCTCTTTCAAAAGAAGAAATCGGTCAAATCGTCCATATTTTATTGGAAGACGTCCAAACAAAACTTGAGAATGAACAGTTGCACATTAGTTTGTCATCATCCGCTGTAGAATTTCTTGTCGAGAAGGGTTACGACGAAAAATTTGGAGCAAGGCCTTTGAAGCGGGCCATCCAAAGATATCTGGAAAACCCATTGTCAGAATCAATGTTGGCAGGAGAGTTTTCCCCTGGGGATGACATATTGGTTGACATGGATGAAAAACAGTTGAATTTGTGTATGGCCGTGGCCACAAAGACTAATGGATGAAGAGGAGTCGCTCTGTGGTTAGAAATCGAGTACTTAGAGAGTGGCGTCTCCGTTGGCTGACTGTGGCAGTGGGGATAAGTATTGCTTGCCCCGAATTCTCTTTCGGACAAGAGGTTCCAACGGGACCTATAACGATTGATTCAGTGGCGGTCAGAGGTAATGTTCGCCAGACAGATGAAATTATTATTGCCAATGGAACACTCGTCTCTGGCACAGCCTATACCATCTTTGATATTCAAAAAGCAACTAAATCCCTCTGGTCCACCGGTCAATTTAAGGACATAACTGTCCATGTGGATGGAGAAGTGGGGGAAGGCGTCACATTAGTCTGGGAAGTCGAAGAACAAGACCTGATGCGCAATATCGGTATTTTGGGACTGAAAAGCTTGGATGCTGACCAAGTGATGGACACCACTGCTTTGAAACCTGGTCGTCCTTTCTCATTAAGTGCGGTTTCAGAGGCGAAAAGATTCATACAAAACGAGCTAGCAAAAAAAGGTATTCCATTTGTAAATATAAAAGAGAGGATCGAACCAATTTCCGGGAGAGAGAAGGAAATATTGTTCTTCTTAGATGTGGAGGAAGGATCTAGGGTCACAATTGCAGACATCTTAGTCAAAGGGAATACAGTCTTCACTGCAGATGAATTAAGAGGAGCTATGGCAGTGAAGGAGGAAGGGTTTTTCTGGTGGCGTGGAGGTGTTTATGACGGAGACAAATTGAACCTAGATTTAACACAAAATCTCCCGACTTTCTATGCCACTCGGGGACACCTGGACTTTGAAGTTGCTGATGATAGCCTGATCATTGACCCAAGTTCGGGTAAGACTCGATTGGAGCTCACGGTGGAGGAAGGTTCTCCTTATCATTTGAACTCATTCAGTATCACGGGAAACAGTGAATTTTCTCGAGAGGAATTGTCCAGAAGATACTTTGGTACGAACAATGGTTTAGTCGGCGACCCAGAAACCCTTCCTGTCTTTGATGCTAGCCACTTTGATGCAGTTACTGGGGAAATTAGTCAGTTATACCAAAACTCGGGTTTTCTGTTCTCGCAAATTGTTCCCTTCGTCAACGTAGAACCAGAAGTAGAAGGTGAAATCCGTAAAGTGAGCGCAGGGTGGGATATAATAGAAGGCAATCCAGCCTATGTTTCTCGGGTCAACATACAAGGAAACGACTTTACGCATGATGCCATTATAAGAGACAAAATATTTGTTCTGCCGGGTGATGTTTACTCACAGGAACGTGTCATTGAAAGCTTCCAGAGTATCTCTTCGCTGGGGTTTTTTGAGGTTCCCATGCAAGTGCCGTCGATAGATCCAAACCAAGACGGAGATGTTGATATCACTTTTAATGTAACCGAAAAGGCTACGGGCGCTCTAAATTTCGGAACGTCAGTGGGCGGATATCAGAATGGTCTTTCTGGGTTTATAGGATATGATCAGCCAAACCTCTTCGGTAAAGGGAAAAATGGGTCGCTGAGGTGGGATTACGGCACTTATATGAATAACCAGAATCTCAGTTACTCAGACCCAGGAATATTCGAATCACTGGTGAGTGGCTCAGTTCAACTTTTCAATTCCCGCGACAGATTCATAAGTTTTCGATCAGGCAGAAGAAAAAAACTGGGTGGACTAGTCCGTTTCGGATTCCTCTTGCCCAATGCTCGTTTCACTCGATTGTATACTGCTTATGGAATTTCACAAACCAGTTTAAAATTGATGGGAGGAACGCCAGATCTAGACAATTCTTTATTTGGCCGTCCAGATGCCACCCAGAGTACAATTTCAGTGGGGATCACACGCAACACTCAGAACCATCCCCTCTTTCCAACAGCAGGCTCTAGACATGCAGTGAATTTTGAATTCACTGGAGGTCCACTGGGAGGTGATGGTCGATTCATAAAAAGTACAGCAAATGGTAGCTGGTGGACTCCCATAGCAGTAATGGGAGCCAACCCTGACCAGCCTGGGTCCGGCACTACTTTTGCGCTTGGGACCTCTCTGCGATTTGGTGCCTTACAGGGTGATAGCGACGCATTCCCCTTTGATAGATTCTGGATGGGTGGAGTACAATTTGGAGAATCTCTCAGGGGATATGATGAGACCACTATAACTCCGACGGGATACTACGGAGATCGATCTCTAGAAATTTACGATATAGACCGCATGGGGCAGGCTTTTTTTGTTGCCACTGCACAAATAGCTATGAGACTCGGTAGTCAAATGTCAGCGTCGATATTTATGGACGCTGGGAATGTCTGGAGTTCTTTTGGTGAAATCAATCCGGCCAGACTCTATAGGGGAGCAGGTGTAGGATTGCAGATAATAACTCCAATGGGTCCAATAGGATTAGATTATGCCTATGGGTTTGACAAACTAGAACCCGGATGGAACTTGCATTTCAGACTAGGACCAGGTGCTTAATTTATGAAAAAGGAGAGCTTTATGCTGAAGATGATACAGATCTGTGCGATGACACTTGCAGCTACTCTGATCCCGTTCTCTGCTTGGGGGCAAAATAATCTGAAGATTGGCTATGTTAACGCACAAGCTATAATAGCTGAGAGTTCTGAAGCAAAACTCGTAGAAAGTCAATTTCAGAGAGAAATGATTCCCTGGGAAAGTGAATTACAATCACTTCAGGCTGAGATAGAAGTATTGATTGAACAGTATCAAGCGCAACAAGCTAGCATGCCTCTTGAGAGTAGGGCTGTGAGAGAAGAACTCATTGTGAGGAAGCAACAAGAACTTCAGAATAGAGCACAGGAGATTGAATCTCTAGCTTCATCCCGTCGGCAGGAATTGGTTCAACCTTTAATGGAAAAGATAACTTCAATTATTGAAGTTGTACGCCGAGAAGGATCTTATACTTTCATTTTTGATTCTTCGGCTGGAGTATTTCTTTCTGCTGACGAGAATTTTGATCTAACGGAAGAAGTGACTCAAAGGTTGGCCGCCGGAGGTTCGTAACCTTGAGCAAGAGAACCTACCAACCGACCTTATCTGGGTTGTCGGATTTAGTCGAGGGAAAGACTGTTGGTGAGAGTCAGGCTCAGTTTACCGGGCTAGCAAGCATCGGTTCAGCTTCAGAATACGAAATTGGTGTTTTGATCGATTCCAATTATCTGTCAAAAATCGAGACAACAAAAGCTGGAGCGTTACTGGTGTCCGAGGAACTTTCTTCTAAAATCCCCCCGGGACTCTGTAAAATAATAACGAAAAACCCTCGCAAGGCAGTCGCAATGATACTGACTTATTTCCACCCATCGCCAGAAACTCAAAAAGGGGTCCACCAAACAGCAATAATTGATAAAAATATTATTACAGGCGAAGACTTTAGTGCGGGTCCCTATGTAGTAATTGAGAGAGATGTGAATCTCGGACATAGAGTTAGGCTGCATTCCCATGTAGTGATACATCAAGGAGCTAAAATTGGGAACAATGTGACGATTCATCCTCATGTAGTTGTCTATCACGACGTACAAATTGGGAACAATGTGACAATATTTGCCGGAGCACGTATAGGTGTGGATGGTTTCGGTTATGTGGATACCGATGAAGGTTCAATGAAGATACCACATGTCGGCGGATGTATCTTGGGTGATGAAATAGAAATCGGAGCAAACACTTGCATAGACAGAGGTTCGTTAGCAAACACTGAGATTGGAAGTGGTGTCAAGATTGATAATTTGGTACACATAGCTCACAACGTTATCGTGGGAAACGACAGCTTGATTGCCGCCCAAGTTGGTGTGGCTGGATCGACAATACTTGGATCTGGAACAATTTGGGGAGGACAATCCGGGGCATCTGAACATCTAACCATAGGAGATCGTACAAAGGTTGCGGCCAAGTCAGGTGTCACGGAGGACACTCTTGCTGACAGTGAAGTCGCAGGATTCCCATCAAGGAACTTAAAGAAATTTCTCAAGGCACAATCATATATGTACCGACTGGAAGAATTGTGGAATCGACTCCGTCAAATAGAAAAGGAACAAAAAAAGCAATTAAAAGAACCTGCTTGTACGGATGACGCATGACAACTGATCAAATGGCCTCACTCAAACAAAACACCATAAGCGCCGAATTTAAAATGTCTGGCGCAGGCATCCACTCTGGAGAAACATCAGAGATAACCGTTAAGCCTACTGATTCAGGTGGAATCCGATTCAAGAGAATGGACATAAATGGCCACCCAGAAATCCCTGCCAGGCTGGATCTGGTGACAGGAACAGATAGAGGAACCAATTTAGGGATCGGAGACGTGAAAATCATGACAGTAGAGCACATTATGAGTGCATTCATGGGATTAGAGGTGGATCATGTGATTGTGGAGATGATCGGAGCAGAGCTTCCGATAATGGATGGGAGTTTTCTGCCATTCTGTGAAGCTATCACGGCGGTTGGCTTAACAGGATTACCTCAATGTGCTGAAGTGTGGAGCATCCAAGAACCATTGAGTGTGGATTGTAGCAATGGTACAACCTATAATATTTTTCCTTCAGAGCACTTGGAAATTTGCGCTCAAATTGATTTTCAACACAAATTTATTGGAAAGCAAGCCGGTGTCTTTCAAGTAAACACTGATACTTTTATTTCGGAGATCGCACCAGCACGGACTTTCGGTTTCAAATCTGAAGTTGGATCCTTAAAGAAAAGAGGTTTGTCGTTAGGCGCATCCTTGAATAATGTGATTATCCTTGATGAAGAAGGTGTCATAAATGGGAAGTTACGCTTTGGAGATGAGTTTCTTCGTCATAAGGTAGGCGATATGATAGGAGACTTAGCATTGATCGGAAAGCGGATTCGGGCGAATATTATTTGTGAAAAACCAGGTCATGAAGGTAATATTAGTTTAGCTAAATCCCTTAGAAACAAAGTTGAATTAAATGTCTAAAACACGAGAAGAGCCAAATCAAATCGAAATTGGTAAGATCCTGGAATACCTTCCACACCGATATCCATTCTTGCTGATTGACAGAGTAGTGGAATTCGAGTCGGGCCATAGGATAGTAGGGCTTAAAAATGTTACAATGAACGAACCCTTTTTCCAGGGACATTTCCCAGACCATCCAATTATGCCAGGGGTTTTGATCTTAGAAGCGATGGCTCAAGCAGGAGGCCTCCTTTTGATGGACACTGTCGAGGACCCAAAAGATAAACTGGTTTATTTCATGTCTGCAGATAAGGTTAAATGGAGAAAACCTGTTGTGCCAGGAGATCAACTGTTGTTTGAGGTCCATTTGATACAATCCAGACCTAATGTTTGTAAAATGAAAGGTGTAGGAAGGGTCGAAGGGGAGATCGTGACCGAAGCTATCCTTACGGCCAGTATAGCAGAAAAATGAAAGATCCCCCGAGGAAAAAGCAAGGATGATCGATTCGCAGTCATTGGTCCATCCTACAGCAATCATTGATCCAAATTCAACTGTTCACAGAGGGGTGGAGATAGGTCCATATTCTGTGATTGGTCCCGGAGTATCGATAGGCGAAGAAACCATCTTGGGGCCACATGTGGTGGTGGTGAAAGACACCACCTTAGGGAAACACTGTAATGTTTCGGCTGGGGCAGTCTTGGGGGGAGACCCACAGGACTTGAAGTATGATGGTGAAAAATCTCATTTGTACATCGGATCTGGAACTACGATAAGAGAATACGCCACACTAAGCAGAGGGACCGCAGCTTCTGGTGAAACGAGGGTTGGAGACAACTGCCTGATTATGGCATACGCACACATTGCTCATGACTGTTTTGTGGGAGACGGAGTGGTCATATCAAACGCTGTAAATATGGGTGGACATGTTGACGTAAAGGAAGGAGCCATTATCGGAGGGCTTACAGCTATACATCAGTTCGTGAGGATTGGTAGCTACTCCTTTTGCGGGGGAGGCTCGAGAGTCACTCAAGACATCCCCCCTTTTGTGAAAGTTGCTGGTAATCCAATAAAACTTTATGGATTGAACAGTGTGGGATTGACCAGGAGAAAAGTCCCGGACTCAGTGGTGGCGAACCTTCGTAAGGCATATCAGGATCTCTTTCAATCGAAAATGAACTTGGGTCAAGCGTTGGACAATATTGAACTGAACGATCATCTCTCACCAGAGGTTCAAGAATTGGTCGGTTTTATACGGTCGACAGAGAGAGGTGTGGTAACTTGATAAATATAAATCTTAGGTTTTTGAATTGGGTTTTTTCGGGAGAGTCAAAGGATGTCGCTTATAAGAGTCAGGCGTAATCGCAAGAAGAATTGGATCGATCATAAGAAGGGGATGAATCCTCCGAAGTTGAGCTTGTTGCTAGGAATATTAATAGCAGCCATTTGGTATTTGAGTGTTCGATATTGATCAAACTCGACACTTGAAGTCTCCGACTATTCTTCTGCTGGCTGGCGAATCCTCAGGTGATGCTTGGGGCGCTGATCTAGCCTCAGAACTAAGGAAAAAATGGCCAGATCTCTCTCTATTGGGAACTGGAGGTCCACTCATGGAGAGGCAGGGGGTAGAATTAATCGAAAGAATTGAAAGACTGTCGGTAATGGGCCTCAGTAGCGTACTAAAAAAGATACCATTGCTAATGGTCCTCAGGCGAAAAATAGGACATATGCTGGTTAGGGACCAAATTGACCTAGTCATCGCCATTGATTTCGCCGGTTTCAATATGTCTATCATTAGACTTGCTCATCGGAGAAAAATAAAAGTTTTGTATTATGTGGCACCCAAAGTTTGGGCTTGGGGCTCTAATAGATCTAAAATCCTGGCTAAAAATACAGACCACATAGCTGTCATTTTGCCTTTCGAGAAGGAATTTTTCAAAAATCGAGGCATTGAAGTGAGTTTTGTGGGCCATCCCTTGCTCGATCAAACACTGTTACCCTCCATGCCGAAGACTGAATTTTGTCAAAAATGGGACCTGGATCCTCAGCAGCCGATCTTAGCCCTTTTCCCTGGATCAAGAAGACAGGAAATAAATCGTCACCTAGATCTATTCGTTGAAACTGGATATAGAATTAAAAAACTGTATCCACAAATCCAATTAGTAATAGCCAGAGCTCCTTCAATAGCTTCTGCGAGTATCCATACTGAAGGGTTTGAGGTGGTCGACGATGGTAGAGGTTTGTTGGCACACAGTAGGGTGGCCCTACTGAAGTCAGGAACCGTCACATTAGAGGCTTGCCTATCCGGAACCCCTTTCGTAACTGCTTATAAGACTGATCCACTGACGTTTTTTGTGGCCAAGAGAGTGGTGAAAGTAAAAAGTATAAGTATCCCAAATCTAGTAGCAGGCAAGAAGCAGGTGCCGGAGATGTTACAAGGAGAAGCCACGCCAGAAAATTTACTAATGAAGTTAATCCCTTTACTGAAAACTGAAAATCGTGAATACCAAGACATGCTCGATTATTTTACCCTAGTCAGGAGTAAGCTCGGTTCACCGGGTGTGGCGAGAAGAGTAGCCGGTATAGTCGATTCACTAATAGCAGAAACATGACAATTAGAGTTGGCTCGCATGCATTAAGTTGTTTACGAAAATATTGGAAAAGAGAGACCAAAGCATGGGGGTGGTCGCTGGACCTTGTTTTGTTTCCAGTCGAGGTTCTTTATCGAACTTGCGTGCGGCTAAGGTTGTTTTTTTACAAAGTGAAAGTTTTAAAGTCGCACGAGTTATTAGTTCCGGTAATTTCTGTAGGAAATATAGCAATAGGAGGAACAGGAAAAACACCATTTTCAAGGTGGCTATTTGAAACGATGAGAGAGATGGGATTTACACCTGGTTTAATCTCCGGTAAAGTTGGCAGAGACGAACATATGCTTCATAAAGTCTGGAATCCAGATGGACTTTTCATCATTGGAAGATCGAAAGTGACAGAAGCCAAATTGGCAGCAGTACGGGGAGCTAACGTGGTGATACTTGACGATGGCTTTCAACACCTTGGATTGGCAAGAAATATAGATGTAGTACTGGTATCTGCTGAACATGAGGGACTGAAAAAGTGTTTCCCGAGAGGACTTTTCAGGGAGCCGTTGAGCTCGATATCTCGAGCAGATATGGTAATCGTTTCGAGAAAGACTGCCAGTCGATCTCGTGCTCAAAAAGTAGTCCAGAAGATTGCGGAATTTGTTCCGGAGGAAAGAATTGGCCAAATCAACCTGGGATTTTCTTGTTGGAAAAATATAGGAGGGGATAAAATCGAAGGGCCAGTCGGGCAAACATTGGTTGTCACCAGTATTGCTGAGCCAGAGATTTTCATGGAGATAGTTGCAGCGAATGTTGGTGAAATACCCGAGATGGAAATCTATAGGGACCACCATGAGTTCACTCGGTCAGAGTTAGAGTCTCTTAGTTTAAGAGCGAAGGGATATAAAGTAGTTACGACAGAAAAAGATGCTGTTAAATTGAAAGAATTCCCAGGAATTCTAGACAATGTCTACGTGCTTTGTTTGGAGTTAAGATGGGAACTGGGTGAGCATCAAATGATCGATATATTAAGGAGTCTAAAGGAACGATCGCAATGAAAATATCAATACTCGCTATCGGCAAATGCGACCCATTGCTTGCAAGGGCCCTGGAACATTACGAGACTTCCGCGAAACATTACTGGCAAATTCAGGTGCAAGAAATCACTGGTGGAGTTTCAGGATGGAAGGGAGTGCCTCCGGATGAAGTTAGAAAAAAAGAATCGGAAAGAATCATGGCGAAATTACCAGACAGGGCTGAGGTGATAGCACTTTCCCGGGCTGGGAAAGAAATGAGTTCAGTTGGCTTATCAGAGTATTTTCAGCGATGTGCGGTAGGGTCTGTCTCAAACATAACATTTGTAATTGGTGGAGCTTTCGGATTGAGCAAAGTAGTGTTAGGTAGAGCTGATCGTGTGATGGCCCTATCGAGTTTCACCGTCACTCATGGGTTTGCGCG
>JAPKDG010000036.1 GCA_028822645.1 Longimicrobiales bacterium | reverse complement strand
GCATCCTCGTTAAGTCGTGACTAACCCTTTCACTTATCTGTTCAGCCTGAGCCACCAATTGATTCATGATCTCTTCTATACCGACTCCCGTTGTCACTGATGTGGGAATAATTGGAACATCCGATAAGGATCTATCTTTCAAGATCTGACGTGTATCTTCCACTACCAAATCCATCCATTCTTCTTCAACCAAATCAGCCTTTGTCATCGCGACTATGATATTTTCCACGCCAAGAATTTCTAGTATATTCAAATGTTCACGTGTTTGGGGCATGACACCTTCATCGCAAGCAATCGCCAGGACTACTAGGTCCATTCCAGTTGCGCCTGCCACCATATTTTTAATAAACCCTTCATGTCCAGGGACATCCACAACACCAAACTGAAATCCTGGCAAAGGAGAGAACTCAGTAAAACCTAAATCTATCGTGATTCCTCTTTCTTGTTCTTCTTTCAATCGGTCAGTGTTTGTTCCTGTAAGGGCCTGGACCAAACTAGTTTTTCCATGGTCAATATGTCCTGCCGTTCCCAAAATCAGTTTCTTCATAGAAGCTCCTGATGGCTTAGTACTCCCTGGAAATCACTCTCCAGGAGAGAGATTAAAAAATTAAACGAGTTAAGCATACCTTTCTCTACTACATGCCAGGAGATGAAATCCCTCAACAGGAGCACATGAGCCCTGCACCCTCTGACGAGCTTTCTTTCTCCTTCTGGGTTCAAGAACTCTATCAGTTGACACCTTGCTAGAGGACCTATCCGAGGACCGATTCTATGTAGCCCACACACAGAACACAAAATCCCTCCAGCCTCCAAATCAAATTTTCCAACCCCGTTATCTTCGACCACATCCGCTCCACACTGGATACACCTACTTATCTCTGGACAATACCCAAGGGTCGCCACAAGGGACCAAGCTTCTCCTAACAGCGTGGGTACAATCAATCGATCGGGAACCTCTTCTATTCTGCTTAATCCAATATCAAGCCGACTAAATACATCTGGATTTCGTTCGCTGGTACCTTGAACCAACATGATTTCACCAAGTACAGATGCCGCAGTAAAACGAAAAATGTCTGTACCTAAACTTCTGCCACTCTTTCTTAATGTGAATTCTTTTAAGTGATGCAGATCCCCTCTTTTTTTGTGAAAAAAAATTACCTCACCCCTCGAAAATGACTCCAATCCCTCAGAACCGGATCGTCTTTTGCGTTTAATGCCTTTAGCTATCAAGCTGACTAGCCCATGATCTAGGGTGTAGAATCGAAAAATCCTGCTTGTTTCTCTATAATCCATCGATCGAAGGAGTATCCCTGGAGTAGTGACTATAGCCAAGATCGATCCGTTCAGCTTTGATCTTTTAATTGGGCTAACAATTCTGTTCTCTCAGCTTGAAGCTTGTAGTCTTCCTCTTCCTCTAATTTTATTCCTTTTTCTCTGAGCTGATCCAATTGAGCAATCCTCAACAGCAAGAAACGTTTGTGTTCTAACGGGGATGTCTCAGCCGGTCTTGATGGACCTATGTAACCCATACCAGAAAGTGCCACCACAGAGATGAGCAATATAGCCACGGCAAGGCTTATTCGGCCCAAGGGGTAAGGGTCATTCTCATTTACTTCGATTAAGGATATATTCGCGTCAACTAAGTTGCTGCCGGTATATCTTCTATATGTAGACCCCGGCTCCAATGAGACTACATCTAAAGGATCAAGGTCGGTTACTTCAAGGCTAGGACCTGGCTCTTTGACAAACATCTCAAAGGTCTCAGTAATACCGGGGGCGGGGAAAATAACATCAAGGTCAGGCAACTGATACAACATGACCAACATCCGTTCTCCTGGAGGAATTGGTGCCTTTACCAAAACTCTATCCTCTGTGAACAACACATCTTCTGGTGGCAATTCTCCTCTCACTACTCTTGGTTCACTAAAACCATCTGGGAGAGGATAACTCCAAACAATCCCGTCTTTTCCGGTTGGAATCAGAGTCTCATTTCTTGGGTTTTCTACAGCAATAACATCCCTTACTTCCCATGTATCTTGGTTGTTTGCCAGAAGAATATTCCGAGCCTTCAGAGGCAGTGGTACGCCTTCTGCGTTGACTGATTTTGACTCGAATACTGGTATTGTATATAGATCTTCCAGTTGGGATTCATCTGTAATGGCAGATCCGAAATAAAGGACCCCTTGGTATTCGACTGAGGCAATATACAGCTCATCTACGACTGGTTTACCATTTGAGTCAGGAAGAAGGAATTCAAAGAGTCCCTGCTTATTCAGGTTTACGGAATCAACTTGGCCCGCTCTCATAGAGCTAACGCTGTGAAGCATCACAAGTCCACCTGTCACAGGGATATCACCTCTAACCACTTGACCCTTGAGCAAGACTTGTCCATCTAGTAACCCAATGCTGGCCACAAAACCAACCCAAAGCCAAAAGCCTACACACAGTCCGATACGAGATGAGTTCAGTGAAATCCTCCTTCTCCTTGTGCTCAGCATTTTTAAAGACTTATGATGCGAATTTACATCTTCAAAGCTGTTTGAATATCCTGAACTTTTCCAGAAGATTCCCAAGGAAATAGATCGACACTCTCCCCTGTGTCAAGAACCTTGGTCACTGCTTTTCTGCCGAAATGGCCATAGGTTGAAGTGGGGAAAAAGATAGCTTTCCGAAGATTTAAATCTCTTATGATCGATTCAGGCCTGAAGTCGAAAACATCTTTGACGATTCTTTCTAATTCGTTGTTTGTAAATTTTCCAGTCTCAAAATTATTAACATAAACCGAAACTGGTTCTTTTACTCCTATCGCATATGCTAATTGGATTTCACACTTTTTCGCTGCTCCAGCTTCGACCAAACTACGGGCTGCCCAGCGGGCTGCATAAGCACCTGATCTGTCGACTTTTGTAGCATCCTTTCCGCTGAATGCGCCTCCCCCATGCCTACCCATACCACCATAGGTGTCAACAATGATCTTCCTGCCGGTGAGTCCGGCATCTCCCTCGGGGCCTCCCGTGACAAATCTCTTAGTAGGATTGACATGGATTTTATTGTCGTCCAAACCATGCAACCATTCAAGAGGAATGACTTTTTCGATGACTTCAGAGATTATTCTATCTTTGATCATCCGATGTTCTTTATTAATGCTATTGTCATCGTCTCCATCTATCAGTTTATCATGTTGGGCGCTGACTACTATCGCATCCACTGAGGAAGGTACTCCATCTTCATATCTAATACTGACTTGAGCCTTGCCATCTGGTTTAAGCCACGGGAGTATTTCGTCATGTCTGACTTCAGCTAGTCGTCGAACCAATCCATGTGCATAAAATATCGGAGCCGGCATGAATTGTTCTGTTTCATCTGTAGCATATCCAAACATCATACCCTGATCTCCAGCACCCTCCCTATCAACTCCCATCGCGATATCTTTCGACTGTTTTCCAATCAGCGGGAGTACTCCGCACTCGCCTCCGTGCATCCCAGCACTTGAGCGGTCATAACCAATATCCTTCAAGGTGCCACGAACCAATCCTTCAATATCAATAAAATCAGAATTAGTAGTGATTTCCCCAGTAACTACAACTAAGCCAGTGGTTACTAAGGTCTCACAAGCAACCCTGGATTGAGGATCCTCTTCCAAACATTTGTCTAATACCGCATCTGAAATTTGATCAGCCACCTTATCGGGATGGCCTTCCGTAACGGACTCTGAAGTAAATATATGACTGTTCAATATAGCACCGAGTTTAATTGTTTGAGTAACATAAAACTAGCTATTATACTTCGATCCAACCACCCGCTGATACAGTGTGTTTTCTATTCTTATTGCTGATCGATCCCAACTAAATTGTTCGGCATAAGCACGACATTTTTTTCCCATATCGATTCTCAAATCAACGTCATCAATTAATTCTATTATCCTACTCGCCAGGGCATCAGCATTTCCGTGATCAATTAAAAATCCAGTACTCCCATGTATTACAGAGTCCCTCAGACCGGGAGAATCACTCGCAATTGTAGGCGTTCCACATGCTGCGGCCTCCATGTTAGTAATTCCCCACCCTTCTTTGGTAGAAGTAAAAATGTTCAACCAACTCTTCCTGAGCAGTTCCAATTTTCTAGACTCGGAAACGAATCCTAAGAATTCAACCCTGGATTTGATTCCCAAACTTATCGAAAGTTTCTCGAGTTGATCCTGATAATCTCCGTTACCAGCTACTAAAAGCTGACAAGAAACATCTTTTTCTTTCAGTTTTGCTATAGATCGCAAAACTATATCTATCCGCTTATATGCTTTGAGCCGACCCAAATACAACATAGTGGGTTCCGTAAACTTATCTGAGAACGATATGGGAGTGAAATTTTCACAATCGACCCCGTTTGGGATAATCGTAATCTGATTTTGCGACATACCTCTTCTTACTAGATCCTCAGATGTGCTATGCGAGACTGCGATAGTTGGTATGTGGCGAAAGATCATGGGAATCGGTATTTCTAACAAACAGGACAATGTCGCCACCGCAAAATTGGCTGCTCGATAGGCAGACAATCCAAACAAATGGTGTACCAATAGTGCTACTGGTTGCTTGGACCATAAAGGAGAGAAAAATGGCACTTTGTTCAAATCTTCGACGACGATATCAAATCCTTGGTTCCTAAGTACTTCATTGTAATATCTTGGGAGGAGCAGAGATAAGGTATGTCTAGTTCCCAGGCGGTGGATTTCAATCCCATCTATATTATCTCGAGTTTGACAACCCTGCCAACCGGAGCTTACTAAGGTTACTGAATGTCCATTTTGTACCATCCGTCCAAAAATATTCCTTAAATGGACCTCAGCTCCACCAGCCAACGGGTTTGCGGGATCTATCCAATTGAGAAGTAATATTTTCATAAAACCGCCCTCAATTCAATCACTGCACTCTGGGCATCAGGGCGTCTAAAACCCCGTTCACAAAACCAGGAGATTCGTTGCCACCATAAAGTTCAGCGAGCCGAACTCCTTCCAAGATTGATACTTTATGTGGAATATCAGTGAAGCATAGCATTTCCAATGCAGCAATTCGAAGAACTGATCGATCGATCACCGATAACCGCTCCAATCTCCAGTTTTGTAAAACTTCGTTGAGCGCAACATCAATCGATTCTCCATGAGCATCCAATCCTGATACAATCCGTTTTATATACGGTATCCGCGCATTCGAAATCTTCCGGGTTAATAAAATATTTTCGAACATCTCGGACAGACTATCATTATTGTTCACTACGTCCCACTGATAGAGAACTTGAAGTGCCCAAGCTCTTGCTCTAGTCCGATTAATTCGAGAAAATTTCGCTGATGTTCGAGTTTGAGCACTTTTCATTTTTCGATTTTTTGAAACAGTCTAATCATATGGAGACCCGATTTTGCAAGTTCTCTACCTTTGTTCTCGCCAGCTTCTGAAGCTCTTTCCCAAGCTTGATCCCAGGTATCAGTTGTTAATACACCGAAAATCACTGGGAACTCGGCTGATCTGGCCGCTTCGCCTAGACCGTTACTGGCTTCTCCCGCAACATAATCGTAGTGGCTTGTTTCACCTTTTATCACACAGCCAATGGCGATGACCAGATCGATTCCATTTTCCGCCGGCTTTACTCTTTTTCTAGCAAGGATTTTTGCTGTCTGTGGCAGTTCCCACGCACCTGGAACCCAGTAGATGTCTACCTGGTCCTTTCGACAACCGTATTCTTCTAACGTTTCCATGCAACAGCGGACCATCTCCTGGGTAATATCCCCATTAAAGAGTGAGGCGATCACCGCAATCTTCAAATGACTCCCTAAGGGAATATCTTCTATATCTAGGTCGCAGGAAGATTTCATATTAAAGAAGATGGCCCAGTTTGGATCGTTTCGTAGCTAGGTATTTTTCGTTATGTTCTCCAGCTGTAACCTTAAGCGGTTCCCTGCCAATGATGGTCAAGCTGTAACCCTCTAGACCGATGATTTTTCTTGGATTATTGGTCAATATCCTAATTTTACTAAGCCCTAGATCCAAAAGTATTTGAGCGCCTATACCATAGTCTCTAAGGTCAGGTTTAAAGCCCAGTTCTTGATTGGCTTGCACCGTGTCATGCCCTTTGTCTTGTAGTTCATAAGCCTTGATCTTGTTGTGCAGCCCAATACCTCTGCCTTCTTGTTTTAGGTACACAACAGCGCCCGCTCCTTCTTCCTCTATTCTCTCTAGAGCTGCCAATAGTTGTTGGCCGCAGTCGCAACGAACCGATCCGAAAACATCCCCTGTAAGACATTCCGAGTGCATGCGAACCAAGACTCCATCCTTGCCCTCGATTTCTCCTTTTATTAATGCTACATGTTCCCTCTCGTCCATAGAGCTCTTGTAGCCAATAACCCTGAAGTCTCCGAAGCGAGTTGGAAGCTGCGCATCTGCAATCCTAGTGACAAGGCGTTCTTTTGTTAATCGATATTTTACTAACTGAGCGACAGTTATAAAGCGGAGATTGTGTTCCGCCGCATATCTCTCTAGTTCGGGTCTTCGAGCCATGGTTCCATCAGGATTTAGAATTTCACAAATGACCCCTACAGGAGGGAGGCCAGCCAACCTGGCTATATCCACCGCCGCTTCTGTTTGCCCTACCCTTCTCAGGACACCTCCCGGCCTTGATCTCAAGGGGAAAATATGGCCAGGCCTCCTCAAGTCCCCAGGTTTGCTTGTTGGGTCCACTAAGACTCTAACGGTTTCGCTTCGATCGTGAGCGCTAATACCTGTGGTCACTCCATAACGTTCGTGCGCATCAACTGAAACTGTAAATGCGGTTCCCTGGGGGTCCGAATTTTCGTCAGTCATAAGTGACAGGCCAAGTGTTTCAGCACGCTCAGGGGTCAGGGCTACGCAGATCAGTCCTCTGCCGAACTGAGTCATAAAGTTGACGCTTTCTGGAGACACCAAAGAAGCTGCGCAAACAAGATCGCCCTCGTTTTCCCTGTCCTCATCGTCGGCGATTATGATGAGCTTACCTTGCCGTATATCTTCTATCGCGGCTTCTACAGAATCAAATGGCATCTTTCGTCATACCTCCACACAAAACAGGGATCCACTGACTGCCTCGATTAAAGGCCTTCACATTGTAATTTGATGGATCTTGTTCAACTATACCAGCCTTTCGATGCGTGGAGCAAATATCCCCACTCAATCTAAGCTTTGATTTGGAGTTTTTTCGTGATCATTTGTCGTACTCCTGAAGCCTCTGAAGGTACTTACCTATCAAATCTCCCTCTATATTCACCTTCAAGCCTACGGTTGATTTCTGCAAGTTCGTATTATCCCAAGTAAATGGAATGATAGCCACCTGACAAACATTCTCTATCGGAATAGCATTTATTGTCAGGCTTACACCATTGACTGTAATGGACCCCGCGATCAATGTGACTGGAGATACTTTCAACGGCACTTTGATGTCCACTAGATGATATTGACCTCTATTTTCAACGGCGATAACCTCTCCAGTCCCATCGACATGGCCCTGTACTAGGTGGCCATCTAATCTCGAGCCCATCAAAACAGCTCTTTCTAGGTTAATTTTATCTCCTTGGCAATAATCCGAAGCAATTGTTTTGGCTAAGGTTGTCCCTATACTATTCACTACGAATTCACCATTAAGAGTTTCAACAATGGTATGACAGGCTCCATCTAAGGAGACAGACGATCCGACTTCTAAATCACTTAGGATCTCTCGGGCTCCTATTCTGAAAGAACGAGACCCTTCAAATTCTCTGATTTCTCGCAAAATGCCCACTTCCTCCACTATGCCTGTAAACATCAGATTTCTCTATCGTAAATTGTAAGTTTGTCTCTGCCAAAATTCCTGTTATCGTCTCTCGACTTCCATTTCGTAGAATACCAGGGTGCAGTTTCTGCTGGAAAACTCGGAACTGCCTCCGAGCCCAAAATTGCTGGACTACGAAACAGGTAAACCCTCTGAGCAAGGTTGTCCCTACAAAAAGCTTCTGAAAGTTGAGCTCCCCCCTCACACAACACAGACTTTAAACCTAGATCCCACATTAATTTCATTGCTTCTTTTAGGTCGATTTTATCATCTAGAGATGATAAGGACTCTACCCTTGCTCCCGAGTATTTGAGTGCAGCGACTCTATCAGAGCTTGCTGCCTTAGTCACAACCACTAGCACAGGTGTTGTGTCGATAGAATCGAACAGACGAGATCCAGGAGACACGTTTCCATCGGAACTCAGGATGACTTTAGTCGGCTGAATCCTTGGGGCATGAGGCAAACCCCGCACAGTTAAAAGAGGATCGTCTACTCGGGCAGTATTCGAACCAATCACAATTGCATCAAAGCCACTCCTCAGACGATGAACTTCCTTATTGGATTTTTCCCCGGTCAAAAAGGTACGCTCTCCCCTCTTACTGGCAATCATGTCATCGGCACTGATGGCTAATTTTAACGCCAAATAGGTACGTTCGTGCTTGGATGTAAAGAAGAAAGCCGGATCGACACCTTCACTAATTTGAAAATCATTTATCGGTCCGTAAACATCCAGGCCGGAGTCTTCCAAACGATCCCTCCCTCCCCTCGCCATTTCCGTAGGTTCAGCAGCACCATAAAAAATTTTCCGAATTCCTTTTTTTATTAGATACTCTGAACACGGAGGTGTTATTCCTTGGTGATTACAAGGCTCTAGAGTTACATATGCTGTACTTCCTCTTACTGATTCAGTGGCGCTTTCTATGGCAGCGACTTCTGCATGCAGGCCACCATACTCAGCATGCCAGCCTTGGCCGACAAGCCTTTCTTCCTGCACTAGGACACAGCCAACCATAGGGTTCGGTCGAACCCGGCCTCTACCTCGCTCAGCTAGGGACGCTGCACATTGCAACCACTTCATATCACACTCATTTGTCATGTTCTATGCTCCCTGGCCATCCGAAATAACTCAAAACCTAATTCTGGCGGCTATCCGGCTGAATACAGACCATTCAGTAGGATCAGGTCTTATATACAAACTAGGAACATCACCAAATCCTTCAATCAAACCCAACTCCATCGACAGTTGAAATATCATGCTAGTGAAAGATAGTCCACCAAAATACAGAAATTGTCTATCTACTAAATCTTTGGAGGAAAAAGTCGAAGCAAACCTAGAGGTCATGCTCGGAATATTCCCTTTAAGTAAACCATTGCTATTGTTCCATCCGACGCCTCCCAGTATTCCCATCTTGGAGAATTCTTTGCCCATCGTTGTTCGGAACCTCATACTTTCATTACCGACTGTTAGGTCAATGCCGTCATCTATTTCTGATCTCAATTCCAGGATTGTCCCTTTGCCCTTAAAAACGGAAACAGTTAGACCCGGCAGAGTGAAAGATTCCCTGACTAAACCGATCCTGATTCCCAAAGATCCCGTTCCCATCTTGGCTCTTTTATACATAGGATTCCATCGAAAGGATTCCATAGAAGCACTCCCAAGTACATCGATAGAAAAAACTCCTCTCACCCCTGGAGAGATTGTCAGTCCATCAAATAGGCCCAGATCAAAAGTGGTATTGAAACCATAAATGTTTAGTCCACTTGATGACTCTGGATCGAATTGAACCACATCGAGGTTTGGCAAGTTAACACGAACTAAACCAGAGCTAAATGCGACGCTCAAGTTCCTTGCTCTAAATTGTCCGTTTTTTGTACGTCCAATAGCACTTGAGCTGCCTGGCATTTCTGAGCCATAGCTGGAGGCAATAATGGCTCCACTCCTGATCGTCCGCGCCGCCAGAATAGACGGGTAGCAAAGCATAGATCGACTGGCTGGCAACTTCCCTACACAGGATGTAGTAAGAGCGATGGTGTTTTGAGAAACCAGGTATTCAGATGGTTTCACTAGAATAAAAAAACAAACCATGAACCACAACCACTTAGATAACGTCACACCAATCTAACACCTTCTCCAGTTTCCACCTCACCTATTACCCAGTTCCCAATCTGAGTTTTTTCAAGTTCACCTAGTACTGTGTCAGCGTTGTCCCTTGAAGTCACCAAGATCATTCCAATACCCATATTGAAAACCCTGTACATTTCATTTTTTGCGACACATCCACCTTCCTGTAAAACCTGGAATACATTTGGTGTTTCCCAGGAGTTCAGGTCGATCTTAGCTCCTATAGATTCTTTGAAAATTCTCGGCAGGTTTCCTTCGATTCCTCCACCGGTAATATGTGCTAACCCATGCAATAAATTTCCAGACAACAGAGGGGTGAGCTCTCTTAAATAGCTTCGGTGGATCTCTGATAGCACACCTCCCACACTCCTTGTATCATCTGGGAACTCATCCTCGATGGTTAATCCCATTGTTTCGAAAACAATTTTTCTTGCTAGGGTGTAGCCATTGGTATGCAGCCCCGAAGACTCTAACCCTATCAAAACGTCCCCAGCTTCAATTTTACTGCCGTCAATGATGTGATCCTTTTCGACTATCCCAACTATGAAACCAGCCAAATCATACTCATCCAAAGAATAGAATCCTGGCATTTGGGCTGTCTCGCCCCCCAAAAGAGTGCATCGATTTTCTCTACACGCTTCTGCAATTCCGCTAATAACTTCAGGAACGATTTCTTCGTCCATACCTCCAGAGGCAAGGTAATCCAAGAAAAATAAAGGCGTAGCTCCTTGGACAAGGATGTCGTTCACACAATGGTTGACCAAGTCCTTCCCAATGCTATCGTGACGATTCGTCATGAATGCAATTTGGAGTTTAGTGCCGACACCATCAGCGCTGGCTACTAAAACTGGTTTTTCAAAAGTTTCGGGGACCGAATAAAGTCCTCCGAACAGTCCAAATGGTGACAATGTATGTTCGTCTTGAGTGGATGTTACGAGCTTTCCAAGTTGCTCCTTAACTCGCTCTGCTGCATCTAAATCCACTCCCGACGATCGATAATCCACTCCATTTTCTTCACTCATAGATTCTCTCTTGTACCTTATTCAAATGAAGTCAATTTTTTAAGTTCAGACACTCTGTCGAAAATATCCTGTTTGCTTATCATTTCTAGCCGATCGATGCTGAAAGATTCAACAGCAAATGAGCCCATAACCGTCCCATAGACCATTGCTTTTCTATAGTGTTCGTGACTGAACACCTGTTTCCCGGAAAGATATCCCAAGAATCCCCCGGCAAAAGAATCTCCGGCACCTGTGGGATCAATCACCCCATCCAACAATAAACCAGGAACAGCAAAAGACCAGTCCATCCCAAAAAATATAGCCCCATGTTCTCCTTTTTTTACGACCACTGATTCAGGGCCCATACTCTGAACAATACGACTGGCCTTGAGAAGGTTTGATACGCCTGTCAATTCTCGAATTTCACTATCATTTATCATTAAAATGTCTACCGTCTGTAGTAGCTTCAGTAATTCCTCTTTGTTTTGGTCTATCCAATAATTCATAGTATCACAGACAACCAACTGCGGTTCGTGCATTTGGTTCAGAACATTCAATTGAACAGTTGGGTGAATATTGCCCAAGAAAAGACACTTAGAATCAGTCAAACGCTGAGGGATTAAAGGGTTAAACTCTTCAAAAACACCCAACTCAGTCACTAATGTTTCTCGCGACTCAAAGTTCTCTGAATATTCCCCTGACCAGAAAAAACTTGATCCCGCTATTTGTTTTATCTCTGTCAGATCCACGCCTCGCTCCTTCAGATTCTCCAGTTTTTCCATGGGGTAGTCTTCTCCGACCACACCTATGGCAGCTACAGGTGACATAGCACAGGCTGCTGCTGAGAAAAACACAGCGGATCCCCCCACTACTTTTTCAACTTGTCCGTAAGGAGTTTTTATTGAATCCAAAGCTACGCTGCCAACAACCAACAAAGGGTTTCTATCCATTAATCTTCATCCTCTACCTCACGAGCCATATATTCTGGAGCAGAAATCCCTAAAATCTCTAATCCATTTCTAAGTACTACTCTGATAGCTTGGGCCAACACCAAGCGAGCCCGTTTCACATCGACATCTTCTACCAAGACTGCTAATTCAGGGTTGCGATTAGGGTTTCCCGAATGATACCAAGAGTTGACCAAACCAGATGTTTGCTCCAAATAGTCGCAAATCAAATGAGGGGCACGATTACTTGCAGCATTGTGTACTATTCCGGGAAAATCAAGTAGCTGTTTAATCAATCCTCTTTCATCTGCGTTCCTAAGCAAATCAAGATTAGCGTTTTGCATTAAATCATTATTAATGTTCATGCCAGCTTTCTTAAAAATACTGCACATTCTAGCATGCGCATATTGAATTTTGAACACAGGATTTTTATCCGATCGATCCAGTGCTAGACCTAAGTCAAAAACGAGATGTCCTTCGGCTTTCCTCATTTGGAAAAAATACCTGGTAACATCCATGCCTACAGCGGAAACCAGCTCCCGAAGAGTGGTATAGGAACCTGATCGTTTAGAAAATTTTACTTCTTTTCCATCTTTTTCGAGTTTCACCATTTGGTGTAATACATATTCTGGATATTCCTCTGGTAATCCTAGCGCCTGGAGACCTGCCCGGACCCTATCAACCGTTCCATGGTGATCGCTGCCCTGCACGTTCACCACATTTCGAAAACCCCGTTTCCACTTATCCATATGATAAGCGACATCTGGAAGGAAATATGTAGGAGAGCCATTGTTCTTGACCATGACTCTATCCTTTTGATCTCCGTAATCTGTAGTCTTCAGCCAAACTGCTCCTTCGAATTCATAAACTTTCCCAGTTTTTCTGAGAGACTCTAGCGTATCCTCAATGCGCCCATCTCCATAAAGACTCGATTCTAAAAAATAGTTGTCAAAATTCACACCGAATTCTTCCAAATCGGAATCCTGGTCATTCCGAATAACAGTGACTGCTAGTTCTTTCATTTGTTCCAATACTCCGGCACTCTTATCACTGCGAAATTGATCTCCATGTTCACGTCCGAAGTTTTTGGCTATTTGAGAGATGTAATCACCGTTATAACCACCTTCGGGAATCTCCGCTGTTTCTCCCAATTCCTCTTGATAACGTGCCCAAACACTCTCAGCTAGCCGATCGATCTGAGTGCCTGCATCGTTATAGTAGTACTCACGACTAACAGACCATCCGGTCCGTTCAAGTAGTGTAGCAATGGCATCTCCCAAGGCTGCCTGCCTGCCGTGTCCTAAGTGTAGGGGGCCAGTCGGATTTGCGGAGACAAATTCAACCATAACTTGGTTGTTATTTCCTAATTTTGAACTGCCATATCCATTCCCGGACAACACGATCCGCTTGAGTCCTGAGGACAGCGTGTTCACACTAAGCCTGAAATTGAGAAACCCTGGGCCTGCGATTTCGATATTGTCTATACCGAGGTCCAATTGGTTCAAACGAGAACGAATCTCGCTCGCGATCTCCCTGGGCGGCTTTCCTAGTTTGGATGCCAATGCCAATGCGACACTAGTGGCCAAGTCACCATGATTGACATCCTTAGGCCTATCAAGCTTTACCTGCATGCCTACAACACCCATCTCCTTGAGAATGATCTCCAGGCTATCCTGAATTTTTTTATTGTCCATTGATTTTCCAGATACCTTTATTCAGGCTAATCCTTACTAGATTTAGGTTTATTTTTCGATTGCTCATTGCTTGAAGTACTCTCTGTGCTTGAAGTACTCTCTGTGCTTGAAGTACTCTCTGTCGGAGAAGTTGGCTCATTCTTACTCGGTTTTGATTCCGAGTTTCCTGGAGATTCACTATCAGACGAAGCAGCTTTTTTATAATCTTCGCTGCGAGAATCTGTGATGTAAAACCCATCCCCTTTGAAGATAAATCCTGCTCCCCCAGATAGTAACCGCTCGCATACAGCCCCACATTGAGGACACTCCGTTACTGGCTCATCACTCATGCTCTGGAAACGCTCAAATTCATGACCTTCACAACATCTGTATTCGTAAGTAGGCATAATGATACTTCTTAGAAAAATGTTTCTGTCATTTACATTCACCGGACTCTCAAAATAACAACTCTAGAGAAAGTGACTAGGGCTGATATTCACCCCATTCCAAAATTAAGAGTTTGCTGATCTCCCCCAGTGTGACATTAGCCTTGACAGCTTCTATCAAAAACGGCATCAGATTTTGTCCCGACCTGACTGCTAATCGTATGTCATCGCATGCCTGTTCAATTTTCTTTTTATCTCTTTTCGCTTTCACTTCCTTAAGATTAAGACACTGACTTCTTTCCAATTCAAAATAATCAGCAGTTTCAGGGAAAGTTTCTTTCTTTTTGTCTTCGACAAACCGATTGACTCCGACCACCACTTTTTCCCCTTTTTCAATATTTTTCTGGTGAACATAGGCAGTAGTTGCAATTTCTTTTTGCATGAACTCAATTGCTTTTGAAGCCCCACCCAATACTGTGATTCTATCCAGATATCCTTGAGCAACTTCCACCATTCTATCAGTTAATTCTTCAAGGTAAAAACTACCGGCCATTGGATCTGGTACACTCGCTATACCAGATTCATATGCGATGATCTGTTGGGTCCGAAGAGCTAATTTGGCAGTATCAGTCGTCGGCAGGTTTGAGGCTTCATCGAAACCATTAGTATGCAACGATTGAGTACCACCCAATACTGCAGCCATCGCTTGTATCGTGACTCTGGCGGTATTGTTCATAGGTTGTTGTGCAGTCAATGTAGATCCTCCTGTTTGCGTATGAAAACGCAGCCAGCAGGATCTATCTGATGCACCATATTCTGTCTTCATTATCTGAGCCCACAGCTTTCTTGCAGCTCTGAATTTTGCCACTTCTTCGAACAAATCGTTGTGAGCCGCAAAGAAGAACGAGAGACGAGGAGCAAATTTTTCTAGGGCCACTCCTCTTTTCAAGAATCTATCCACATACTCTATGCCATTAGCCAGCGTAAAAGCGATCTCTTGGGCAGCGCTTGAACCAGCTTCTCGAATGTGATATCCCGAAATTGATATTGGATTCCAACCCGGAAGTTCATCTGCACAAAAAACAGTCAGGTCGGATACCAGCCTGAGGCTCTCTTCCACTGGATAGATGTAAGTTCCTCGGGCAGTATATTCTTTGAGAATATCATTCTGGACAGTACCTCTTAGGGAAACCCTGCTCACTTTCTGTTCATCTGCTACACTGATATACATTGCTAGCAAAATAGCTGCCGTAGAATTTATGGTCATTGATGTGGATATTTCATCAAGCGATATACCAGAGAACAATCTTCTCATGTCCTCTAGTGAATCTATCGCCACTCCTGCTCGACCAACTTCTCCATTGGCCATAGGATGATCCGAATCCAAGCCCATCTGAGTGGGAAGGTCAAAAGCTACTGAAAGACCACTGGTGCCTCCATCTAGGAGATAATGATATCTTTTATTGGTTTCCTCTGCTGTCCCGAATCCCGCATACTGGCGCATGGTCCAAAGCTTATGTTTATACATGTCCCGATGTATGCCGCGGGTAAAAGGAAATTTTCCAGCCTCTTCGGAGTGTTCGCCACCAGAACATTCCTGGTCCTTAGAATCACTCTCAGTGCCAGAACAAGTCGCTTCAGATTTTTCCTTCACAGTGGCTTTTCCTAATCTGAGTAATCAATACCAACCTAACCGATTTTTTCTTTTACCATCACATCCTACACCTTTCTATGCATCACAGCTACAGTTTCCGTGTGCGGTGTCTGAGGGAATAAATCGAAAAGACGGATATTGATAATTTCATAGGCTTCGCCTAATCTGGCTAGGTCTCGAGCCAGGGTAGCTGGATCACAACTGACATAAATCGCTAGATATGGTCCTCTGTCACTGATCAATTTGGCAACAGGTCGACTGAGTCCTGTCCGTGGAGGATTGAGAATAATAGCATCCGCTGGAAGCAGCCCTGGAAGTATGTTTTCTACGGTACCCTTAAGGCACTTCAGGCTACCAGAATTCGTACCAGTCTCGTGCAACTCTTCCATAAGATCGCGCTCTATTCCAATCACCTCTACTCCCCGAGCCATCATTGTTCTACCGTAAGAGCCCAATCCACAATAAGCATCTATTAGGCGCATATCGGGTTCCAGTTCTATCTGATTACAGACCCAATCATTTAAAAGGATTTCGCATTGCCGATTTGCCTGGAGAAAACTGGTAGCACCAACTGATATCGTGCTTCCTATCCTTTCATCGAATAAAAGGCGTGATCCTGCCAACAAATGTTTCTCACCTTTTATATCTACATTCCAGATAGACACTATTTCAGGGGTTTTGTCAATTAGCAAATCTGCCCTGCCATACTTTTTCCCACCGTGGATTACTAGGGCAACGCCTCCATCCACCGTCCGAAGAGTGAGTTTTAGCTTCCGTCCTGCAGGAAGAAGTCTCGCATTTTCACCCCAATTCTCACGCAAAGATTTCCAGGCTTTCAGTAAACTCGTTTCCCCGATAGAGCATGTTTCTCCAATGTCCTCTATTCTCTCTGGTAAATTTAGTGAATGAAAGCCTGCTACCACTCTGGATTCTGGCAGCCGCAATAGAGTAAAAGTCAACCGGGACCGATAGTTATACTCCTGAGGGCTAGGTTCTATCCCTGAAACAGAGATGTTCTTGCCCGCTATTCGTTTAAGCGACTCTTCTACAGAATTGATTTTCCATTTTAGCTGAGCGCCATATTCCATATGCTGCAGTGCACATCCATTACAAACCCCAAAATATTCACAGACTGGTTTAACTCTGTCTAAGCTCGGAGAAATTATTTCAATGAGTCGACCCTTGGACCAACGGGATTTCTTCATGGTGACAGTAACCTTTACTGTATCTCCAGGCACAGTCCTTGGGACAAAGATAACGCTACCGTCTTCCAATCTACCAACTCCTTGTCCTGACGAGTTGACCCCCATGATGTGGATTGTTTCCTCTGGTATGTCTGGTGACATGTTGACAGGAATCATAATTCTGAATCAGAACATTTGAATCCCATTATCCTGTCAGGCGCATCTTCGGGTATAGAGTCGGTTTCTGGATCTGGCAGAGGCGGCATCAAGATCGGTTGAGATGATTGGTGCGGGAATAGTTCAGTTTTTTTCCTATCCTGCAAGCAAGTCACAAAATACTTTCTAGCCACCCGTCCATCTTTTATTGAAAGAAGTCCAGTAGCACCAGGCAAGTTGGTAAGTCCACCCAATATTTCTTGGATTTCTTCTGATGTTTGAGCGCCGGATTTTATCCCTTCCAGAAGTATTGAAGCGGCGTCATATCCAAGAGCGGGAATCAAACTAGGAAGAGTTCTTTGATAAATATCCCCGTAGGCTGACAAGAATTCTTGATAACTCGAAAGAACTTCACCGAGAGGAAAGGGACTTGCGGTAACAACACCATCAGTGTGTCTTGTATCCACAACGTTCAATACTTCTTCTTCACTCCATCCTGCAGTCCCGAAGACTCTTATACCTAAAGAATCCAGTCCAAAAAAAGTCACCTGAGGTGCTATCAGCTCGATGTCCCCTAAGGGCACTGGCAAGAAAAGTACATCTGGCATAATAGCCTCGACTGCTCTTAATTGCTCTTCAAAAAAAGTAGATCCTACTGGGTATTCAAATGATCCCAACACTGAACCACCTAGCTCTTGAAATGCAACAGTGAACATCTGAGCCTCAAGAGTGCTTTCCAAGTTTTGCGAATGGACAACGGCTGCTGTCGATAGGCCACTCGAGAATGCTTGCTGTGCCAGTATCCTGGCCACACCAGGATCTACACTTGCCAAGGAAAACATATTTTGAACGTCGGGTGTGATTGAAGATGAGATAGGTGAAATAATCGGAACAGAGTTCTCATATCGGCTCGACAATTCCAGCATCACTTCATCCTGCAATAGAGCAACAACTCCGACAATCTGTGAATCCGACAATTCTCGAAGGGCTTCCATCACTCCCTTCACTTGATCTCCCTTTGAAATAACCACTAATTCTGGCACGACAATTCTTTCGTTTTTCTTTCCGAAAACATCCAATGCAACCCTGATTCCTTCTAGGATTTCTCCGGAAACCACCATCGTGCGAGGAGAAGCTAGGTTAGGGATAATCGCCCCAATTATTGGATTAAAAGGAACAGATACGTCCTTCACCACCACGCTTAAACCAGCGCTGTCAGAAGCCAACACATCTACTGTCTCTGTTGGTTCAATAGTTGGGATGTAGTTAGGTCCAGCCACATCACTGTTTGGTTCTTGGCGACTGACCGCTAAACACGCAGTGGTAAATATCAAAATTAAGAGCCCAGACGCTCTAGTCGTCCGGGCTCTTAATGACGAAAATTCAGGAAACTTATTCAAGATCAGATTGATTCCTCTAATTTTTATGCTTCCTCGGTGGCTTCCTCGGTGACTTCCTCGGTGGCTTCCTCGGTGACTTCCTCGGTGGCTTCCTCGGTGACTTCCTC
>JAPKDG010000035.1 GCA_028822645.1 Longimicrobiales bacterium | reverse complement strand
TCCGGTGTCACCAAGGAACCTCTTTGCACAACATGCTTGCCAAGTATCTTCCTCAGGGAAGCATGTAGCAAGTGAGTAGCAGTGTGATTTCTTTGAGTGTTACACCTGATCGTGGAATCCACTCTAGCACGCACAGTTAAGGGTGAAGTTGCAACCTCCAAGGCGGCCATGCCATCAACAGCACCAGCCACTACAATTCTTTCACCCAGCTTAACAACCTGATTTATCTCTACTTCCCATCCATCACCTTCAACTATACCAACGTCTGAAATCTGTCCTCCTCCTTCAGCGTAAAAAGGATTGTCGGCCAACAGGAACGCTGCCCTCCCCCCTCCTACCTGTAGTGATAGAACCTGAGTATCGATTTGTAACTGATCGTATCCTCCAAAGATTTGATTTTGATCTGGGAGTAGCTCCCTCCATTCTCCGCCTGTATTCCAAGACAGTTGATTTGAACTTGACTTCATCCTATCTGCTCGACTTCTATCTTTTTGCTCTTTGAGGGCCTGTTCAAATGAAGTAACGTCGACATCATAACCACGTTCTTTTGCCATTAGCTGAGTTAGATCTAAAGGAAACCCAAAAGTGTCATACAGTTTAAAAGCATCGGGTCCACTTACAGATTGAAGTGGACTTGAAGACTTGGTTTTCGTCGTAATTTGTTCGAATCGGTTCATTCCACCTTCAATAGTAAGAAGGAATCGCTCTTCTTCTTTCAGGGTACTTTCAGTGATGTACTCCCTTCTCTCTCCGAGGTCGGGATAGCTTTCACTCATGAGGTCAATAACAACCTTGACGATTTCAACCAAAGTCGGTTCACGCCTACCCAAGAGCCATGCATGCCGTCCAGCTCTTCGTAGAATACGTCGCAAGACATACCCTCTTCCTTCATTTGAAGGCAAAACTCCATCTGCGAGTAAAAAACTTACTGCCCGGGCGTGGTCTGCCAGCACTCTATAACTGACACCTTGCTCGCTTTGGGAAGAATAGGGTTGAGACACCACTTCTGACACTGCTTCTATAAGAGGAAGAAAGCCGTCCGTATGATAATTTGAATCTGCCCCCTGCATAACGGCTGCCAACCTCTCTAACCCTGCGCCTGTGTCAATCGAGGGACTAGGAAGTGGATGCAATTCACCCATTTCATCTCTGTCGAATTGCATGAACACGAGATTCCACAGTTCGATAATTGTACCTGACTCAGCAAGTTGAACAAACCTTTCAGTACTCAAAATTCCAGATTCATGTTTTGAACGCATATCGTAGTGGAGTTCCGAACAGGGACCACAGGGACCCGTGTCCGCCATTTGCCAAAAATTATCTTTATCGCCGAGACGAAAAATCCTCTCTTCAGGCAATCCTACCGAGTCTCTCCACAGTACATGAGCTTCGTCATCTGAGTCATGAATAGAAACGAGAATCCGATCCTTCTCTAATCCCAAATCGTCTACAAAAAACTCCCAAGCATACTGAATAGCAGTTTCTTTGAAATAATCTCCGAAGGAAAAATTACCCAACATTTCAAAAAACGTGTGGTGTCTTGCTGTTCGTCCTACTTCTTCCAAGTCATTATGTTTGCCACCTGCACGCAAACATTTCTGGGAGGTTACTGCCCGCTTAAAGTTTCCTTCTTCAACACCCAAGAATAGTCCTTTGAATTGGACCATTCCAGCGTTGGTAAACAGCAGGCTTGGATCGTTATCCGGCACCAAATTGGAACTGCTCCGAATCTCATGATCTTTTCCTTCAAAAAACTTAAAGAATCGGGATCGAATTTCAGATGTGGTCATAATAGCACAGGTTAAACGTTAACGGTGTTCCATTATAACCTCTTAGCCAGCGCTTCCCAACAATTGCCTCGCGTCGCTATCCGGTTTTGAAAACGCAACGACAGACAGATCTTCGACTGGATAGGATCAAAATTTCCCGTCAGTCAGCGATAGCCGAATCTTGTTCTTTTTCCTCAGTTGCAGTAACAGGTTCTTCTGCCAATCCCAATCTACTACAGACCAGATTATCCACCTTTTCCAGAACATCAGGATTCTCTACTAGGAAATCTCTAGTGTTCTCTTTCCCTTGTCCTAGACGCAAGTCTCCAAACGAATACCATGAGCCAGACTTCTCAATAATATTCTCCTCTACACCAATATCGATCAGAAGACTTTCGTGACTGATTCCCTGATTGTATAAAATATCGAATTCAGCCTGCTTGAAAGGTGGTGCACATTTGTTCTTTACAACCTTTACCCTAGTACGGTTACCTATAAGATCAGTGCCGTCTTTTATCGCTCCGATCCTACGGATATCCATACGAAGTGAGGCATAAAATTTTAGCGCTCTTCCACCGCTTGTAGTCTCAGGACTTCCAAACATCACACCAATTTTTTCACGAATCTGATTCGTGAAAATCACGCACGTTTGGGAACGTGCGACAGCTCCGGTTAGTTTCCTTAAAGCCTGGCTCATCAATCGAGCTTGTAGCCCCACGTGAGTATCACCCATTTCACCTTCAATCTCTGCCCTGGGAACCAAAGCGGCTACAGAATCCACTACTACGACGTCTACTGCATTACTTCTTATAAGCACCTCGGTGATCTCGAGCGCCTGTTCTCCGGTATCTGGCTGGGACACCAGTAAATTATCCACATCTACCCCTAGTTTTCTTGAGTATGCAACATCTAACGCATGCTCTGCATCAACAAAAGCTGCAATTCCGCCATTCCTTTGACAGTTAGCTATCACATGCAGGCATAGTGTGGTCTTACCACTAGATTCTGGACCGTAAATTTCGGTGATTCGGCCTCTAGGTACGCCCCCGATGCCAATAGCAGCATCCAGATTAATAGCCCCTGTTGAGATGCATGCGATCTCTCCAATACGATCATCTTCACCCATTCGCATGATAGAGCCCTTACCATAAGAACGCTCTATCTGGGTAAGAGCAGTGTTAAGAGCTTTTTTCCGTTTATCGCTAACATCACTAGGAAATTCAAGTGTAGACATTAAACCCTCGCTGAAGATGGGGAGCCGCTTCGAAAACTATTGTAATACACCCGAACAGAAAGCGAAAGTGGTAGTCATCGAATTCTCTGTAAAGAGGTACGGATCCATGACTCACATTACATTTGTTCTTAATTTTCCACCCTTCAAAGACCTTCTCTTCCAAGTCCTCCCATCCAGTTAAAAACCTGTACCTATTTGCATGATAGTAACGAGTCAACGAAATTGTCCCATCGGTGCCTTGCCCTTTTAAAAAACGTAACTCGATGTGAAACATCGGGAGGAAACCACACTGCCCTTATACGAATACGATCTGATTTCTGTTGGTGGTGGACCTGCTGGATTGATCAGTAGTATAGGCGCCTCTTACCTGGGATCTCGGCCAGCCATAATAGAACATAAACGCCTAGGAGGAGACTGCTTATGGACAGGTTGCGTACCTTCAAAATCACTACTTGCATCTTCTCATTTAAGTCACGCTATGAAGCACGCTGAAAAGTTAGGATTGCAAACTATTGTCCCTACTGAAAACTCAAGAACAGCACTAGAACGGATGCGGAATATCCGATCCAAAATTGCTTTGCATGATGACCCTGAGCGATTCCGAAAAATGGGTATCGATCCCCATTTTGGACTAGCGAGATTTAAAAATCCCGACACTCTTGAAGTGGAAGGCGTCGGGACCTTTAAATCCAAACGTATAATACTAGCGACTGGAGCTAGGCCCAAAATTCCACCTATAGAAGGCCTGGACAAGTGCGGATATTTGACCTACGAAAATATTTTCGAATTAGAGGTGTATCCTAATTGCATTGGAATCATTGGAGCAGGACCTGTAGGTATAGAAATGGCCCAAATTTTCAATCGCCTCGGATCCAAGGTAGTCATTTTTGAGATGAAGAACCGGATTTTAAACGAAGAAGATCCTGATGTAAGTATCTGTATGCAAAACATCTTACTCTCGGAAGGAATTCAGATACACCTTGGAAATCAAATAGAAAAAGTAAAAGCGGATGGCTACAAGAAAATTATAATCACTCCAAACAACGAACGTTTCATCGTCGATTCTATACTGCTAGCCACTGGTAGAGAACCATCCATTAACACCCTCAATTTAGAGGCTGCCAACATTGACATAGAAAATGGTATAGTCCGAACAGCGTCCACTTTAGTCACTAGCAATAAAGGCGTATGGGCAGTGGGTGACGTAAATGGTGGTCCGCAGTTCACTCACGTAGCCGAATACTCGGCTAGTACAGCCGTCAGAAATGCCTTCTTGCCTTTTGCAAAATCAATAGAATACTCATGTGTCCCACACATTATTTTTACAGACCCAGAGATCTCCCATGTAGGATTGACCTCTTCGCAAGCCGAATCTAAAGGCGCAAAAACATTCAGGGTGGACTTCGAAGAGTTAGATCGAGCCATAACTGATGGAAAAACTGAAGGTTTTCTAAAAATATCCGTGGACCGGAGAGGTAAAATACTAGGATCTAGCATCATCGGTTACCGTGGAGGAGAACTTCTTCAACCAATCGTCCTCGCCATGAAACATGGTCTGACACTCCCTCAGGTAGCTGATACCGTGTTTGCTTATCCAACGATGGGAGAAGGATTGAAGCGAACAGCAATGTCTTATCAAAAATCTCGATTAGAAAGCCCACTGGGTTCCATTCTAAAAAAATGTATTACATGGTTAAATTAGACCGAAAGGAATCTAAACATCCACTATCGACTTACCTAAAATTATTGATTCTGGGATTAATAGCACTCAGCGGATTACTACTAGTGCAGTACTCCCCGATTGGACCCCTGCTGACAGATACTGATCGACTAGGTCAATTACTCAACAATCCAGTGCAGTCATTTTGGACACCTCTGATTTTTGTTGCAGTGTACGCGGGAGCCACAACACTTGGAATTCCTGGGACCGCAGCAACCATTGCTGGAGGAGCGATCTTTGGCGCTTTTTGGGGAACTATCTTGAACACCTTCGGAGCGAATATCAGTGCCACGCTCTCCTTTCTAATTTCGAGGAAATTAGGACGCACCGCTCTAAAGAACCTTATCAAAAATGACCTGAACATCTCCGACAGTATGCATGGCCCTAAAGTTTTTTGGACCCTCCTATCATTGAGGCTTTTTCCACTGATACCCTTTACCACATTGAACTTCACTTGTGGAGTTACCAACCTGCCCTGGAGGACATATGCATTCGCCACCGCTATTGGTATGCTCCCATGGACAATTCTCTATACCGTTTTTGCTGATACCGCACTAGCTATTTCACAAGAATTTTCCCCGAAGATACTGGCCAACCTATTAATCTCAGGATTGCTCATAATAACCCTTCTGAAATTGTCGCACTCGGCTAAGAAAAATCGATCTTAAGATTCTCATTCTTCATTGAGGGATAGACTATAACTAGTCATCCACAGACTTACTTATACGATTTTCTATTCTAAATAATCGCCTGGACATAGCAGCTATCCAGAAAGCCACAAGCAACCAAGCTATCGCATAGGCTACAAATACATGCCAGTATGCCCGCCCAAGTGTTTGACTCCCCAGAGGAAGCGCTCCTCCTGATTGGGCCAATGCTACTGCAGGGTAGCAGAACACCATGACTATGGACGCCAAACCAATTCTATTTGTTAGCAGATACCTCATAAAACCAATCATCTGTCATTTACCCCTGTAGTGTTAAACATCTTGGATCTGTGTCCCACGGTCTATAAGCTCAGTGGCATATCTGACTGTAAATAAACAAACGAATATTAGAGAATAGGCCAAAAGGCCTACCAGCAGAGTAGCTAACATCGATCCATCTAATGTTGGACCGTCTGGATTTAACACCACTGCCTCTGGATGCAAGGACCTCAGCCAACTGACACTCACATGAATTAAAGGTATGTCGAGCACCCCGATTATTCCCACAACAGCCGCTAATCGTTTCCCTTTCTCTGGGTTCAAAGCACTACGTCTCACAAGAAAATAACCGAGATAAATGAACCACAAAAGTAGAGCCAAGGTCAATCTGGGCTCCCAGGTCCACCAAGCACCCCAGGCAATTTTGCCCCAGAGTGGTCCTGTCAATAAACCAATAGTGGTAAAGATCATTCCACCTTCAGCAGCTGTTACTGCCGCTGCATCTAACCGATCATCTCCGAGCCAGAGATACATACCACTGCAAAGAGCAACAACTCCGAACGATATAAAAGCAACCCACCATGATGGCACGTGGATATAGAATATCCTTTGGACAATCCCCATGCTTGATTCAGTCGGAACCCAAAAGAACACCATATAGTGTAGAATTAAGACTGCAACAACTCCAAGTATCCCAAAAGACATGCTAATTTTTTTCATTCTGCTCTGATTCATTTAGACTCCCAAAAACTCATCACTCTTCAATAACGAACCGAAAAAGACTTGCTCCAGCCACTAGAAATATTAACACTATAGCCGCCAATATCCTCAAATTCCCTTCGATTTCTACAAAAGGTCTGTTTGCAAAAATTCGATTTGTAGCTGTGACCGTGTGAATAACAGTCGGAACCAACAAGGGAAATACCAAGACTGGTATGATACTTTCCCCCATAGTGTTATTTACAGCCACTGCACTCAATAAAGTCATTATTGATACGAAACTCAAAACACCCAGAAAGACCACTGCTGACAGGCTTGTCCAACCTAGCAAATTTCCAGGAAAAGACAGGTTAAAAAAAACGGCGAACACGAACAAAATTAAAACTACAACCGACAACAATATTATAAAATTTGACAATACTTTTCCAAAATAGAGAGCATCCAAGGAAATCGGGCTCTGCAATAGTCCAGACAGTGCTCTATTTTCATCTTCTATAGTATAGATCCTACCTAAACCGAGCATACCTACAAAAATAGTGGCCATCCAAATCAAACTGGGAGCAATAGTCTGTGCACGAATCAAGCTGGTATCAATTGCAAAATGGAAAAGCACCCCTATCAGTACAGAAAAAGCACCCATAGCCGCTAGTCTCTCCAAAGTCCGGATCTCCACCAGAAGATCCTTGCGAGCCACTGTCCAAACCACGGAGAGGTACTTCAAAGGCCACACTCCTGCAATGTATCACAGTACAATTGTTCGAATTCTGTCAGATGAAAACTTTCATTTAAAGCGGTGAACACAAAACGGCCTCTCGCTTGGATTGCAATCCTGTCTGCTAATTCTAGACCTTGTTCAAAACTATGGGTCACCAAAACGACCGTCCTATTGCCATCCTTGAGGGAACTTATTCGATCTCGCAACAACCTTGAAGCATAAAGGTCCAAGCCAGCATAAGGCTCATCCAACAAGAGGACCTTGGGATCGTGCAAGAGAGCACGCGCCAAGGCCAAGCGTTGCTGAAACCCTCTTGAGAGACTCCCTACCAAACGGTCTGCCATTTCCAATACATCGAGAGTTCTCATTGATTCTCGGATCCTGTCCTCTGGATCTTCTAGATCAAATAGTTTTGCATAGAAAAGAAGGTTTTCTTTGGCTGAAAGTTGATCATAAAGCATTGTTTGATGAGTCACTATACCAATCTGACTTCTCCACAACCTGTCCGATGCTTCAACTGCTTTCTGATCAATTGAAACTTGCCCTTCATCTGCTCTGATAATTCCCGCAAGAATTTTCAGTAAAGTAGTCTTCCCTGCACCGTTAGGTCCGAAGATGCTAAGAAGTTCTCCTGAATTCAGATCGAAACTAATTCCATCTACGGCACGTGTCCCAACAAAAGTTCGCGACACATCTACTGCTTGCAGCCTAGGGATCATTCTAATGTCGATCCACACTGGCCACAGAAATTACTTCCATTCCTATTGACCTCACCACAAGCAAGACAGGTCGAGCCAGCAGCCAAACCTGCACGTACTCTTTGGATTTCCACCTCAACGTCAGGACCACTCTCAGTCCCCTTGATTGATCCAAGAACTTCTGAAGCCATTTCTAGTCGCAGTGATTGAAAGTCTTCTTCGTCTAATTTGCCGCTATGGTAATCATACTCTGCGTCTCTAAGTCCCTTCAGAGCACTTATTTTTTTTTGAGAGTCAAGCTCATCTTTGCCGCCATCAGTCGAAGTCAGAGGTGCTTCATCACCATGTAACACTGGTCTGAGGATAAATAAGATTACGCCTATAGTAATCAGGACAGCACCCGCGATCTGCTCCATCCTAGATTGTCGGGCTGGCTGAAGACCTCCGGGGATCCTCTTGAGTCGAACTCGTTTGAGGCCCACGAGAAGGCCACATTGTAATGAGCCCCCCAAGGGTGATCACAAGGCCTCCATACCATATCCAGCCAACCAACATGTTAACCTGAACTTCAAAAGTAGCACGCTGAGCTTTTGCGTCATTTAAAAAAGCTCCATTCAAATCACTGACGCTTTCCAAAATCAAATATAGATCTTCTAAAAATTTGGACCGAATTCCCACTTCGGTCACTGGAGCTTCCCAGGTCAAATAAAGTCGTTTTTCAGCAGTCATAGTTCCTATCGGTTTGCCGTCTTGACTGACGTCCATTAACGCAGTTGTCTTGGCCGCCAAATTGTTACCTCGTTCGGAAGATAGTCCCTGGTAAGTCAATTCGTATTCGTGGCCCAACGGAGATTCAATAGTCACTGACTCTCCCGGTTCTAGGGTTGTTATCAATTCCCGGTCAAAAGCAGATCCGGCAAAAGCGGTAAAGACCAGGACCACTCCCACATGTACGATGTATCCACCCCAGCGGCGTCTGTTTCGGCCAACCAGGTGCAGAAAAGCTACCACATGACCTTCTCCCTCGATCCTCGAACGTGCTTTGGTACCCTTAACGAATTCCACGATAATGATTGTCATCACGAAGGCTGACAGCCCAAAAGTCACCAACGCCATACCGTGCCGCGCTCCGGCCAGATAGAAACCTAACGCTACTAATAATCCGACTACTATTGGCATTCGAAAATTCTTTACCAGGTTACGCCGAGAAGCTCTCCGCCAGCCGATGACTGGTCCAATTCCCATCAGTGCAAGCAAGCCGAGTCCTAAAGGTAGATTTATCTTATTAAAATAAGGTGGTCCGACGGTTATAGTCTGCCCAGTGATACCCTCTGTAATCAGAGGAAATAGTGTGCCAAACATGACGGCAAAGGCTGCTGCAAGGAAAAGGACATTATTGAAAAGAAAGGCAGATTCACGTGAGAGATAAGATTCAATCTGATTCTCACTCTTGAGCAGAGGTTTTCTCCAAACAATTAGCATGATACACGCAGCTGCCACTACACCCATAAAACCTAAGAAAATGAATGCAATTTTAGTGTTTTCTGCAAAAGTGTGGACTGATTCAATCAGTCCCGATCTAGTCAGGAAGGTGGCAAATATTGTAAGTAGGAAAGTCGTAACAACCAGGCCCATATTCCAGACCTTCAACATCCCGCGATTTTCTTGAATCTGAATCGAGTGCAGAAACGCCGTCGCTGTGAGCCACGGCAATAGGGAAGCATTTTCAACGGGATCCCAAAACCAGAACCCTCCCCAACCCAGTTCTTCGTAAGCCCATCTCATGCCAAAAATGATACCATTAGCTAAGAAAAACCAGGACAACAAAATCCATCTACGAGTAATAACAATCCACCGTGTGTCCAGACGTCCATTTAGCAATGCAGAGACAGCGAAAGCAAAAGGAACAGTGAAGGCAGTAAAACCTAGATAGAGGGTTGGCGGATGAATAGTCATCCAATAGTTCTGAAGTTGAGGATTCAATCCCCTACCATCTGCTGGAGCGAAGGGTAGCTTTTCGAATGGGTTCACGTCTGCAAAGAGCAAGACCAAAAGGAAAAAGCCTGTGACAGTCAACAATACACCCACCACATAGGGCATAAATTCGCGATTCTTGAGCCTGTTAGAAAAAGTAGCGATCACTGAAAACAGTGAGAGTAATAGCACCCAAAACACCAAAGAACCTCGTTGGCCAGCCCAAAGCCCAGAGACCTTAAAATAGGTATCTAATTCCCGATTAGAGTAATTTGCAACGTACCAGTAATCAAATCGATCCGTTAAAAACGCGACTACTATTCCAGCAGAAGTCAGAAGCAAGAGGAAGAAGATTGCGTATACCGATAGCTCGCCAGCTAAAACCCAATCGCCCCGTCTTTTAGCGCCCCCATAAAAAGCAAAAACTGCACCCATAAGGCTTATCGGAAGTGCAATGTGAAGAGCGAGCTCTCCGAGCTGGATCACTCTATGTAATCCTCCACGAGTTCTTCCGGAGTAGCTTCGTATCTACTCCCGCACTTAGTAAGCACCACTGTAGCATCAAAGACGCCATCTTCCCTGAAACGACCTTCCAGAACAACATCCTGGAGTTCTTGGTCGTTAAAAGTGTCTGGAAGAATATCTCTATATTCAACAGAAAAACGGACAGATTCATCTTCTAAATCCGCTACCGTGAAATAATGAAGTAGTTCGTCAGAATCCCTAGACCAAGAGCCTTTCTCCAATCGGCCACTCACTTTCACGCCCACCTGATGAAAAGTGGGATCTTCTTCTACCCGATTTATTAGCTCTATGGGTGTAAGATAGTAAGTCATAGTTTCAGTGACTCCAGTCCAGATCAAATAGCCTACAACTAGAGAAACTCCCCCGATTGCCCCCAAAAATCTAAAATTGCTCTTCATTGTAAATGGTCCTGATCCCAATAGGTGAACGGCGAATGCTATCATGTAACTACAATGTAATATAAGAACACTACTCCAGAGAGCAAAGTTATACTCTTCCAAACAATAGACCCTTCACTAGCTTCTTATTTAATCTGAGTCTAAAGAAAAACACTCCACTGCCTCTACAGCTCGAATCCACCCTTTTAAGAGCTTACTCCTTTGATCCTCTTTTAACCTTACCGAAAAACTATCAGGCTTCCCCTGACAAGCTAAAAATTCCTCTCCGTCAGTCCAAACTCCAGAGTAAATTCCAGCCAACCCAGCAGCTCCAAATGCTGTCGTATCCACCACTCGAGACCGCCTGACAGAAATATTCAAGAGGCCACTTTGGAAATCCATCAACCAATTGTTAGCAGAGGCCCCTCCATCTACCCTGAGTTCGTTTATATCAATACAAGCATCGTTTTCCATAACCTTCAACACTTCAGCCGTTCCATATGCCATTGCTTCCAAGGCCGCGCGTATCAGATGTTCTTTTTGAGTTCCACGAGTAATCCCAAAAATGGCTCCGGTAGCCCGAGGTAGCCATCTGGGTGCACCTAAACCAACGAAAGCTGGCACGAAATAAACTCCTTCATTTGAATCCAATGAAGAAGCCATCGCTTCCGATTCGGCCGCATCTTCTACAATGCCCAAGGAATCTCTTAGCCATTGGATGGCAGCGCCCGCCACAAAGACGGACCCTTCCAAGGCATAACACAACTTCCCTCTTGAATCACAAGCAGCGGTCGTCAAAAGGCCATTTCGAGAGATTACGGGGTTATCCCCAGTATTCATGAGCAGAAATGCTCCTGTCCCATAAGTATTTTTTGCTAATCCCGAAGTCCAACATCCTTGTCCGTAAAGAGCTGCCTGTTGATCCCCAGCGACTCCACAAACCGGCACTTCAATGCCAAGCGTCTCGGGAAGCACTGACCCAAAAAACCCACTGCTGGGTTTTATTTCCGGAAGAGCTATTTCAGGAATCCCCATGACATCCAAAAGCCAAGGATCCCAAGTAGCTGACTCTAAATTGTAAAGAAGAGTTCTTGAAGCATTCGTAGGATCAGTAACATGAGCGCCGCCGCCAGTCAGTCGAGCAATCAACCAACTGTCTATTGTCCCTAAAGCCAATTCGCCTGATTCAGCGAGAGATCTTAATTCAGGCTTTTCCCTAAAGAGCCACATTATTTTAGTAGCAGAAAAATATGGATCCAAAACCAAGCCTGTTTTAGATTTCACTCTCGATTCATAGCCTTTTCCCTTAAGTTCCGAACAAATTTCAATTGTCCGACGATCTTGCCATACGATCGCCCTGTGCAGTGGTTCTAACGTCTCCCTGTTCCAAGCGACAACGGTTTCTCTCTGATTTGCGATCCCAACACCCAGGATTTCAGCGCGGCTGGCGTCTTCAATCGCTCGACGCGCCATTTTTTGAGTGATATTCCAGATTTCCACAGGATCATGTTCTACCCAACCTGGACGAGGAAAATACTGTGTGAATTCTGAGTAAGCACGACTCATAACTTCCCCATTTTGACCAACCACGAGACAAGTCGTTCCAGTCGTTCCCTGATCTATGGCCAGAACTGCAGGAATCTTCAAGGTTTTTCCTTCCTTTGAAGCTTTAGTGGGCCGAATGAATAGACCAGCCCACAACGTTTAAATAAATCCAACAAAAGTGGAACAGGAAGTCCGACGACAGTATAAAAATCACCAGATATGCTTTCCACAAGAGCGGTTCCTAATTCTTGGATTCCATAAGCACCAGCCTTATCCATGGGCTCTCCAGTCGCCACATATGCCTCTGCAAACTCTCTTCCGAAGGACCGAAAACGTACTTCTGTTGAAGCAAAATTGCTTACGATTTTTCCCGAAGGTAATGCAACAGTCAATCCACTAAAAACCCTATGAGTTCTGCCAGAAAGTCGCAACAGCATCTCTAGGGCCTGTTTTTCATCGTTAGGTTTCCCTAAAATTTCCTTACCAGTCCAAACTATCGTATCGCCTCCGATAACTATTGCGTCAGAGTAACTCTCTTGGACTTTTAAAGCTTTTTCAAATGACAGCCTCACAACATATTCGGATGTCGATTCTTCAGGGAGAATCTCTTCAGGAATGTCTGCCGCACAGACAACAAAATCTAAGCCCAGCTGTTTCAAAATCTGACTTCTTCTGGGAGAAGCCGATGCCAGTACCAACTTGGTGGAGGTCACTTTTCCAACACCAAAGTAAATGGGCCTTGATTCACCATGCTAACGTCCATCATTGCACCGAATTCCCCTGTGGCCACGCGTTCTGCAGTCAGTCGTTCGCAAAGGCAGTGTATAAAATAGTCATATAGTACCTTGGCTTTTTCTCCAGGAGCAGCGTCAATGAAACTGGGCCGGCGACCCTTCCTGGCATCTCCATACAGTGTAAACTGACTAACCACCAAAACAGACCCTCCTACATCCTCAAGAGATATATTTTTCTTTCCGTGCTCGTCATTAAATACTCTCAGGCCAACTATTTTTTCTGCCAACCATATCACCTCACTTGGCCCATCTTTAGCCGTGAAACCCACCAAAAGCAGATAACCAACTCCAATTTCACCCTTTATTTCTGTCTGGACGGTAACGGTAGCCTTGCTGACTCTCTGTAAAACTACTTTCATAGGTGCATTTTATCCTAGTTATGATTAACAGACTAACTCCACAAAACTCTATCTTTATAACTTCTTCACTCTCCGTTTAGTGACCACTGACCTTGTCACAATCCTACAAAACTTCTAATGAATCGTCTATTACATCCCAGATACCGATACTACTCTGATGTTGCCGTCAACCTTGAGAATTGTGATCAAGAGTGATATTTCGAGAGTATCTAGGCTGTGTACAGCCTGATCTCATTTGAGCTTACACCAAAATGTATTTTTAGCTAAAGCTGTTGACGATGAAAACACCTAGTACTGGAAAATCAAGTATCAGATCAATGAAATACTCATTGTATTTGATCTCTTTGTTAATATGGATTCCTACAGAAGTGATTTCCGCACAACAACCCATTTCCACACAGGGTGAAAAGCTTTTCATTGGCTACTGTTCTCGATGTCATGGCATCGGTGGAACAGGAGGAGAAGGACCCTCTCTGCAGGGCCGGCAGTTCACCAGAGCCACGGAAGAATCAGATTTAGCCAGGCTCGTACTTACTGGCATATCAGGAACGGCCATGTCCAGAACTTGGGTTACTCGTGATGAAGCCAATCAAATAGCATCCTATGTCTGGTCCCTTGCACGTGTTGATGACCAACCTGTTGAAGGGGACCCTTTATCTGGAAGTGAGATTTTTTCAGGTATAGGAGGATGTGCAAGCTGTCATATCATAAACGGAAAAGGAGTGGGCATTGGACCTGACCTTTCTAATGTGGGTGCACGTAGAGGCATTCCCTTTCTTCGAGAGTCTGTAGTGGCCCCAGGCACATCCATCCCTAAAGGGGAAAGAGGATCGCACTCTAATTTCCTAGCCGTCCGAGTCGAAATGAACGATGGAAGAAAAATGAGAGGTATGCGTATAAATGAAGATGCCTTCATCTTAAATTTGCGAGATACAGAGGGTAGGTATTACATGCTCCAGAAAGGCCACATGAATAAATTAACAAGAGAATTCGGTGAAAGTATAATGCCTGGATACGGATCAACATTGAACAGTGAACAAATCACCAATTTGGTGGCATACATGACAAGCTTGCGATAGAGGAGAAGGATATCTCAATGGTGAAATTAAGATTTTTTACGTTGATTGTTGGATTGCTATTCTATTCCAATACTCAGGTGGCCGCTCAGGTTTCCTACCAGAGACTGGTGGACGCAGAATCAGATCATAACAATTGGCTCACTTATTCCGGTTCTTATAGCGGTCATCGTTTCTCTCCTCTCACTGACATCAACACTAAAACTGTAAATCAATTGGTTCCGAAGTGGGTTTATCAGGTGAAGAGCCCTGGCATAGTGGAAACAACTCCTCTAGTAGTGGATGGAGTGATGTACCTTACGGAACCACCAAGTAATGTGACAGCACTTGATGCCGAGACAGGAAGAACTCTCTGGCGTTGGACTAGACCGATGCCAGATGACTTAATCATTATTGGTTTTCCACGAGTAAACAGAGGAGTCGCAGTACTCGATGACCGGGTTTATGTAGCCACACTAGATGGATACCTGGTAGCGCTTGACGCAAGTTCTGGTGACGTTCGATGGGAAACTCACGTAGCCGACAATTCACTCGCGTACTCATTGACATTGGCTCCCTTAGCTATTGACGGCAAAGTGATCGTAGGTGTCAGCGGTGGGGAGGCTGGGATAAGAGGATTCATAGATGCCTACGATGCGGTAACAGGAGAATTGGCTTGGAGGACTTGGACTATTCCTGGACCCGGTGAACCAGGGAATGAAACTTGGGGTGGCGACTCATGGGTGCACGGTGCAGGAGCCACCTGGTTGACGGGAAGTTACGATCCCGAACTGGATTTACTCTATTGGGGTATCGGGAACCCTGGTCCAGACTGGAACGGAGACGTGCGTCCTGGTGACAACCTTTATACCAGTGGCATCATGGCCTTAGAAGGTAAGACAGGTGAAATGAGGTGGCACTTTCAAGCTACCCCCCATGACACCCACGACTGGGATTCAAATCAGATTCCAATTTTGATCGATGCAGATTGGGAAGGGCAACCCAGAAAACTACTTCTTAATGCTAACCGTAACGCCTTTTATTATGTATTGGACCGTGAAACGGGAGAGTTTCTTCACGGTACACCATACGCTAAGCAGACCTGGGCTGAGGGACTAGATGAGACAGGCCGTCCAATAAACATCCCAGGAATGGAGCCTTCCTATGAAGGCACTCTAGTTTGGCCAAGTCTGCAAGGAGCCACCAACTGGTTCAGTCCATCCTACTCACCTTTAAACAGAAACTTTTATGTGTCAGTCAGAGAAATGAGTGCGATCTACTACAAAACAGATGTTGAGTATGAAGAAGGACGTCCATACATGGGTGGTGGCGAACAAAGGTTAGACGGCGATGATGCTCAAGGATGGATCTATGCACTCGACGCACTCTCAGGAAAGAAACAGTGGGAATTTCGACTACACTCGCCACCCTGGTCAGGAGTATTGTCAACAGCAGGAAATCTAGTATTCGGAGCCTCCAATGAAGGAAACTTTTTCGCCTTAGACGCTACAAGCGGGGAGGCGTTGTGGTCTTTTTATTTTGGTGCTGGGGCACGTACTAACCCGATGTCTTTCAAGCAAAAGGATGATCAATATGTAGTTTTTTCTGGAGGAAATAGTGTCTACGTGTTCGGACTCGCCAATTAATGATTCATAAAAGTTACATCAAGCGTAGAACTTCAAAAGAACAAAAACCAGAACTCCAGTAATGGAAACATAGAGCCATATTGGAAATGTGTATTTAGCAACACTACGATGACTATCAAAGCTCCCCCTAAGAGCGTGATAAAGTGTAGTGAACACCATGGGTAAAGCGATTATTGAGAAACAAATATGGCTGATCAGAATGAAGAAGTAGGCAACTCTTACAGCCCCCTGGGATAGGAAACGGGTGTCTCCATGAAAATAATGATAAGTCACGTAACTGATCAGAAACAAAGCTGAAAAAAACACAGCAGTCAACATAAAACGTTTGTGCCTATCTGCTCGACTTTGTTTGATGCTCCACCAACCCCCGAGTAGACAAACTGCACAAGACGCATTCAATAGAGCATTCGTTGCAGGTAGAAGGTTCACCCACTCCCTATAATCAGGGACTCCTTCTCGGAAATAAATCAGCCAGACAAGAAACCCGCAGACCACTCCTGAGAGCGATAGGATAAGAAGAACAGGCTTGTCTAGATATGCTTTAATGTTATTGGGCTCTGACATCAGAAAAGTTATAAATCCAGTCCACAACAAGAACTCACCAAAACTAGTCTACGAAACAACCCTGAACTCTGGAAATGGTACAACAAATTTCCCTCCTTCGGCCCGCCAATCAGATTCTCTTTCATACATTTCATCAAAAAATGCCCATGGCAGAACAAAATAATAGTCGGGTTTCATCGCCCTGCTTTCCTGTTCTGAAATTATAGGTATCCAAGAACCAATAGTATACCTTCCGAATTTCTCTGGGCTTCTTTCTGCAGCGTAATCGATCAAATCAGTATCCAACTCAAAATACTGTAGAATCACATTGCCCTTAGTTGAAGCACCGTAGACATGTATTGTCTTGCCGTTTTCTTTAGCATCGTGGAAGAACTCTAAACACTTGTTCTTTATGCGGTCAATCCTGTCCTTGAAATCAAGCAGATCCTGTTTGCTTCCTTTTTCTTCATAGTCTATCGACCCATTCTGATATTTCCTGGCAAAGATCCGATAGCTACCGCCATTCACGCTATTTTCGGAAACCTCAAAAATCTCCAGGCCACATTTCTCATACATATAAACTAGGGATTTATAGGAGTAGAACTCGATATGCTCGTGACAAATATTACCAAGATCATTTTTTGCCAACATCGGTGCCAGTGTCATCAATTGAGCAACAAAAATTCCATCATCATCCAGAACTTTCTGGATATCTGAGACGAAAGATACTGGATCATCTAGATCGTAGAACATACCAATAGCAGTGACCACTTTAGCCTTCTTGTGACCCAGATCAGAAACAGAATTCAGGAATGACTCTTCAGACCAAAAATCGTGAATAACTCTATCACACCGAGTTGCTAATTCTTCAACCAGGTTATTCGCTGGCTCACAGCCTATTCTGATCGTAGATTTCGGAAAGTACTCCAACATAGTTCCGTCATTGGCTCCAATATCAAGAACTACATCTCCTTCCTCTAGCGGTATCTTTGATGAAACATCCTCAACGATATTTCTTAATTCCCTTTTCATGGTATCAGTCACACCAGAACGGTACCAATATTGCCTCGAGTATAACAAATCTTGGGGTGCTGTATGTTTCAACTGAGTCAAATCACACTTAGAACAGTAAACGATATCAAGTGGCGCAGTTTTACCTTCATTAATTCTATCTTCTGTCACGAAATCGTTAATATATTGATCTCCGATCGAAAAAATAAAATCTAAGGAATCGCTACCACACAACCTACATTTACTATGTTCAACAACTTTCAGATCATCCATCAAACCGAACCCCTTCAGAATCTTGTTTTATCTTGGTCCCCAGCGTAGGGACCGTTCTTGACTTCAATCATTTGGACATCTTCTAAAACTTTAAAACTATGTCCTCCCGACAAGAGGACTAGCCAATCGTTTGTTTCCAAAATCTTGGATGAAACGTGCTCTTTTTCAGTGTTAAAAAAATCAACTTGTACTTTTCCTTTTTTCACGAAAAGCACTTCCTGTGTTCCATATGTTTCTCTTCTAAATGGTTTATGAATATGAGCCTGTATCTCTTTGCCCTTTTCATAACTCATGTAACCCATTTGAATAATCGAATCATCCGGTGTAATGAACTCGATACCCTCTTGGTGAAATTGAGATCTGACAATGATGGCCAATTCTTCTTGATCAGATTGTATTTTTTCAATTTGCATCATTAGGCCATTGCATTTTACCGATAGTCAACATCGTATCCATTGTCTTTAAGTAGTAGGTACTGTTTGGCTTTCTTGAGATCTCCTTGAATCATTTCACTGACCAAATCCGAAAAAGGGATCTTAGGCTCCCAACCCAATTCTTTCCGTGCTAAGGAGGAATCGCCAAGCAAGGTGTTAACTTCAGTCGGCCTAAAATAATCTTCTGCCACTCGCACTATTTCCTGCCCCTCAGACAAGCAGCCAGGTCTACTTCTGGCTTCTTCACTCATAGTGTCGATGATTCCAATTTCATCCAATCCCTTGCC
>JAPKDG010000034.1 GCA_028822645.1 Longimicrobiales bacterium | reverse complement strand
CGATACCCATCGCTCAGGATATCATAGCTGAATCTGTATCCTCGTTTTTAGATTGGAATCAAACCTTAGAGGTTGTACCGGTGATTAAAGACCTTAGGGATAGTTGGGATCAAGAGAGACTGAACCAGCTGAAATGGCTATGGCAAAAACTTCCGAACCTCCCAGAGAATGAGAAGGAAATAATCAATATTTTTTCGAAAAGACTTATAAATAAATTGTTGCATGAACCTATGTCTCGATTAAAGAAGGGTGTTGGCAACGGGAAAAGAGAAGATTTTGTAGAAGCAGTAAGATATTTACATGATATTCAAAATGTAGGTCCAGAAGATACTGGAGATCTAAAAAAGATTCCGAACTTGCCCACTCTGATTGATGGGATTGCCGATGTTAAATAGTAAAATTTTGCATTTGTTTGGGTTGGAAGTACTGACCCTATGGGATCTCTGGGTTGGTTGTCGAGTATTATTCTTTCCATCTTTATATTCAGAGTTCCTTAGTGGCACTTTGAATTTGTTACAAACCAAAACAACGGGGTTTAGATGGATGCTTTAGCAATCCTGGTTCAGGTGAACACTCCTCAAAGTGGTTGGGATATGATTTTCGGAGGAACCCTGCCGACTAGAGTGGTGCTCCTAATTTTGGCGCTCGCTTCTATAGCATCTTGGGTTTTAATTTTTTGGAAACAAAGGCAGTTTAGAGAAATCAGGAAGGCGGAAGACCTGTTTCTAGAAAAAATTGAACGGTCTGTAGATCTTAACGACGCATACGAATCTGTAATGCTGTTGCCTGACTCACCTTATGGCAGGGTTTTTAGGCACGGTTTTAATTTTTTTAGAGATCTACATCCCGAAAGTCCCCCCCAGAATCTCAATGGATCTTTAGGATCGGGAATGTCTATTACCCAACTCCAAGCTTTGAAATTAGTTTTGGAGAAAGAGGAGGCTGTTGAGCGGGACGAGTTGGCTCATGGGTTAATATGGCTGGCTGTCATAGGGTCTGTTGCTCCTCTCATGGGATTGATGGGAACGGTTTTAGGAATCACTAATACTTTTTTGGGGATAGCGGCATCTGGTTCTTCGAACATCGATGCTGTTGCACCTGGAATTGCGGAGGCTTTGGTCACTACCGTAATGGGCCTTGCAGTCGCAATCCCTGCAGTGATTGCCTACAACCATTTCGTTTCCAAATTAAGCCGCCTGAGCGGTGCACTAGAGGGTTTCTCAAGCGAATTTATTGGAGCTTTGGCTCGGGAAGGACGAGTTTGATGGATTACCTGAGATGATAGGATCACGTAATAGTAGGCAGGATGGACTGGTTCCAATGGCTGATATCAATGTCACCAGCTTGGTAGATATCGCCTTCACTCTTCTCGTAATCTTTATTATTACTGCACCGATTCTGCAGGGTGGTATCGAAGTGGAAGTCCCAGAGACTGAAGTTTCGTCACTGACTGCGGATGACCGAACCCTAATTGTCACAGTTGACAGAGGAGGGGTTATCTATCTCGCCGAAACTGCTGTTGATCGAGAAGAATTCAGTCAATCTTTCAATCAATTAGTATCAGCGGGTAATGTGGACAAAGTTTGGATCAAAGGAGATTCATTGGCGACCTGGGGTGCAGGTGTAGATATAATGGCAACAGTGGCAGCCAGTGGAGTTTCTTTTTCCGTGGTTGCTGAGCAACGCCCCCGCAATTGAAGATGGGAGTTACGAAGCACTCAATAAGTAGAAGGTCGGTTGGAAAAGGACCGGTCATGAAATCTATCTGTGTCCATATAGTAGTCATTTTATTTACTTGGTGGTCATCTGTCGCACAGGTAAGAGTACCTGACTTCGTGGTGTTTGAGATAGAGTTGATCTCACCTCCTGCCGCTGAATTAGGGGAGCAGAGTTTGATACTACCACCACCGGAAGATTTGGTAATCGAGACACCAGAAGAGTTATCGTTGTCAGAGGAGATTGAGGAGATAGCAGTGGCTGAGCAGGACCCCCTTCCTCCCGAAGAGGATCCTATCGATGAAAACTTGAGTATAGAAGAAGAACATGTTGAGTCCCCAATGCCTGTCACTGGAGTGGAGGCTGATCCAGACATAGATAATCCAGGTGAAGATATTAATGTGCGCATAGAGGGGGTGAGACGTGACTATCCAGACTACTACAACAATATAATACGTCAAATACAACGTTGCTTTAGGTGGCGGGGGGAAGAAGAATTGCGGGCCAGTATCTACTTCGTTATAGATCGAGATGGATCCGTGTCCAGTGTTGATGTCATAGAATCTTCTAGGAATATCCCATTCGACATTGAGGCCATGGGTGCTGCGGAATGTGCAGGATCGAGAGATCGCCTTGGTCCTTTACCTGAAACCTTGCAATTTGATCATCTCCCAATCTTGTTCAAATTTGAAAAAAAGGGAGTGGGGCGAGAAGAAATTATGGATAAAAGGAAGGAAACATGAAGTTATTATTATCCAAACCCAAGGGGATAAAAGTATTATTGATCATCACAATGTATGGATGTTTCCAAGGTACCAGTAGCGTGATTGCGCAAACGCAGGATTCAATTCCAGGTGTAACGCTAGGTCTCCTTTATGAATCTGAATTTTATCCAGCGTTAGCAGTCCATTCATTCAGTGGAGGCACGGAAGCGTCTGGGTTAGCCCGAGAAATCGAAACAATTATTGCCAATGACTTACGCTATAGTGATCGATTTGAAGTCATGGACTCTATTCCCAGAGGTCTCGTTGGGGATGGTATAGATTATGAGTTGTGGGACCAGTTAGGTGCCGTATGGCTACTTTCCGGGTCGGTGCAGAGACAGACGGATGCAAGTGGTGGTTTTATTTTAAATCTAGAGCTTCATGACATTGTCTACGGGGCAATCCATGAACAAGGAAGGTTTCTGTTGCCGAGTGCAGAAGATGCTGATTTTCGAATGGCTGTACATGTCGCTTCTGATCAGTTGATTCAGTGGATTTATGGGGAACTTGGGATGGCTACTAGCCGTATTGCCTTCTCTCGTAGGTCAGAAGATGGAAATCAAGAATTGTATACAATCGATTCTGACGGGGAGAATTTCAGACAGATCACTTCCTATGGAGACTTGACCATGTCGCCGACTTGGTCACCCAATGGTGAGAAGATTGCATATACTTCGAGGAAGGGAACAGGGCTTCCGCGGATATATGAATTGGATATGGCAACCAGGGAAGAGAGGGTGCTTCCTTCCGAGAGAAATGGGGACTATATAACTCCTGTTTATAATCCAAATGGTCGGGAAATCGCTTTTTCGGTAACAGGGGGAAATAGGAGCGGGATTTTTCGGTATAACTGGTTGAGAAATTGTTGTCTGGTCCATGTCAGTGGTGGTCGTTGGGATGACCTCTCTCCTACCTATTCGCCGGATGGTAAATTTATGGCGTTTAACTCGAACCGTCTGGGGACACCTTACCCACAAATTTTTGTAATGCCAGCTATCGGCGGCGAAGCAGATTTGGTTTCTCCATATATTCATGGCCGTGAGGGATACTATACTTCCCCGGACTGGGCGCCGTCGGGAGATTACCTGGCTTTTCACGGGCGAGTTTCCCGCAGAGGCAGGTATCAGATCTTGGTTGCACAGATCTCGGAGAGTGGCCAACGATTGAGGCAATTGACGAGAGAGGGAAACAATGAAGATCCGAGCTGGGCACCAGATGCAAGGCATTTGGTTTTCGTGGGCACTAGAGACTGGGGGACTGGACTAATGGTAGTTGACACGGCTAGTGGAAAGATAAGGATGCTTCTTAGGGGATTCGACGTTAGAGTGCCAGAATGGTCTCCATCCCTCAGGGAATCTTTAGGGGTTGGATCATTGCCTGCTAGGCAGTAGATTCGTATGTGAAGTGAGGCATGTTTCTACGAAAAATGACAAATCGTAGGGTATGTGATAAACTGACAGTGGTTTAGTATGTTGTCAGGATAGACAGAATTGTACATAAGAACCATTCAACATAGGACGGGCGATGAGGATCAAAGACTTAGCTTTTCCAGCCATAGTGATGACACTTGTCTTGGGTGCATGTGGAGGATCAGAACCACCTCCACCTCCTGCTCCAACAGGACCAACACAGGCCGAGACCGATGCGGCTCGCGCTGATTCTATTGCTAGAGTTCAGGCGGAAGAAGCCCGTCAAATGGAAGCAGAGCGCAGGGAAGAAGAAAGACTCTCAGCTGCTAGAGACGAGGCTCGATCAACTTTAGAAGACATGGTGCATTTTGACTACGATGAGTCTGCAATTACTGCTGAAGCTGAGCAGATCTTGCGTAGAAAAATCCCTATCCTTCGTAGTAGTCCGACAGTGCGTCTCCGCCTAGAAGGTCATGCCGATGAGCGTGGATCTACGGAATACAACTTAGCTTTGGGTAGCCGACGCGCCGAGAGTATCAGTGAATTCTTGTCTGGGTTTGGAATCGCTGCTGATAGGCTGATGACGACCTCTTTTGGAGAGGAACGTCCTTTGGTCAACAGTACTGACGAAACAAGTTGGGCGCAAAATCGACGTGTCGAATTTAGTATTACTGGCGGTGAGGTCGTAGTGAGCGAGGAAGACGGTTCGCAACAGTAGAGTCGATTTGGGTTGCAATATGACTATGGCCCCTTCTGCTAATTTCATGTCTGTGCTTTGCCACAGTCCTGTTCTTAGGGGTGGGGGCTTAGTTTTTGTGTTACTGCTCGCCGTGTCCGGATGTGCTACTAAGGGAGACATTCGACTACTGGAGGAGACCCTTGCTGAACAAAAAGGGCAACAAGACGCTCAGCTCCTTTTGATTTCTCAAGAGATCCAGGTTTTAAAAAGCTCACTCGAAAACCAAAGTAACAGACTTTTGGATATTCGAGGGGATGTGGGAATGGATTTAACTAGCATACAAGATCAACTATCTCAACTCTCTGTTTTGACAGGTCAGGTGCAACGTTCGATGGTTGCTCTCTTGGAACGGTCTCCTGTTAATGGAAATCAAAATCCGGTCGGTCTAAGAATTCAACAAGACCCTTCACAGGACCTAGAGTCAGACGATGGTGCATCTTTTGCCTCTCCTGAGCAGATTTATCAAGCAGCAATGGTCCAATTTAATCGAGGTTCCTTTGGCACGGCTCGTAGAGCATTCGAAAGTTTTCTTGTGGACTATTCAGATCATCGATTAGCACCTTCTGCGCAATTTTTTCTTGCCGATCTTCTGGAGCAGGAAAATTCACTGGATGAGGCGATCGAATCATTCCTTCGTATCCTAGAGCTGCACCCCACTTCTGATAGAGTTCCTCAAGCTCTGTATCGAGTTGGATCTCTCTTTGTCATACAAGGGAATATTGAGGAAGCAGTTAGCCACCTCGAGCGGTTAATCAATACCTATCCTGAAAGCGGACCAGCGGAACTAGCTCAGGAGCTTTTGCGGGGAATCCGTTGAGCTTTGCTGAGATTATAAATGCGCTGTCCTGACTGTGATGCGACTGATAACCGGGTAGTGGATACTCGTGAGACTAGGGCTGGCCGTGCTGTAAGGCGGCGGCGCGAATGTGGGATATGTGGAGGGCGGTTTACTACATATGAACATATTGAAGATAGGGGTTTATTAGTTGTCAAGAACGACGGTATAACCGAAACATTTGATCGAAATAAGTTGTTGAGAAGTATGATGTTAGCATGTGCAAAACGGTCTGTAGCCCAAGATAAAATTGATCTTGCGGTGGATACGATTGAGGACAAAATAACTCGATCCGTAACTTCGGAGATAGAAGCGTCCCAGATTGGAGAGATGGTAATGGCGGCTCTGGCTTCATTGGACCGTGTGGCCTATGTCAGATTTGCGTCAGTATACAGAAATTTTAAAGATATTGGAGAATTTCAGGAGATATTGAGTGATCTCAATGCTCAAGAGCAAAAGGAACTGATTGCTGAAAACCAGGAGACTCTACTTCTCTGATTATATAGGATCTGTAATGATTTACTTTTGTTGCATGTTCACATGAAGACCAACTAGCTGAAGATTTTGATATTATGCCTAAAAAATATGACTTAAGAGGAGAGATGCCTTTCTTAGACCACCTGGAAGAACTAAGGTGGAGAATTTTGTGGAGTGTAGTTGCTCTGATAGTAGGTGTGGTCGTTGGTTTTTTTTTGGTACAAAAATTCGATCTGCTAAATGTCTTGATAAGTCCTTATTATGAGATTATGGGGGAAGGAGAACGGTTGAATTTCTTCTCTCCAACTGAGCCTTTTTTCCTGATCTTAAAGGTGAGTCTACTCGTTGGATTGATCCTCGTCTCCCCTATTTTGATTTACCAAGTGTGGTCGTTTTTATCGCCCGCATTGGAATCACATGAAAAGCGAGTGATAATTCCGAGTCTTTATATGGGGGTAATCCTGTTTGGTGCAGGAGTAGCGATGTCATATTACATGGCTCTTCCAGTGACACTGAAATTCCTTCTATTTTTTGGAGAAGCTTATTTTGATCCCGTAGTGCAGGCAGGGCCATATTTGAATTTTGTTACTAAGCTCCTTTTAGCCTTCGGAATTCTCTTTGAGTTACCGGTAGTGATAATGATTCTTTCGGCTTTGGGCTTGGTTACCCCTAAATTTCTACGTTCTAAGAGAAGGCATGCCATCGTCATTATTACAGTACTCGCTAGTTTTCTCAGTCCAGGAGATGTTGTGACTGTAACAGTGATGATGATGGTACCGTTAGTGATTTTATACGAGTTCAGCATTCTTTTGTCGGTTATGATCTACCGTCGTCGGAAAGCGAAAGAAATAGGTGGAGATCCTCCGGAAGGAACTGTTAAGTCCCAGTGAAGAAGAGGTCCCTTTTTGTAAAGTATTTTTGGGTTTCGCTGTCTGCTGTGAAACTTCTTTTCCTCTTGCACTTAATGGGTCCCAATCCAGTTCAAGCACAACAGGCGGCCAGTATAAATGGTGACTCTACTAGGGTTACCATCTTAGAACGACTAGAGCTACTGGCCAGGCCTCCGGGTGTGGATTCCACGCTTTTTGTTCCAGACTCATTAATGGGTTTACCTAGAACTATTCAAGCTAACAACCCTTTACCTGAAGATGATTTTTTAGGGAAATTATTAACTCTCCCTGAATATTCTATTGTACATTATTCGGCGCAGAAAGCTCTTTTCGATGCTCTAAATGAGAAACTAGTTCTTTCCGGAACTGAAAATTCGCCTGCAGAATTACATCAAGATGGAATGTCTGTAACCGCAGTGGATACGATTAATCTCACTGATTCGCTACTTTGGACCGCGGGAGAAACTCTCACCGAAAGGTTAGGACAAGAGCCAGTGATCAGTACTGGAATAATTTATGACGGAGGAAAAGAGCAAGGATCCGCTTTTTCTGCTAAGACAAGTTTTTCTGAAGGTGCTACCTGGATTATGTCGGGAGATCTCCCTGCTATTCTTCCTGATACTTTGTTCGGACACGATGTCATGTTTACTTCTTGTGAAGAGACAGAGCCACACTATCATTTCTCAGCAGGCGAACTGAAGGCTGTAGGTGGGAGTTGGCTTTTGGCTCGTAATGTGACTTTGAAATTTGCCGACGTCCCAGTGCTCTGGCTACCATTCATATTCCAAAATACTGAGACAGGAAGACACAGTGGAATTCTTACTCCAAGAGTGGGAGTGAATGACATTGTGAGATCATCAAGTGGACAAAGTAGAAGAGTTTCTAATATTGGTTATTTTTGGGCAATCAATGACTATATGGATGCTACTGTTAGTGGTGACTGGTGGAGTGACAATTTTACCTCATTGACAGGAAATTTTCGCTATAGGGTAAATAAAAAATTCCTCAATGGTTCCACCAGTGTGCGACGTTATTGGAGAGCTTCTGGAGGAAGCGAGTTATCATACGATACTAGACATTCATGGCAGCTGGATGAACGGAGTATGTTTAGCTTCTCAGCTCGCTATGCTTCCAGTTCTCAGTTTGTGAGGGAAAATTCGTTTGATCCGAGGGAAGTCACTCAATCAATAAATTCGGAAGGTGGATTCAACAGAAAATTTGATTGGGGCAATCTTTCGCTGACTTCAAATCGGAGGCAGTTTCTAAGTGACGACCGAGTAGAAATGACACTCCCGACAGCTAATGTTTCTTTAAAAAGTGTCACTCTGTTTAGAGCCCCAACTAACCAAGCTCGATTTTATAGTAATCTCACCTGGTCTGGTAGTGGGAGATACAGTCGGAGCTTAATTGACAGGCCAGCACAGGTCGGCCAAATCTTCTCCGAAAATTCGGCCGACCAGGTACGGACGGCTGGACAAATCAGCAGCTCTTTTAATCTGGGAGCCCTTTCTTGGGGACAATCTCTGACGTTCAATGAACAGATTGTCCGGGGGTCTCCCATCATTCAGTCTGAAATACAGAATCAAGAAGATTCTACCTTGAGCACTGTCTTTGACAAAGCTACCGCGGATTTGCATTGGAATTCTAGTTTGGGGTATCAACAACGATTAATAGGAACGACGACTGTTACGCCGAGTCTTGAAGTTTCCGGAGCCCTTAAGCGATCAAACGGAGATTCGATGATGCACGATTTCATCTCAGGACCTAAGCGCTTGTCTTTTGGAGCAAGATTGAAGAGTGATATATATGGTTATTTCGGTGGATTTCTCGGGTTTGAAGCCATACGTCATAAAGCTTCTCCTTCTTTGAGCTATAGTTATGCCCCCCAGATATTGCCGTCTGATCTACAGAGAACAGTTTTTGGCGCTTATGAAGGAAATGCTCGCAACGTGATCACTCTGGGATTCAACCAAACCTTTGAGGCTAAACGGAGTGAGGTGAGCGAATCTGACAATCAAGATAGTGCTAGAACGTCAGATAGATTATCGTCGGAACAAGATTCTCTCAACACAAGGCCAGTCTCTGGGTCCGAGCCGAGCCGGCCACCACAGTCGAGAGTTGTGAATCTATTAGGGATAAGTACTAGTATGTTAAATTATGATTTCGTTCGAGCTAATCAAGCGGATAATGGGCTCATGGGATTCACCACGACTCGAATACAGAATCAGTTGAGTTCTGACCTACTAAGAGGTCTTCAGATATCTATAGAACACGACTTATTCGATAGCGGCGATGGAGAAACTCGGGATTTTGATCCAGATTTATCACAATTAAATCTATCCTTTTCTATGAACTCAAGTTCTGGATTGATTCAAGATTTGTACAGTTTTCTGGGTGTGGAAGCAAATACAGAAGCTTCTTCGGATCAAGCTTCTGAACCAAATGACCAGGAGGGTTTTGATCCATTGAATCTTCTTCAAGATGGAACCTCTAATACAAGTCCAACCGATGAATCTAGTGTGATCCCTGGAGCAGGTTCAACGGATATTAACTCTGGGGAAGATTCCAATAGTAATTTGAATCAACGTGGTCCTTCATGGGACGCGAATTTCGCTTATTCTCTAAGGAGAAGTAGATATTCGAATGATTTTGGTAGTCAGCTCCTACAGGTAGGATTGCGCCTAAAACCAACAGAGGAATGGAATTTAACTTGGAGAACAGCTTATGACATTGATCTGAAGGGATTTACAGATCACTCTATTCGACTATCGAGGGATTTACATCGTTGGGAAGCTCATTTCGATTTCGTACAAACTGCAACAGGTAACTGGAGTTTCCGATTCGAAGTTGCTCTCACCGATAATAGAGATCTAAAGTTTGACTATGACCAAAGAAGTACGGATTTTTCAAATAGGTATTAGTATCTTAATGAGCATATATTCTTTTGAACTGCTAATTCAGCAATGACTAAGGCCAGTTTGTGATGGTGAGAGAGACCGATACTTTTTCTGGAGAATCCACACCAGGAATGTCATCTATTCAGGCGACTGTGGCAGAGCGTCTCGAAGTCGTACAGAAAGAGATCAGCAGAATAATAGTCTCAGACTTTGGTATGATAAAAGAAATTAATGAATGCTTATTATCGATGAAAGGGAAACTTTTTCGTCCGACTTTAGTTCTTTTGGCTAATGAAGTGGGTGGAAAACCTTCCAAAGATGCTGTGACATTGGGAGCTTTAGTGGAATTAGTTCATCTGGCGACATTGGTACACGATGACGCAGTAGATCATAGTGTATTACGCAGAGGCCTTCCTACTGTCAATGCATTATGGACTCATCAAGTAGCGGTGATCATGGGTGATTATCTATACAGTAGATCTGTCAGCGAGTTAGTCCGAATGAAAAAATATTCAGCGCTTTCAATTTTGGCTAATGCTGCCAACCAAATGAGCATTGGAGAAATGAGGCAGCTCACTTCTGTCGACGCTCTTGAGTTTAGCGAGGAAGATTATGGCCGTTTGATTGAATGTAAAACTGCGTCGTTGATGTCTGCGGCTTGTGAGATAGGTTCACTAGACGGAGGGAACCAGTATAGTCAGACCTTGGCAGATTATGGCCACAATCTAGGAATGGCATTTCAAATATCAGATGATCTTTTGGATTACAGGGGAGACGAAGCAATTACAGGTAAGCCCACTGGGCAGGACTTGAGGGAACACAAGGTTACCCTTCCGTTAGTTGCATCATTGACTAAGATGTCTAAGCTTGAGTTGAAGGAAACAAAAAGATTTTTCACTCTGATTGAACCAACAGATAAGGATATCGAAGAGATAGTGGGGATTGTTCGCGCAAACGGAGGATTGATTTATGCGGAGAGCAAGGCAACCCTATATGCTGAGAGAGCGAAGGAAATATTGAGAACACTGCCTATGGGCCCTGCTGTGACAGCCTTGAACAATGCGGTTACATATGCAGTGACAAGGGACCGTTAATAATCAATCATGGGTGTGTGATGGAACCAGGGTTCTTATGTGAGAACTCAGGTGTGACCGAGTGTTCCTTTGGGGAAGAGCTTATATGTTAGGTAGCCATCATCGTAGGAGTACAGTTCGTTTTATATGGACTTTGATTTTAGGACTAATGTTGGGAGGTATGTTTACGAGTTTGGGTGATGCCTTCTTACCACAGAGTGCTGCAAAATCTTTTCTTACTACTACTGTCGAGACATCAATAGGACCGCTGTCTATAGATTTGCTTGCTGTGGCTTTTACGATTGGCCCTCTAACTTTAAGTCTGAATGTTTTAACATTGGTGGGAATTACTATTGTGACAATAATCGTTCGCTCTTGGATATAATTTAATTAGGATTGCTTAAGGAGGTACAGTATGGGATTAGGTGGGCTTGGGATGATGGAGATGGTAATGATTTTTATGGTAGTCTTGCTTCTTTTCGGAGCCAAAAGGCTTCCGGAGATCGGTTCGTCATTAGGAAAAGGGATTCGGGAATTCAAAGGGTCAATCCGGGAAATTGAAAAAGAAGTCAAGTCTGCGGGAGAGAATGACAAGGAGTCCCTAACTGTTGCCCCCAGAATAAACCAAGAACTTAGGACTCTCACAACTTCCGATGACAGTCCCCATCAAACCCAGGATAAGCCTGTCGGAGAGGAAGAGAGTAATTCCTAGTGAAAGTCGAGGAAGAAAGTATCCTTCCTCTTAGCTTGCTCTAGAAAACCAATGGAATTTGTGATTGTCCCGTATTGTCCGGATCAACGTTCAAGACTTCGTCTCTCCTATCAGTAATCCTTGCTGCCGACCTAAGACTCTCAATCCATTCTTGGAGCCGTGTCTGCTGTGCCATCTCGGTTAGCTGATTACGAAGCGGGCCGTTTTCGGATTCGAAGGTCAGAGTGTCGGCAGGAATGTGGTCCAGCAACTGCAATATAAAAACGTTATTATTAGCTTCAATTGCATTGCTGAATTCTCCTATATTAAGTCCGAATCCAGCTCCAGTAGCTTCATTTAGCTGTCCCAGACCTTGGGCGAAGCCGATACGTGTGTACGGTCCGGCATTCTGAATTTCTAGTCCTAAGTTCGATGCTACTTCTTCTAGGGTTGTTTCTCCGTCGATTTGGGAAAGAGCTTCAGTAGCTTCATTTTTTCCGGCGTCAATCTTTTTTAGATTTAATAGGGTCTGTTCTATGGAAGGGGTGGCATTTTCGAGGGTAACTGCGTGAGCTTCTTGGAGTCCTAAGAGTTCTAGCATGTAGAATGCTTGCCTGGTCTCGAACAGAGGACTCACATCGCCTTCAGAAGCTTCCTCAAAAGCCCACTCAGAGGCTTCCCCGACTTCTCCGACATTGGCTATGAAGGAAAACTCTGGATTGAGCATTGATGTTTCTGTGGGAAGATTGAGTATCTCGCCAGCTCGCTGAAAGCCTTGAACTTCTCCCAGCCCTTCTAGGGAGTCAGCTAGTATAAGTAATTGTAGCTCTGAATCGTCTGTTCTTTGGATAGGCACTAATATATGCCTGGCTTGGACGCTGTCTCCAGATTGGTCTTGTATTTCTATTATATGAAAACCGAATGAAGTCTGAACGGGGCTGGTGATTTCTCCCTTCTGTGCAGAGAATGCAGCTTCGGAAAATTCTGGAACCATCCGGTCTTTAGTGAACCATCCCAATTCTCCTGAGCCTCCTAGTAGATCCGTTCTATTAACAACGTCTTCAAAAGAGTCACCATCTATCAGTTGCTGTCTGAGGTCCACGGCCAGCTTCTCTGCCGACAGAGTATCAGCTGGGGTAGGGGTCTTATCTAAGAGAACAGTTCTCACAGTCGCTTGAGCAGAAATGAGGAATTCTTCTGGATTGTTCGTGTAGTAGGTTTCTATGTCTTGACTGCTAACGTTCACCGCAGAATCAGGGATTCGTTGAACTGGGTTGAACGCTACATACCTGACTGAGATCTCTTCGTTACGGTCTCGGAATTCATCCCAAAGTGCGGCTTCAGTGAAATAAACGTCAGAGGACACTTGGCGGAGCAGTTTTCCTCTTGGGATGACATCTTTGTAATAAGATTCAAGTTGGAGGAGAAACATTTGGTCAGTAGTGGGTGAGGATAGGTAGTTTTGGTATTTTTGGATGTCAAAGATGCCATCGGTTTGAAAAGAGGGGCTCGACTGAAATTCAGGTGGTGGACTGAACCGAGCAGCACTAAGAATCTCATCGTCTGTTACTACGATACCTCGCCTGGTGAGTTCTTGGCTTATCAGAGCTTGGTCGACCACTTCGCTCCAAGCTGCATCTTCGATGTCTTTTATCTGTTGAGTTGTGACGGGATCTTCCTGTGAGTTTTGCACTTGGTCGAATAGGCGCCGGTAGGCTTGATTGAAATCGTCGTACATTATAGACGTTCCGTTGACCTTACCAATTTCTCCGACCGACATTCCTCCCTGCCCGTTAATGTCCATACCCCACTGGAATACCATCAATCCCACAAAGGCAGTCGCTGTAACCAGCATGATCCATTTAGTGTTGTCCCGCATTTGACGCATCATAGACCAACAGCTCCGACAGTGGTTTGAGTGCTAGCGATTATTCTTTTAAGCTTTTTCAATTGACTGGAAAGCTAACCTTACTGAATCGGTCTCTCAACCTTTCTCGTTGACACCTTTTCTCAAGGATTGGTATCTTTCTTGTCATAGTGAAATTTTATTTTGGGGTGCCACGTATAGAGAATGTTATAAATTGTTATAGACTAGCTGGTTAAAACCACCAACAGGAGAGGTCATAGGATGAGGATTGCAGTAATACATGGGCCAAATCTTCGCCTTTTGGGTAAGCGAGAACCAGAAGTGTACGGTACGGCGACGTTGACAGACATAGACGTTTCTCTCCAGCAAGTTGGTGAGACGCTTGGTACTGAAGTTGAAAGCTTCCAGTCTAATATTGAAGGAGAAATTCTCGATTATATAGAAGAAGCGAGTATCCGAGTGGATGGTTTTTTGGTGAATCCGGGGGGCCTAACCCATACAAGCGTATCTTTTCGTGATGGCTTGGTTGGGATCGGGTTACCTTTCGTAGAAGTACATCTGTCTAATATTACTGCTAGGGAACGTTTCAGGAGACATTCTTTTTTGGCGCCTGTAGCGGCAGGGGTGGTTTTTGGGTTTGGTGTTGAAAGCTATCTTTTAGGTCTTAGGGGTTTAGTAGCTCACATAGCCAATCGAAAATTTTAATCGAGCGGCTTCTATATTATGGATAACAATTATGGCTTCAACTGCAGATTTTAGAAATGGTTTGGTTTTGCAAATCAATGACCAGCTCTGGACGATCATCTATTTTCAGCATGTCAAGCCGGGGAAAGGCCCTGCATTTGTAAGGACTAAGCTCAAAAATGTTCTAAATGGAGCGGTTGTTGATAAAACTTATAGGGCTGGAGAGAAAGTAGTGACAGTTAGACTGGAACGCAGACCAGTGTCTTACAGTTACTCAGATGGTCAATTGTACTATTTTATGGACCAAGAAAGCTATGAGATGATTCCTATCTCTGGAGAATTACTTGGAGCGGATCAACTCAAATACCTCAAAGAAAATATGGCTTGTGAAGGACTGATCCATGACGAAGAAGTGATTAGTGTAGAGTTGCCTCAGTTCGTAGAGTTATTGGTTTCTGAGACGGATCCAGGTTTGCGTGGGGACACTGCCCAAGGTGCGAGCAAACCCGCCAAACTAGAGACAGGAGCTTTAATTCAGGTGCCACTTTTTATTGAGAAAGGGGATATTTTGAAAATCGATCGTACGGAAGACAAGTATCTGACCAGGGTCTCAGAATAATGATGGATCTAGACTTTCTGCGGAGTCTCATCGACATAGTTGAAAACAGTGACTTGGACACTGTGGAGTTAGAGCATGATGGCACAAGGATCAAGCTGGCTAAAGCTTCCTCCTTGGAGCCCCGCTGGTTAGTGGATTCCTCTGTATTGCCGAGTAATAAGAACTCTCCACCATCTCTTGAGGGCCCTGTAGATGAGTTGGCTCCTTCAAGCTCGAAAGTTGAAACCCAACTAGATTCTAGTCTCGTCGAAGTCAAATCTCCTATGGTGGGTACGTTGTACAGTTCGCCGTCACCAGAAACTGAAACTTATGTGAAAATTGGTTCGTCGGTGAATCAAGGTGATACTTTGTGTATCTTGGAAGCCATGAAGCTCATGAACGAATTAGAGTCTGAGGTGTCGGGTGTGATTGAAGAAATCTGTGTCCAAGATGGAGAACCTGTTCAGTATGGCCAGGTTCTGTTTCTTGTTCGGTCTAAATGAGATCTCATAGGCTCGCTTAAAGGCATTGAATCTGCTACTCGCGAATACCCAGTGAAATAGATGTGGATGTGATTATTCCTGTTGAATAGGTTGACTGCTTGTTTAAGAAATTATTAGTTGCGAATCGCGGTGAAATAGCGCTGCGCATCATTCGGGCTTGTCAGGAGCTTGGCATCAAAACTGTAGCTGTATATTCTGAGCCTGACCGGGAATCGCTGCATGTCCGTTTTGCTGATGAAGCAGTCTGCATTGGTCCTGCTTCTCCCACAGAGAGTTATCTTGATGCAGCAAGGATAATTGCTTCAGCAGAGATCACTGGGGCTGAAGCAATTCATCCGGGATATGGTTTTTTAGCCGAAAATGCGGAATTCAGTGAGATTTGTCGGCGTTCCGGGATTGTTTTTATCGGTCCTAGTGCTAATCAGATCCAAGCGATGGGTGATAAAGCTACTGCTCGAGAGACAATGCAACGGCTAGGGGTTCCAACCGTTCCAGGGTCAAAAGGATTGGTTCCCGATCTCGAAAATGCTAAGGGGATCGCTTGTGATATTGGATTTCCAGTAATGATCAAAGCGTCTGCTGGCGGCGGCGGCAAAGGTATGAGGGTTGTAGAGAACGAAGAGGAACTGCCCAAATTATTCCATACTACGCAGGCTGAAGCTCAAGCAACTTTTGGAAATTCTGATATATATATAGAAAAGTATATCTCTGGAATTCGACATATTGAGATTCAGATTTTCGGTGACTCTCATGGTAAAGTGGTCCATTTAGGAGAGAGAGATTGTTCTACTCAGAGAAGACATCAGAAACTGATTGAAGAGTCTCCGTCATCAGGGATGACTTCCCAAATGCGCAAAAGTATGGGGAAAGCTGCGATAGCGGCTGGTCAAGGAATCGATTATGTGGGTGCTGGAACCGTAGAATTCTTGGTGGATGAAGAAGGTGAATATTATTTCATCGAGATGAATACTCGGATCCAAGTAGAACATCCGGTTACTGAGGTGGTTACCGGATTGGACTTGGTTAAGGAGCAAATACGAGTAGCTTTCGGCGAGGAACTTTCGTTTCCATCTGGAGAGCCTTCACTTCAAGGTCATGCTATTGAATTTCGTATAAATGCTGAAGATCCATCTCGAAATTTTATGCCTAGTCCCGGATGCATTCAAACTTTCCAACCGCCAGGTGGTCCTGGTATAAGGTTAGATACACATTTGTATACAGGATACCAAGTGCCTCCATATTATGACTCTCTATTGGCAAAACTCATAGTGAGTGGAAGTAATCGTGAAGAGGCGATAGTACGAGGAAGACATGCTCTGGATTCCTTTATAATTGAAGGAGTCCAGACCTCTATTCCATTCCTTTCTCAAATAACAAGAGATGATGAATTTATAGCTGGAGGTGTCGACACTGGTTTTGTTGAGAGATTCCTGAAGCGGTGGGTCAAAGAATAATGCGGGTAGATTTAGTCCTGACTGCTTCGGAAAGTTCCAGGTTGGAGTTTGAGGATCAGACATCAGTAGTCATCGATGTACTAAGAACAGGAAGCTCCATTGTTCAAGCAATGGCCAATGGAGCACAAGAGATTTACCCTGCTGTTTCTACAGAGGAAGCCATAAAATTAGCTTCCTCTCTAGGACGTGAAAATTCCATGCTGTGTGGGGCCTCTCGTTATACGATGACAGAAGGATTTGATATTGGTAATTCACCTAACGAGTTCACATCTGAAAAAGTAAGAGGAAAACGTCTGGTGATGAGTACTACTAACGGCACCCGCGTTTTTCATTTGGCGGAAGATTCTAGAAGAGTATTAGTCTGTTGCCCCATGAATCTTGGGGCGGTTGTAGAAGAAGTTTTGGGATCTGAATCGCTGACGATCATATGTGCCGGATCAGAGGAAGGCATATCTCTGGAAGACACCGTGTGTGCTGGTATGTTTATTAGTCGCTTGTCCGAGGAACACAAAGTCGATTTGGTTCTGAATGATGCAGCGAGATTGGCCAAGAACGCACAAGAACATTTCACAATGGGTAAGGAATTTCTTGCGGAAACAGAAAGAGGAAGGAAGCTTAGAGAAGGAGGATTAGAGGCTGATTTGGATCTTTGTTCTCAGGTTGACATTTATTCTGTCGTTCCAGAAATGAAGGAGAAAGTTGTGAGGTTGATTTCAAGGGAATCTGATGATCTCTCGTAAGGACAAAAAATTCCTACTAGCACTAACTTTGATTTCTCTTTCTTTCTTCTTGCTTGGCTCTTTAGTCCCAGTTTCTTCAGATGGGTTGTTCCCGTCTGCGAACATAATGGGTCAGGTGGGGGCACGTACTCGAGATATTTTGATGTCTGCGTTGGGTCTATGTTCTATTTTTGTCTGTTTATTAATGTTTACAGTAGCTCTCCGTGTTCCAGGATGGATTTCTAAGAAATCTCATAGGAAATTTGCCCTTCTTTGGTTTGGCCTTCTCCTACTTGGACCGGTTCTTCTAAAGACTTTCAACCTAAATAGAGGTGTTGTTGGGCAGTGGGGAGAACTAATCGGCACATTGCTTATCACGAATTTCGGCAAGTTCGCCCCGATTATGATGGTCCTTCTACTGGTCCCTCTCTTCATCTACACTATTAGGTGGAATCCTATTGCTGACATCGTTTCAGTTGTCACTCAGAGTTTTTCAGTGTTAAACAAGGGCTTTCGTTGGTTTGGTTCTCTCGTCATGTCGAGTAGGCTGTTACAAAAGGAAATATCCGAACAAGAAGAAACTATGCCTTTGGATCTTTTGGATAGTAGCGGTACTGATTTTGGTGATGGCCAAATGGATATTGTAGAAGAAATTACTGAACTTGAAGACGAGCAAGCTTTTGAGACAGAAAGCACCCCAGAGCGAGATTTGAGTGATCGCAGTGAGGCGGTTATAGAACTTGACGAGACGATGGATCGTCCACCGACAGATTCTCTAGAACGTGCTAATCCTGAAGACCGTCGTGGGATGGAGGAGGTACTCGATCGATTGGGCGTTGTTCTTATAGAAAAATTGAAATCCTTTGATATAGAGGGTAAGCTTCTTCGTAAAACGATAGGACCAGTAGTCACACAATATGAAGTGGAACCTGCCGAAGGTGTTAAAGTTTCTAAAATCCAAAATTTGGAAGCGGATTTGGCCTTGGCTATGAGAGCTAAGAGTGTCAGGATAATTGCTCCAATCCCGGGGAAAGGTGCTGTCGGTGTAGAGATCCCTAACCCTAAGCCTGATTTCGTCATGCTTGGGGACATCCTGGAATCTTCAGAATACAGTGAAAATTCTAAACGTCTGCCAATGGCTCTCGGAAAAGATCTCAACGGCAATCCATATATCGCAGATCTTACCAAGATGCCTCATATCCTGATAGCTGGAGCCACGGGGACTGGAAAATCAGTTTGCTTGAATGCGATTATTACAAGTTTAATTTTCCGTCATGGGCGAAATACCCTTGATCTTCTCATGCTTGATCCCAAGATGGTGGAACTTTCTGCATATAAAGCACTCCCACATCTTCGCAGGAGTG
>JAPKDG010000033.1 GCA_028822645.1 Longimicrobiales bacterium | reverse complement strand
TTGTGACCTTTAGCACCAAGTCGAGGTTTTTCGTCAATTAAATGGAATCCAAGTTTTGAATAATATTTAAGAGAGTACTGAATGTCGGGAATGCTGTATGCGATGTGATGGAGAGATGACCCATTATTTAAGATGTGTTGGGAGACGGGGCTTTTGTCCGAACGAGGCTCAATGAGTTCGACAGAACCGACAAAAGCTACATTGACCTCCATTTCGACAAGTTCTTCAATAGAAGACAGGGATGATCCGGTGATTTGGCAGAAGACTGGAGCTGAAGCAGCGATTGAACTGACGGCTATACCTACGTGGTCTAGTTGCAAATTATCCATTAAGTTGTGGCTTTGTGAAAGTTAAGATTGTATAAATGTTAGAACTAACCCTATTAAGTGACAAGGAGACCGAACCGATGGCCGATGGTAATAAGGTTGTAGAATTCACTGATGCTAATTTTGATGAAATGATAAATGATAGCGACAAACTCATTATAGTGGATTTCTGGGCCACTTGGTGTGGTCCCTGCGTTGCTCTCGGACCTGTGGTAGAAGAATTGGCAGAAAAATGTGCTGATCAAAATGTAACAGTTGGAAAATTAAACGTGGATGAGAACCAGATTATAACCGCGAAGTATGCCATACGTTCTATTCCAGCCATACTATTTTTTAAGGGACAAGAAGTGGTCGACACAGTAGTGGGAGCGGTTCCGTTACAAGCTCTAGAAGATAAAATAGAAGAACATCAGTAATACAATCGTAGAGATGAACTAGGGTAGACATCTGAATGAGAGGTTAGCTCAGGATTGTTAGGAGGTTTCTGGTTATGAGCGATTTCTACTTAATAGCAACTCCCATAGGCAACCTTTCCGATATTTCAAAAAGGGCAATTAAAGTTTTGCAATCGGTGGATCTTGTGCTTGCGGAGGATACTCGCCACACAAAGATTCTTGCTAAAGCTTACGATGTGAATGTTCCTTTAATGAGTCTTCACTCCCATAACGAGAAATCTAGAATCCCCCAAATCCTAGATTTCCTCGATAAAGGTAAGAATATTGCTCTCGTGTCTGATGCTGGAACCCCAGCAATTTCGGATCCGGGAGATAGGCTGGTAAGCTCAGTGATAGCAGCGGGCCATAAACTAAGTCCAATTCCTGGACCTTCGGCTATTCTGGCTGCTGTAGTAGTCAGTGGATTCCCCTGCGTTCCTTTTACCTTTTTAGGGTTTATCCCTAGGAAGGGTAAACCTAGGTCGATAACCCTTAAAAAATTAATGGATTCGACAGAAACAGTTGTATTCTTTGAATCCCCTAAGCGTTTGTTAACTTTGTTGACGGATCTCATCAAATCTGGCCAAAAAAGCAGAAAACTTGTGGTGGCTCGAGAAATGACCAAAATTCACGAGGAGTTTTTTAGAGGTACCGTTTTAGAATCTTTGGAATATTTTACGGAGAACAGAGCTAGAGGCGAGATAACCTTAGTCTTGTCTCCGAAAGAGAGTGAAGAACAGGAAGCAGGCAAACATTTAGTCGCCGCAGAGATTTTGTCGAGAGCATTTCTCACTCAGGGATATCCACCTAGCGAGGTGGCTCGGGAAGTCTCTGAAGTCTTGAGGGTTTCACGCAACAAGGCTTATGAAATAGTACATTCGGTGATGGAAAAGAAAGAGGAGGATTCTTGAAAGTAGTAAAACCTCTGAGACAAATGGTGAGAGTGTCTTGCTTAATGTCTTTGATATTAGTGGTCGGAACCGAAATCACGTCTGGTGATGACGGATTGTTTCCAGGAAGCACAGACTTGTCTATAACTCGAGTGCAGTATGAGGGAGGAGGCGACTGGTATTCTAATCCTACTTCTATACCAAATATCCTGGCTAATATAGCGGAAAGAACTGGACTGCCAATTTCTCAAGAACTTAAAACTGTTAAGCTGTCGGATCCCAGTCTCAGTGACCATCCCTACCTATATATGACAGGCCATGGTAATGTCAGTTTTTCTGATCAAGATAGAAATGCACTACGTAGTCACCTGGTCTCAGGAGCTTTTTTACATGCAGATGACAATTATGGTTTAGACGAATCGTTTCGCAGGGAAATTGAATTAGTGTTTCCAGAAAATGACTTAATTGAAATTCCAATTGATCACCCAATCTTTCATATGATGTATGATTTGCCAGAGGGCCTACCAAAAATCCATGAGCACGATGGGGACGCTCCTCAGGGATTTGGTATCTTCTACGAGGGACGTCTAGTTGTTTTCTACAGCTTTGAATCTGACTTAGGTGATGGTTGGGAAAACTCTGAAATCCATAATGATTCTGCGGACATCCGCGAAGCGGCAATTCAGATGGGGGTCAATCTCTACCTTTACGTTCTGAGTCAGATAATTTCGTGAAGCGATCTTCGACGAGTATAGTCAAGGTATTTCAGGACATTCGTGGCGAGCTAGTCAGACAATTAAGGCTAGCTGTGGTTCTTTCAGTTCTTTCCTCTAGTGCCATCGTTTTACTCGTGGCATGGGTGCTGTCTGGATCGTTGGGCTGGAACCAGGGAGGATACATTCCTTTTCTGATCGACTTAACTATTCTTTTGTTGATATTGGTAGGGGCTATAGCCTATCGCTGGTTTGGCGCCGGGATATCTCGGGAATCTGTCATCTTAGATTCCATGGAAGAAGAAGCGGGACTTGCTTCTGGCCTTTTACTCGGATCGTTGCAGTTAGAGAAAAATATTCCGGAGGGAGCTTCGCAGGTTCTTGCAAGTCGTGCATCTGAGGAAACTTTGGCAATGCTTATTAACTCAACTGCTAATTTGTCTGGCAAGAATGGTGAAAGCATCAAGCTGTGGAGCAATTGGGCCTCGAAAACACTTGTGATTTTTGGAATGTTTCTTTTGGGCCTGGTGTTGTTTCAACCACAGAGATCCTTCAGGGCATGGTCTGGCTTGTTTTCCCCCATTGAATTATTAGCCAAACCAAACCTCCCAGCATTACAAATTTCACCGGGATCTTCAGATTTTCTCAGAGGGTCTGAAGTTGTCGTAAGAGTCGAAGCGGCAGAAAGAGATGCAGTGACACTTTATATGCAAACTTTGGGCGATGTTTTGCAGATGGAAAGTTCACCAGTGCGAAATGCCCAGGCTATATTCACACTTCACAACTTGAATGCTAAGACGGAATATTGGATCATAGCTTCTGATGGGACTGAATCGGGCAGGTTCGTTTTGAACCCGATAGACCCATTATTGGTCGCTGACCTGATTCTTAAGGTAGACTTTCCAGAGTATACTGGGAGATACACAGAAGAATATCGTTCTCGAATTCCAAGTCTTTTGATTCCAGTCGGAAGTCAAATTAGCATAGAGGGAATGGCTAGCAGAAGACTAGGCTCATCTCTGCTAGAGCTAGATCAGGGACAAGATGGAATGAGCATGAAAATTAATGGCAACGCCTTCGAGGGAAAATTTTATCCTAAGCAGAGCGGTGTTTATTCATGGAAATTCGTCGGTGAAAATGGCGACCCAGCCGTTTTGTTCCCTGAGCCAGTGCGAATAACGATTTTACCTGATGGCTTGCCCGATGTGGAGATTCTTCTACCTGGCAAAGATACACTCCTCCCAGTTTCTCGTTTGCAACCTTTGATGGTTCAATCCAGCGATGACTATGGCATTGATAGGCTAGAACTGATGGTGTATAAAGCCAACGCATTTGGTGATGCCAGCAATGTCGTGGTCCAGTCGATTCCTATAGGGGGTACGAAAGGGGCATTAGTTCGACCAGTAATGGACCTCACCAATTGGGAATTGCTACCAGGTGACACTCTACACTATTTGATTCAAGCTGTGGATAATTCGCCCAACCCAAATATTGGGAAAACTAGGGAGTATCTTTTGTTGCCCCAATCTCGGGCGGAAGTTCAACGGGCGGCTCAGGAGCAGCTAGATGATGTAGTGGGAAGAGTAGACGAATTACAAGATCGAATGAACAATGAAGCACAAGCCAATCAAGACTTGGAGAATGAAACTTTAAATGATAAAAACGATGAACTGCTAACGAAAGATGAGATGGATGTACTCGAATTTGAAGATCAAGAGCGTTTTAGAGAAGCTGTGGAAGCTCAAAGACAGATACTAAGTGCGATAGACTCCTTAGAAGCGGAAATAACCAAGCTGACAGAAGATATAGGAACGTCTGAATTGGGAGACATAGCTCTCGAAGAGGACCTTGGACAACTTGAAGACTTGATGTCAGGATTGGTTCCAAGTCAAAGCCAAAAAAAACTGGATGAATTTTTGGAACAAATGGACGAATTATCGGTTGAGGATGCAAGGGAGATGTTTAGTGAACTAGTGGCGAACCAGGAGGCGTTGAGTGAAAAATTAGGGGAAATACAAAAACGGTTTGAAAAAGCGGCATTAGATCAGGATTTCAGGGCAACTGCTGCTCAAGCTGAAGAAATGGCTCAACTTCAGGCACTCTTGGCTGAAGCGATGAGAGAGCAAGTAGAGACAGGCCTGCGGGCTGAACAACAAGAAAGACTGGAAGATAGAGCTGAAGCTTTAGGGGAATCTTTAAGGGAACTCGAAGATCAGTTAGACAGTGCAGGCGAGATGGATGCCCGAGATGCTATCACAGACGCTCAGAATAGAAATGACAATGCGCAAAATGCTATGAATAAGGCCAGTAGTGACTTACGTAGGGGAGACCCCTCGGATGCTGCTGCCAGTGCACAAGAAGCAGCGGAAGAGTTGGCCCAGATGGCCTCTGAAATGCAACAGGCTCAGGAAGAGATGGCTGGTCAGGCCATGCAAGACGGCTTGGAAGTTCTTCGTCAGACAGCCACGGATGCTTTATCGATGGCAGATGAACAGGCAAATCTCAGAGAGGAAATGAGAGGATCCACCAAGAAATCTGCCCAAGAATTTAGAGGGGACGAGTTGGCTCTTTTGATGGGGTTGGAAGCGATAGCTGACGAATTGGGTAATAGTATTCCTTATGGGACCGAGCAAAATCGGGTTCTGACAACTCAGATTGGCCGAGCGATGACGGCCTTACAAGAAACACTGGAAAATCTTAGTTCTCAGAGAGGTACTCCTTCTACATCTCCGCCTGCTGTAGACCAGGTAATAGATGCATTGAATCAACTGGCTATCATGGCAATGGCTGCTGACCAACAAGGCGGTCAGAACGGGGAAGAAGGATCTGGCCAGCAAACTATGGAAGAATTACAACAGCTGGCTGAACAGCAAGGTTCTGTGAATAGCCAAACTGGTCAACTAAAACCTATGCAACTTGGAGACCAGACAATGCAAAGCCAATTACAGGAACTATCTACAGTACAAGAAGAAATTGCTGAGCAGTTATCTGAAATGGCCAATTCTCCTGAGGAAGGGAATGCTCTGGGAGACCTTGAAGAGCTGGCTTCAGAAGCGCTAGCCTTAGCGGAAATGCTCGCTGACAATCGCTTGAATGCCGAGACTTTGAGGAAACAAGAAAGATTATTCCAAAAACTTTTGGATGCTGGACGAAGCTTGGAACAGGATGAATATTCTGAGGAAAGAGAATCAGAAGGTCCCGGAGATGTTATCCAAAGGCCAGTGAGACAATTGAGCACGGAAGATATGGGATACTTACCATTTAAAATACCTGATTCTGACGTAATGAATAAGCTTTCACCAATTTTTAGGCAGATGGTATTGGAGTATTTTGACCGTATAAATAAGACGGCCAGTCAGAGAGGAGGCACACCTTGAACAAGCGAACTCTTTGCAGATGTGTACGCTTAGTTATCGCTTTGTCCATAATAACTCATTTCTATCCCAGAGAACTCATAGCTCAGCGATATAACCCTAGCCTTGAACGTCAATTGATTCGAGAAGCTTCGAGTCAGGAAGGTCGTGGAAATTTAGTGGAAGCAGAGAGAATTGTCAGATTGATTTTATCTGCAAATCCCACTTCAGACGCTGGCTTAATCGCGGCTGAGAGAATATTCAAAGAACAGGACAAATTGGAACAGATATTACCACTAATAGATAGCTACCTGGAAGTTGATTCTGACGGATCAGTTGCTAGAAGCCTGGCCCTGGAGACTTACCAAGCTTTGGGAGATCTGAAGAGCTTGAAAAGATCTGCTGAAACTTGGTTGGCCGTCGATGGAAAAAGAGCTGAACCATACCGTAAAGTCAGTGAAGTATTCTTGGGAATATATGGAAAAGAGGAAGCTTTAAAAATTCTCCAAAGAGGTGAAAAAACTCTCCAATCCTCCTCCCAATTTGCATTGACAATAGGAGATTTGTTGGTTGAAATGGAACGGTTTGATTCTGCGGTTATTTCATGGGCAAAAGGGATAGGTGATGATGGTTCTCAGACATCCGCAGTTATTAGACGAGTGGTCGCGCTAGGTGAAGAGAAACAAAGTTCCATTGAATTATTGTTGGAAGAGTTAATAGAAAAACCAACCACTATAGCTAGAATCAGGGCAGCTACTAGGATTGCCCTTGAAATAGGGTTAGTGGCTGAAGCTTTGGAGTATGCCAAAGTTGCTGTGGTAGGCTTGGAAGGACAGGCTCGCCGGGGATTTTTAACTGTACTTGCAAAGGAAGCACAGGAAATTAAAGGTGGCGAAAAAACCGCTATTTGGGCTTATGAATCGATGCGGGATCAAGCTCTAGATCAAACTGAAATAAGAGCTCTTAACTATAGGATTGTCTCAGCGTCCTTGAAAATAGGTGATATGGCGAAAGCCTTGGAAACACAGTACGCCATAGCCGAATCTCTTCCAAGGGGTAATCCTGAGAGACGAAGGGTGCTTGCAGATGGTTTGCGCATGGGTACGACAAGAGAGATGACTGAGCAATTGTTGGCTCTGAGAGAGTTTAAGGATGAATTTCCAGATTCTTTTGAAATAGACGAACTCAGCGTGCAATTGGCGGTCGTATTGGACTCAGAAGGCCAGGAAGCTTTAGCAGAGACTCTATTAAAAGGAGTAGAAGGTCCACGAAGTGACCTTGAAAGAGGATACCTTCATCTTATCAATGCCGAAATCGATATGGGTAAGAATAGCTTGATGACAGCTGTGTCAGGGCTGCCTCCACATCAAGCTACTGCAGTGCTCAAGCTTCTAGATATCATAGGAAGAATCCAGGGAAATGCGCTTGAAGTTGTAATAAGGGCAGCGGTCTTGGAACATAGAGGATATTTTATGGAATCTCTTTCCGAACTGGAACTAAGTCTTAATGAAATCGAACCACCTGCTCAACCAATTCTGCTTTCTTTTTCTGCGAGAGTCGCACAGAAGGCTGGGTTGAATGAAAAAGCAGCTGAATTTAGGAGAAACATCGTTGATCACTATTCTGAGTCGTATGAATTCCCACAAGCTTCCCTGGAGTTAGCTAGATTTAAGGGTAAATTTGAAAGCGGAAGAGAGGAAGCAATAGTTCTGTTAGAAAATCTGATAGTTGCCCTTCCCACTAGTGCAATAGCACCCTTGGCCAGAAGAGAGCTCCAACGTCTCGGAGGAAAATAAGAGAATGAAATCACTAATCGGAATTATGCAGATCCTCCTTTTTCTAACCCCGAGTTTCTCTGAAAGCCAGTCGTTATTGGTGCCTATGGACCGAGACCAAAAGAATCATCTCAAAGCCTATGGGTTAACCTATTGGGCATTAGATCAGTATTCCGGCGCTGAGTGGCTCTTGAACTATAGAGGAGGGTCTTTTCTTTTACCAGATGTTGAAGGCGTCAGGCGTCAGGCTGCTCTCAGGGGCGTGACTGTACAATCTGTTATGGGATCTGAATTAGCGCTAATCCGATCCCATATTGTTAGCTCCAATATGGAGACTGTCGTACTAGAAAAAGCCCCCAAAATTGCCATATATACGCCTCCTAACAGTGCTCCATGGGATGATGCTGTTACCATGGCTTTGGAGTATTCTGGCATTCCTTATGAGACAGTCTGGGACCAAGAGGTCATGGATGGCAAATTGGCCGATTATGAATGGCTGCACTTGCACCACGAAGATTTTACTGGACAGTATTCCAAATTCTTTATTACATACGCGGGAGCTTCATGGTTGCAGGAGGAAGTAAAAAGAAACCAAGAAGTTTCAAATCGATTAGGGTTTTCTGATGTGCCAGCTCTAAAGAAAGCAGTGGCCCGTAAGATCAGAGATTACGTGGGAGAAGGTGGATTTTTATTGGCTATGTGTTCGGCCACTGAAACACTTGAGTTAGCACTGGGCGCTGAAAATGTGGACATCGCAGCGGTATTTTCTGATGGAACCCCACCAGACTTAGATGGTACAGAAAAAATGAACTGGTCCTCCACAATGGCTTTTTCCGACGCCAACTTACAGGTGGAACCTTCTATTAATTCCTTCAGTGATATAGATGGACATCAGGTTAACACTCCTTGGAGGTTGCAACTGGGGGCATTTTCTCTTTTTGATTTTTCTGCCAAATTCGATCCAGTCCCGACAATGTTGACACAAAACCATATTGGTGTGATTCCAGATTTTTATGGACTAACGACATCTTTCAGAATAGATCGCCTGAAGCCAGGTACCTTGATATTGGCCCAAGAAGGCAATATTGCTAAGTACATTCATGGAAATTTTGGGGAAGGAACTTGGACATATTTCGGGGGGCACGATCCCGAAGATCCAGAACATCAGATTGGTGATCCGCAAACCGATTTAGACCTCCACCCAGATTCCCCTGGGTATAGGTTGATACTCAATAACGTTCTCTTTCCGGCTGCAAAGAAGAAAAAACTTAAGACTTGAGCGTAAATTTGGAATTTGTTCTGCCTGAAATATCTCAGCAATTGATTGGGGTAGGTGTAGAAAAAGCTAGAGGACAGTCAGTAGCTTTCTTGGTCCAATTTGATTCTTCAGGAAACCTCATCGAACCAAAAGTAGTAGCTCGTTCAAACTATGAAGCTATGGTTCAGGTGGCCCGCGACACATCCGAGCCAGGGATAATTCTCATTAGTCATCAATCTGAAGAGTTCTTCCCGTCTAAGGCTGAGTTGTCGGTAGGGATACGTATTGCGAAATACGGTCTTGGATTTGGGATTGTGTCCAATGATGGTCAGCGTATGGAAATTGTAATTGCACCTGTGAAAACAAATAGAACAGAACTGTTGAATATTGATCGATTGGAAAACCTTATCGCTCCTTCCGGAATCATGAAAAAGCTGAATAAGGAGTATGAGGACCGCAGGGGACAGAGGAAAATGTTAAGGATTGTAGGACATAAATACAACAAGGGAGGCTTAGCTCTAGTCGAAGCAGGAACTGGCACTGGAAAGTCCTTAGCTTATCTAATACCAGCAGTTTCTTGGGCGCTTAGAAATCGTGAAGTAAGTGTGATTTCTACTAGTACTATCCAATTGCAACAACAATTGGTCACAAAGGATATCCCGTTAACTGAAGAATTAACTGGAGAAAAAATCGAGTGGGCTCTTGTGAAAGGAAGGAGCAACTATTTATCGATACGTCGATTGCAACTTGCGGGGACTAATGATGCACTTCTTTTCGGTGAAAAACACTCCAAAGAGCTTAAGAAAATAACCTCATGGTCGAATCAAACTGTGGACGGATCTCTCTCAGACATGGGATTTGTACCTAGTCAGAAAGTTTGGGATGAAGTGAAAAGTGATACTGAAATCTGTTTGGGTAGAGCCTGTCCTTCTTTTCGAGAATGTTTTTATCAAAATGCTAGAAAGAGAGTGTCAGGTGCAAAATTGTTGATTGTCAACCACCATCTTCTCCTGTCGGATGCTTCGGCTAAAAATGAAGTGTTCATGAAACCAAAGAAGCCTGTATTACCTGATTACAAGAGGTTGATTATAGATGAAACTCACAATATCGAAGACGTGGCAACTACACATTTTGGTGTGACTGTGACGAGTGATGAGATATTGCGAGTGTTGCAACGTTTCGGTTCCGAAGATCTAGGAGTTCTTTCTGCTATGAGGCATTCCTTAATAGATAGTGGCAGTATCGCTGCATGGTGGAAAGGCAAAAAGGGGATGGAAAGTCAGATCAATGCCATACTGCAGGTTACAAAAAGAAATCTAGAAGAATTCTTGAACACTGTTGAGAGTAATATTCATGAGTTCGCCCTTGGGTCATCTCACCACATCATCCCTACAGCAACTGATGTTCGTGAAAGTGTTTTGGTTTTTAGGGCATCAGAGGAGTTGATTTCGAATCTGAATATACTTAAAAGTCAAACTGTGGAAGCAAGACAAAAGTTAGAACTGGAAATATCAAGCATAGATAGAATGAATGAGCGAATTCTTGATTTGGGAAGTTTGGAATCCAAGCTTGGAGAAATCACCATTTGTCTAAGTAAGATTTTTAATGTGGATCAACATGATGAAGCTCACGTACGTTGGATTGAGTGGAGCAAGAGTAGCTTAACAAGAGGTAGGAATTTGCTTATGAATTCCCTCCCTGTGGAATCGGGAGCAATGTTAAGGGAAACGCTATACCAGAAAATGACCACATTGGTTTTGACGTCTGCCACACTTACCACTCAAGGATCCTTTGATTTTATCCGAGGGCGATTGGGACTTGGGACCGAAGAATCGGAAGTCTTGCCTGAACAACTCACGCCTACTGAAATGGCGCTATCTTCGGATTTCGATTTTGGCAATCAAGCCATTCTTGCGATCCCAACTGATTTGCCAGACGCTAGGAGCCCCGGAGATTTATATCACGAGCATACAGTGCGAGTGATCGAAGAAGTTGTAGCGATTGCGAAAGGGGGAGTTCTTGTATTGTTCACTTCCTGGGAATCCCTAAGAAAAGTAAGTGGCATTCTAAGGGAATCATCGACAACAGTATCACCCCTTTTAGTCCAAGGTGAGGATACAAGATCTAGATTGTTGGAAAGAATGATCCAAAATCGCCAGGGTGCCCTTTTAGGTGTTGGATCCTTCTGGGAAGGAATCGACCTGCCGGGCTCTGCTCTGCAGGCCGTCATAATCCCCAGATTGCCTTTTAGTGTTCCTACTACACCTGTTAATGCTGCCAGGATCGAACGGGTTCTGTCTAGGGGAGGGGATTCTTTTAAAAATTTACAGCTACCGACAGCTACATTGAAACTAAAACAAGGTTTTGGTCGTTTGATTCGATCTTCTACTGATCGGGGGGCTGTGGTTATTTTGGACAAAAGGTTGGCTATTAAGTCCTATGGCCTTCATATGAGAAACTCACTGCCACCTGCCCGGTTAGTATTGGGACCTTGGAAAGAAGTAAAAACCAGTCTTGAGCAATTTTACAGATTGGATGAATAAGCTTTACATTACTACCTTATAGTAGCGGTGATGTATAAATGAGTGAGGGTGGTTCCCCATTTTGTGGGGCATAGACAGTGAAGATCATAAAGGAAACAGAGGAACAGAATATGGCACGTGTTTTGGGAGTAATGATGGGGTTAGGGATCCTGGTGCTTGCAGCTTTAGCACTTCAGGATTCCTTAGAAGGACGGAGTAATGGATATTTAGATATTGGGTTCTGGTGGGGAGTTATTAGCTTGTTTCTTACCATCGCTGGCTTATCTGCCATTGTGGGCACTTTTATTCATACCCAAAAAACTTCTGGGTCGGATGACAGATAGTATTCATTCGACTGGAGAATTCGGCATGCCCTCCAAAATCATCTGTGTCGGCAGGAACTATCCTGCCCATGCCGAAGAATTAGGCAATGATGTCCCGGAAGAGCCTCTGCTTTTCCTCAAGCCTCCGTCGAGCATTATTGGAGATGGTGATCAAATCGTAATTCCTGACGGAGTTGGAGAGGTGCACTATGAAGGTGAGATCGGTGTTAGGATAAGTGAGTCTGGACGTCATATTTCTGAAGAAAACGCCTGGACATTCGTTGATGGGATTATGCCAGTGAACGATGTCACAGCGCGCCAAGTTCAGCGAGCGGAAAACCAGTGGTTCAAGGGAAAAGGGTTCGACACTTTTTGTCCCCTTGGCGATGTGTTTCCATCCACCTTAGATGAGTTTGAGGAGTTGGTATTGGTTACACGAGTAAATGGTCATGAACGTCAAAAGGGGATGGTATCAGAAATGATTTTTGCTGTCCCATTTCTGATAGCTTACATCTCTCGAGTAGTAACTTTGGAAAGGGGAGACATAGTAGTAACGGGAACACCTGCTGGAGTGGGGAATTTGTCTATTGGAGATATAGTTGAAGTTGAATTAATAGGTAGGAGCATTTTGCGAAATAGTGTAGTTGGAGAATCCGTGAATGGTTAGAGTGAGTCAGAGGTTTTCAAGATTGCCGGAATACCCACTATCAAACCTTGCTGGCACAAAGAAAAAACTGGGCAAAAAAGGAATAACAATTATTGACCTGGGCGCTGGTGACGCAAATCTGAGCCCTCCAAGTGAAGTGATTCAGACACTTTCCGAAGCTTCTCAGCAAATTGAAATGTCTCGATATTCCTTTCAGGCCGGCCTTCCTTCCTTCCGAGAAGAAGTGGCTAATTGGATGAAGAAACGATTTGGAATCAAATTGGATCCAAATCGAGAAATACTACCTCTCTTGGGTTCTAAAGAAGGCATTGCGAAACTCCCACTGGCTTTTATGGATCCTGGAGACGTAGCGATAATACCAGACCCAGGCTATCAGTCCTACCTAGGTGGTGTGATTTTAGCTGGGGGAAGTGCATGTTTGACACCACTGCGTCCAGAGGAAAACTTTCTTATTCCTCTGGACGGATTTCAGGCCGATATTACCTCTAAAGTCCGATTGCTTTATATGAACTATCCCAACAATCCGACTACTGCAGTAGCTTCTCCTGAGTACCTACAGGAAGCTGTAGCATTTTGTCACAGAACTAAGTCACTCCTAGTCCATGATCATGCTTATAGTGAAATCGCTTTTGACGGCTATCGGCCATCTAGCATACTAGAGATAGAAGGAGCTAAAGATGTTTCATTGGAGTTTCACTCTTTCTCTAAGACTTATAACATGACGGGTTGGCGTTTGGGTTGGGTTGCAGGTGGCGCTGACCTAATCTCTGCGTTAAGCAAAGTGAAGACGTTTATGGACACTGGTAGCTTTAAGGCTATTCAAGCTGCTGGTGTAACCGCCCTGAAAAGTTATGACAATTGGGTTCCAGAGAATGTGGCAACTTTTGAGTCCAGGAGAAATGTGGCTGTCGAGAGCTTTACTCAGGAAGGTTTTTCTGTCAACAAGCCGAAAGCTACTATGTATTTGTGGATTCCAATCCCAGGTACTGAGAGTTCAATGGAGTTTGCTAAACGTGCTCTAGAAGAGGAAGGAGTTGTTGTTTTGCCTGGTGCCGGACTTGGAGCTGGGGGAGAAGGATTTTTCCGCATAGCGTTGACAGTGGAAAATAGCCTAATGAGAGTCGCCGCAAAAAGATTGGGGCGATTAATAGGTAAATAGAGTGACCACCAGTACGCTACATATATAGGAATATGTGGTCCAAACATGACTTGAGGACAGTAGCGTGCGATGGAGCGTTTATGGACAAATACGAGCAGAAGGAAGAGGGATATTTCCGCCGTGCTAAACTCAATCGTCGATCGATGGTCGGTGGCTTTACTGTGTCTGCCGTCCTGCATTGTGCTTTTATTGTCTTTTATTCGTTAGGTATAGAGGAGTGGTACCTCGGAGATATAGTGTCAGCGCCAGAAACGACAGCTGGTTCGATGGATGGCATAAGAGTAATTAGAATAGTCGAAACTGATTTGATAGAAGAGGAATCTGAAGTTATTGAAGACCTCCCAAAGGATCCAATTTTATTGGTCGAAATGATTCCATTGGAACTGGATCAATCAGGCGATGAGAACAGTGTGGAGGCTGAGTTTGAGCTAAGGGCATCGGAAATATTGAAAATAAAAAATTCGGATGACCGGCTGTGGAGGAAAGCCCAGCCCGAAGTATTCGAACTGAATGAAGTTGAAATTATGGAACTTATGTTGGCGGGCCGGCTTGAGATATGGGTGGACTCAGTCTATCAGGCGATGGAAGCGGAAAATGCACTTACCGATTGGACAAAAACTGATTCAGAAGGGAAAAGATGGGGCGTCAGCCCTGGTCGGTTACACCTGGGTGACGTCTCAATTCCTTTGCCTGTTTATTTCGGTCAAAACAGCTGGCAGCGTGAGCGCAGTACTAGAAAAGCTTGGGAAGATAGAGATATCCTAAATGCAAGCAGGAATATTGCAATCAGAAGTAGCTGGAGAGAGAGAGCAGAAGCTATAAGAAGAAGAAAAAATCGAGAGAGGGAGAATTCAGTAGCGCCTCCAGATACTATTGGTAATTAGTAATATTCAGTGAATCGAATCGTAGTGAAGTATCCAATCTTGAGTTATGAGATGGTGTTACATTTCTACAAATTATAGAAATAATAATGGACAAACCTGAAAATCTGGAAGATAAGAATATGATCGATGGGAATTACCATGGCTGAGATACTTCCTTCGCGGTTTGATCCAGGGAGTATAGAGAAAGGCTGGATCGATTCATGGGATGAAAAGGGATACTTCAAGGTTGACCCGGATTCAGTGCTCGAAACTGGCCAGGACCCCTATGTGATAGTGATTCCACCTCCAAACGTTACGGCAGTGCTTCACATAGGGCATGGTCTTAACAATACCATTCAGGATGTACTGATAAGATGGCGGCGAATGCAGGGAAGGGTGGCCCTTTGGGTGCCGGGAACTGATCATGCTGGCATAGCTACCCAGAATATGGTGGAAAGACAATTAGCCCAAGAAGGGATTACTCGGAATGACCTAGGCCGTGACGGCTTTGAATCAAGAGTTTGGGACTATGTAGATAAAACGGGCGGAAAGATACTAGAACAGCTGAAGACCATCGGTTCCAGTTGTGATTTTGAGAGAACTCGTTTTACGCTTGATGAAGGGTTGAGTGATGCTGTACGGGAAGCGTTTGTCAGACTTTATGAAAAAGACCTCATTTATAGAAGTGAATATATAATCAATTGGTGTCCCAGGTGTTTGACAGCTCTTTCTAACGAAGAAGCTGAGAGCAGAGAAATGATGGGGAAACTGTACCAGTTGAGATATCCCTTGGCAGAAGAATCTTGGAGTGCTGCTAGTCAGGCACACAAAGAAGGGGTGGACACTATTGGCCAGCTTTCAGATGGATGCTGGTACATAACATTATCTACTACTCGCCCTGAAACCATTCTAGGCGACACTGCGATTGCTGTACATCCTGAAGATCCCCGATATGTAGGGTTGGTTGGTGCTGAGATAGAGCTTCCTTTGACTACTAGAACCCTAAGGATTATAGCAGATGATTTTGTTGACCCTGAATTTGGTTCCGGCGTAGTTAAAGTGACTCCCGCTCACGATCCTAATGATTTTGAAATTGCACAGCGGTCTGAGCTAGATATGCTAGATATTTTTACTCCAGAAGCCAATCTAAATGACAATGTTCCCAAACAATTCAGGGGTTTGAGCCGATTAGAGGGGAGGAAAAAAGTCTTAGAGTCTCTGCAGGAATTGGACCTATTGGGCGAGTCTGCCGACCATGCGCACGCAGTCCCTCACTGCTATAGATGTGATACAATAGTAGAACCTAGGCTGAGCTTACAGTGGTTCGTCAAAATGAAGCCTTTGGCAGAGCCTGCGTTGCAGGCGTCAAGAGATGGCACGATAACGTTTACGCCTAGCCATTGGCAAAAGGTTTACGAGCGGTGGATGGAGGACATCAATGATTGGTGTATCTCCAGACAATTATGGTGGGGACATAGGATTCCAGTTTGGTATTGTGATGACTGTGGAGAAACGATTGTAGCCAGGAAAGATCCTGAATGCTGTGATACCTGCAACAGTTCACATCTGACTCGTGATCCTGATGTACTAGACACTTGGTTTTCTTCTTGGCTCTGGCCTTTTTCGGTGTTTGGCTGGCCTCGAGAAACTAAGGATCTTAAAGCATTTTACCCAACCAATGATATGGTCACCGCCCCAGAGATACTGTTTTTCTGGGTGGCTCGTATGATCATGTCTGGGTACGAATTTATGGGTGAAGCTCCGTTTACCCAAGTTTATTTGCACGGAACCGTCCGTGACAAGGTGGGTCGCAAAATGTCCAAATCACTAGGGAATGGTGTTGACCCAATGGAGGTAGTGGATTTGTTTGGATCCGATGCATTGAGGTTTACACTCCTTTCGAGCAGTGGGACTGGAGGTGACATAAGGCTGGATCATGAGGATCTCGAATCATCATTCTCGGTTGGCCGAAATTTTGCTAACAAACTTTGGAATGCAGGACGTTTTGCCCTAATGCGCCTGGGAGGAGCTGAAGTTTATTCGGTCTCAGATATAAAACACAAATTGGAGATAGAGGACAAATGGATCTTGTCCAGATTACAGGAGACAATTGACGAAGTAACTCATGGACTTGCTGATTTCAGATTCCATGAAGTTACAGAACGCCTTTACCATTTTATATGGGGAGATTTTGCTGATTGGTATTTGGAAATGGTGAAGGCTCGTTTAGTCGAAGAAGAAGGAGAATCTTATCATGCCGCGAGATCTACCCTTGTCACTGTGTTAGATGGGGTCCTCCGGTTGATCCATCCTATAATGCCATTTGTCAGCTCTGAGCTTTGGATCCAGCTACCATTCCCTCGAGGGGGGGGGAAACCTGAGACATTGACTGTTGCAAGGTGGCCGGAGGCAAACCAGGATTTAGTAGATCAAGAAGCAAAAGCATCTCTGAATCAACTGCAGGAATTGATCACTCAGGTCAGAAGTTTAAGGAAGGAATATGGTGTAGGAGAAAAATCACAGATTGATCTACAATTAATTGGAAGTAAGGTCGACCTGTCCAATTTACTGGTTGATCGCCCAGAGATTTTGGCCAAAATGGCTGGAGTAAAAAATATCCACATTGATGGGAAGATTATCGGTTCCGGTGCTCATGCTGTATTGAAGAACGGAACAGAAGTATTCATCCCCTTAGAAGGCGTCATCGATCTGGCGAAAGAACGTGAGAGGCTAAATGTGGAAATCTTACGGCTGGAAGGTCTGGTTGAAGGTGCCCGACAGAAGTTATCGAACGAGAAATTCTTAACAGGAGCACCCGCAGATGTTGTTGAAAGGGAGAAATTAAAACAAGGTAGTTTTCTCCAACAACTTTCTGTACTCGATAGAAAGATAGAGAGTTTAACCGATGTGTAGGAGTTCCGGACATCTCATTAAGAAATATTTCGAGCATTAGAGTAGTGAATAACCGTATTGTTCAACTGGGAATGTTAGCGGTAGTCTGGATCGGTTGCGCTAGGCCAGGAGCTCCTGTTGGAGGACCCATTGATAATGTCGGACCCCAGGTGGTCAGTACTATCCCCGATACTTTCGCCGTTATGAGCAATTTTGATGGTCCGATTGAGTTGGTCTTCGATGAACGTATTAGTGAGTCCACTAGCTCTGGTACACTACAGGAATCGGTGAAAATATCGCCGAGATTGGGTGAAGTTACAGTAAATCACAGCAGCCGAGGTTTGAAGATCCAAATGGAAGGAGGATTCCCTGGTAACATGATTTATAGGGTGACCGTCCTTCCAACGGTGCGAGATCTTTTTCAAAACCCGATGCCCTATCCTTTTGAATTCCTTTTTTCAACAGGCCCAGAGATGTTACCAAATGTTGCAGCAGGTGTAGTTATAGATGGTATAACTCTGCTCCCCTTGGAGGGAACGACGATAATCGCTTCCGTTAAAGCTTTTGGTGCCGTTGATACCGAGAGCGAATCTGGATTGGAACATGTTGCGATTACTGATAGCAGTGGAGTGTACGCATTTCGATACTTGCCAGCTGGAAATTATTCCATCACCGCGTTTGTAGATGAGAATAGAAACAACAGTCCAGAATTGACAGAGCCTGTCGCAGAGGACCATTTGGTCGTGAACCCTAACGACACAGTATTCTTAGACATGAGGCTACTAAGACCCGACAGCACTTCAGCAGAACTAAATGCTATTAGATTGATCGACTCGTTGACATTGTTAGTCGAATTTGATGATTACTTGAACCCAGAACAAATTCTGGCTGGAAATGTCAGGGCAACCCTTTCTTCCGATTCTACTAACCTTGTAGAAACAACAGAAATCTTAAGTAAATATGAATATGATAATCGAGAGGATATGCTGCGAGACACACTATCAAATACTGGCTCACCAGAAAATGTGGATAATGCTGATATCTTTGGACCAGAAAGGACGTCCGACAAGAAAATCCCTAGTCAAGTCATTTATCTCATTTTATCAGAACCGATAAGGGTAGGTTTCAATTATGAGGTTTCAATATTTGGCCTTGAAAATATTAATGGTATAGGGTCAGGGGGAGGGACAAGTAGTATTATGCGAGAACCTCCGGATATACCTCGGGACACTTTAGTAGTTTCCAAAGGGTTAGTATATGAACGATAAGGTGCTATCACTCAATGTCCATTCCTGGAAGTTTTCTAACGATCTTCATCGTCTCGAGTGACACCGTGATCACTCTCTGAAAGAGCTCCAGCGGGTATTTGGGATTGTTCATCGTCTCATTGGCATAGTCATTGGCATCGTTGACGATACCGCTTTTTTTCTCGGTTTTGACGCACTGCCGTTCCATCACCCATTCGAGTGCGGGTTTTCCGTTCACAACGTACTCATACGCCTCGAGCGGAATGTCGATCATAGTGAGATTGTGGTTGTAGACGAC
>JAPKDG010000080.1 GCA_028822645.1 Longimicrobiales bacterium | reverse complement strand
CATCCCGCGGATGCTAATACCGCATGTTTTTTTCCTAGATTCCATTGGAGTGTGGCACTCGTGCGATAGGCTTGAAGTCGGAAGTCTCGTTCCCCATAAGAGGCTCGTGTGTTCCACTTCGATCCTGAAAAGCGCCCGCCAAGAATTAAGTCCAGCGAATCTGTAATCGAGTATTTGTACCTTAGGTATGGTCCGGCAAAGAGTAGATCGGAGTTTTCGGAGACCTCCCAGTGGAAGCCAATGGCAGGAAGAAACAGATTGTCGTCGTATCCAGTGGTATGCACGACGCCAAAGAACCATTGGAAGGTGTCGCTTGTCTGATATCTAGCTCCAAGAATTGTCAGATAATTGAAGGTGTCACCATCGATACTGTCGTAATCACCGGCCATGGTCGGATTAAAGAGAAGCATCAAGTTCAGTCTTTCCGATTGTTCTTTCATTAATAGCAAGGGAAAATCAATGGACTGGAGCCAACTTTCGTCCAATAAAGAAGTATCAGAAAATTCCATTTCCGTACCTTCGTATCGAAGTCCTGCGGCAAATGACCAAGCTTCTCCCTTGTGGTAATACAAGGGCGTGATTAATGTCCATTGCCGCAAGCCAATTTCCGTCGAAGTTCCTTTAATCGTTTTTTTAGGTGAACCTGAAAACGAGAAACGGACGGCTGCGGCATCGGACATAAAGTCCTGTTCTTTTGAACAGATTGGGTTATGTGCCAAAACAAGTGCAAGAAGGATGAGCGGAAATTGCATTTTCATAAGGCTGTAGCTATTAGACTAGATGGTGCTCGTCAAGGTGCGGTTGTCAAAGTTCCGATAATAAATATGCTGTGTTAAATTATGTATTGTTTGAGACAAAAACAAATACTGCCGATCTCCCGTTCCGTTCTTTGGGATTTTGTTTCTTCTCCAGAAAATTTGAATCGTATTACTCCTCCTGAAATGGGTTTTCAAATTATCGGAGAGGCTTCGAAGCAAATAGCTTCCGGAGATTTTATAGAATATCGGGTGAAGGTGCCGGTTTTGGGCCGAATTTCTTGGCTCACTGAAATCAAATACGTTGAAAATGGGTTTTCCTTTGTCGATGAACAGAGAGTGGGTCCCTATAAATTATGGATTCACCATCACCGTTTGCTCGAGGTTGAGGGGGGAACCTCCATGACTGATGAGATCCGATATGTTTTGCCTTTTGGTTACTTAGGGAAATTTTCTCATTGTTTGTTTGTCCGCAGAAACCTCGAAAGCATATTTCGTTTTCGAAGACAGGCATTAGAAGAGATTTTTCTTAAGTAGTTTGGTGCGTCTCGTCTCTATTTTGGCCAATCATATTCCAGTTTTTCCGTTCCTTTCTCAAAATTGGGACGATTTGTTTTTTCTTCATTGGCCAATTTCCGAGAGTGCTCTCAAACTTACTTTGCCCAGCGACTTGAAAGTAGATCTTTTTGAGGGGCGCGCTTGGATAAGCGTGGTGGCATTCAAGCTCGCGAATCTTAAGATTTTTCCCTTTCGACAAGTGGCTTGGAATGATTTTCTTGAAATTAATCTCCGAACTTATGTCATAGGTCCCGATGGTCAGAAAGGGGTTTGGTTTTATTCCTTGGACTCTTCCGATCTTCTTGCCACTTGGGGGGCTCGATTGCTTTTTGGACTTCCCTATCACAAGTCTGACATTTCAATGTTTCAGGAAACTACTCGTTATGTCTGGGAATCTAGGAGAAAAACCTTTGGCGGATTGGTTTCTGCCTCCATTTCTGGCCAAATTACTTTTTCTGATGTTTCAGGTTGCAAGAACTCGCTCAGCGATTTCCTTTTGGAGCGATATTGTTTTTGGAGTAAGCGTAAGGTGAGTTACTCCTCTTTTCCTAGCTTCGTTGAGCATCGGCCATATGATCCAGTTGGATTGGAGGATGCCAGATATAGTGGAGATTTATTTTGTGCACAAGGACTGGAGGAACCCGGTTGCCCTCCAGTTTCATCCCATTACTGTCGTGGGCTTGACGTCGTTGCTTCTCCTCCGCCATGGCTTTCGCGAACGGCTGGCCAGACAAACCACAATATCGTCTGATTTTCAGTTCGTTCACAACCTAGAAACTTTCTGTTAAATGCTTCGGATGGAGTGCTTAGCTGGAAAGCCCTGGATATCGAAGATTTTACTAGGTGGGCCAAGTAATGATCTTCATCCAATCTCTCGTGATTGTACTTTTGAGCAAATGTATCTTTCAGTACCGAGTGGTTTTCTGAACTGGTTGTTGCCGACAAGGTAGCCAAAACGCAATCGGGGATCTTGGTATTGTTTAATTCTATCTGAAACCCGCCGTTTTCAGATTTCGATCCTAGCAAGTTGGCCAAGCAGTAAAGGTTGGAGTCATACTCGGCGAATTCTACACACCTTTCTGTAACTGGACCTTCGAAAAAGTAGCCACACTTTACTTTTCCTGCTCTGCTATAGTATGAATGTTCGGCTCCCCACCACTTTGTTCTGAGTAACCCAGCACCATGTAAACGCATTTTTTCATCTTCAGCGAGAAGGGGGGCATCTAAGTCTCCAAAGGATGCCCGCATGATCTTCATTTGATCTCGGCAGAGGTAGAATAGTCTTCTGGCATCCTCTGCGCTACCTCTCTCCCCATGAATTTTATTTAGGAAATAGCCCATGCTGGGTAGACTCGTTAACTGAGTTCTCAAGAAAGATTGAATCGCTTCTTCATGTGGAACTGCTGAAACCCCATTTGAGCATATCGAGTTGTGCGCGGGCACGTTCAAAGCAATAGAGTTCGCACTCTTGGATAGCTCACTTAAGTCACCTTCTGCCGCAGCTGAAGTCCCAGAGACAAGATCTCTCAATTCTAGCATGCCCTCATAGAGGCGGTTAATCTTGTCTTTCAGGTCGCTTTTGCCCAAATCTCCTAACTCTACTGATCCGCCACCGCCAGTGTATCTATTATTAGGCAGAGGCGGTGCCATGGTCAACAATTCGGCGGGAAGTTCCATCGCCTCTTGATTGGGAGTTTCGCAGATTTCCAAAACGCGTGTCTTCAGATCCTCATTGACCTTGGCGAGTTCTACTGAATCCCCGATTAATGAGAGGCTATCTTGAACGCCGGCAAACAGATCTGAAACTTTCTTATCCTTGTTTATCAAGGATTCGATTTGCTCCGAATCCTCTGGGGATAAAAGACCTAGTGAATAGTCAATAAGTATCTGTTCGAGATCAGGCATTATTATAAATCTATTTTAAATGATATCTTTTTCAAACTACTCTTAGTCATCCGATTCCTTGGTCAATCTCTCATTTTATTTCCTGCGTTCATCTCAAGCTTCCCGGAAGTGAATTCCTTAATTTTTCTACCCCCAAACGGATGCGTGACTTTACTGTTCCCAAAGACAAACCGAGTTCTTCGGCGATTTCGGGATGTGTCATGCCCTTGAAATAGGAAAGTTCCAGAACCCTTAATTGTTTTTTGGGTAGCTTTTGGATTGCGGCGCCAAGTAATTTCTTTTCATCGGTTTGCGAGGCAGACGACACGACGTCTTCATTCTCGTCCTGAGGTTGCACTTCCAGAGATACTTCTATGCTGGTAGTATCTTTTCTCCTTTTGCGGGACCTATATCTGTCAATACTTCGGTTTCGCACCAAGACCATCAACCAACTACTTAACTTTCCTTTCTGGGGGGAGTAGGAGTGCGGGTTTTTCCAGAGTGCTGCAAATGCATCCTGTACGACTTCCTCCGCATCCCACCTGTCGTGGAGGATCTGGAAGGATAGTGAGAACAATCTGGTCCCGATGGAATCATACAGTTCGGCTAGAGCCGTTCCATCTCCTGCAGTAATTCTTTCCCAAACTTTTTGTTCTTTTACCTTCAAGCACCGACTTACATACCACAATCATGAGAGTCTGTCGATAGATAGGAACTTATTCGAACATGCCTGACTAGTACTTCTAATCCAGAATTCTAGATTGTTAAGGCTAGAACTCTCATACAGGACTCCATTAGTTGTACATTTCTCGTAACCTACCAGAGAGGACGAAGAAAGTCGGTGCCCACAATCCTACGAAAATTCCAAATCTTTCGGCATGAGCAATCTCTTCAACAGAGGTCCCTTTCGTAAGCATCCAAATTGCGATGGATCCAATTATAGACCCAAACCCCATTATGAAACATAGTCCTGAAAGTTGTTTGAATTTGTTTTGATTCATTTGATGTCGTTATTAATAATGTAGTTGGTTCACATTTTGTAACGACGCAACCTTGTTGTCGGATCATTTTAGCCTATGTTTTTTCCTTACTTTTGAACCACGGATAATGTGTTTTCTTGTTCTGCGTTCCCATTAGCTTAACAAGCTGAGCGGATTGACCCTCGTCTTCAGGGGAATGCTTACACTTGCTCCTTGTAACCTG
>JAPKDG010000032.1 GCA_028822645.1 Longimicrobiales bacterium | reverse complement strand
GCCGAAGTTCTCATAATCTCTAACTTGTCTTCCTATCATTTCTTTATTTTTTATTATATTATTAAGTACACCCGACAGGATTCGAACCTGTGACCTACTGCTTAGAAGGCAGTTGCTCTATCCAGCTGAGCTACGGAGACAATCTGCTCATAAATAATCACACACCGAGATTGTTTAAAGCAACCCTTCAGCATATAAATGATTGTGTTTAAAAACCAATACGACCCCGATGCAAGCGAAACATCCTCGGCGGTATCACATTTATGAATGCTGCACCTTTAGCTCTATTTCTCGCCATATCGTTACCACTGAAAGCTGTTACGCAGCAGGAATTTAGCGGAATTACCGATGTACCAGGAATAAAGCTGGGTCATCATCAACTTAAGGAAAGGCCTACGGGATGTACCGTACTGTTGACTGAAAATGGTGCAGTGGGAGGTGTGGACATTGGTGGAGGAGCACCAGGCACTGTCGAAACCGACCTTTTAGATCCCACCAACACGGTGCAAGAAGTTCATGGAATTGTCATATCTGGAAGTAGCGCGTTCGGATTGTCTGCTCGCGATGGAGTTATGAAATACCTAAAGGAATCTGGTGTCGGATATCGTGTCGGAAACAACCTGATACCAATTGTCCCAGGGGCTACATTGTACGATCTGGGCATCGAAGGATACCCTGACGTTCAAATTTCGGCTGATTGTGGTTATCAGGCCGCCCTCAATGCAACTTCGTCTTATTCCGATGAAGGCAACATCGGAGCCGGAGCTGGGGCTACTGTAGGAAAATTAAAAGGGATGGCCTATGCCATGAAAGGTGGGATAGGAACCGCATCAATAACTCTGGACAATGGACTCATAGTAGCTGCCCTAGTAGCTGTGAACTCTGTCGGTGACATCATCGATCCTTCAGTAGGTCAAATTATAGCGGGCGTTTTAACCGATGACAAAAAAGAATTTGCGGACGCACGGAAACTGGTTCGAAGTGCCAATGTCTTTGATGAACCGAATTTCATGGGAAATACTACGATAGCTATCATTGCTACGAATGCGAAACTCAGTAAATCCCAAGCCACCAAAGTGGCTCAAATGGCACAGGATGGCATTGCTCGAGCAATTTATCCCGCACACACCACTAGAGATGGAGACACTGTCTTCTCATTATCAACTGGTACCTATCATGAGCCTTCCGATGTCTCCAAGATTGGGTCCTTAGCGGCTGACATGTTGGTAGAATCGATCTTGCGTGCCGTGAAAGCTGCTAAAGGATTACAAGGCATACCCTCTATAGCCGATTTGACTCCCGGATTTTAGGATAAGTGGGAACCCCGACTTCCCCCTACTACCCGTATTGCAGATGAATTTATTTATCACTGGCGATCAACAATATCAAACTTTCCTAACAGATACTAAGTAGGTTCGAATATGTACGGAACAAAAACCACACTAACTTTAATTTTAACCGCCTTGGTCTTTGGCGGCTGTAGAAGTGAACAAGACACAGTGACTTCCCCATCCAGCATTGTTCATGATATCCGTATCAATCCACCATCGAGTCTCATTGTCGGCATAGGGAATACCATCGATTTTGCTGCCACGCCAATTGATGCTTCGAATCAAGTAGTCGCCATCCCCATAGAATGGTCCATCCTTGATCCGGCCATCGCGAGCATCGATGGCAATGGAACGGTAAAGAGTCTTAAGGCAGGAACGACGAGTGTAAAAGCGACGGCTGGGAACCAGGAGGTTTCTGGACAAATCGAAGTGTGGGATCCACCCTCTCTTGATACATACATTTCTGGACAAAAGTATCAAGGCCGCAACGGATACGTAGAATATATCCCAGGAGATCTTCCTCTAATACTGAGTGGCCCACACGGTGGCAACTTATGCCCGGATGAGATCCCTGACCGCACTTATGGTACCATCGGCAGTTGCTCTTCGACTGGGTCTGACACTAATACATTGCCTTTGGTTACGACAATAAGGTCTGTCTTTTTTGAAAGTACGGGGCATACACCTCATATCATCTTACTCAGACTAGCCAGGCCTAAATTGGACGCCAACCGCAAGATAGAAGAGGCAGCCCAAGGAAATCCTTTTTCTGAAAATGCCTGGTCCGAATACCATGGATTTGTTGATGTCGCCAAGGATACCATTTCCAAAGAATTCGGCTTTGGTTTGTATATGGACATGCACGGCCACGGCCACGATATACCTCGCATTGAACTGGGTTATTTGTTATCCAAAACTGATCTACAAACGTCTGGTTTAAACCTGCCACACATGATCGATAAGAGTAGCTTCAAAACATTATCAGAAATTTCACTTGCCTCAACTCCTTCCAGTACAAGTTTTACTGATATCATCAGAGGCCCGAAGAGTCTGGGGACCTTACTCGAAGAACGAGGAATCCGAGCAGTGCCTAGTGGTCCAGATCCAGCTCCTGTCGGAGATCAGAAATTTTTTAGTGGTGGATATAGTACTGGACGACATGGATCGAAACATGGCGGGGTCGTAGATGGCGTACAATTCGAACACCACTACCCTGGCCTAAGGGATACAGCTGGCAATAGACTATCCTACGCTCAGGACTTGGTGGAAGTCCTAGAGGTTTTTCTTGAAAGCCATTATGGCTGGCCTATCTCAAAACACTTTTCTGAAAACTGAGATGAGATAAACCAGCCGCTAATGATCCTAGAAATTCATCCGATAAATTAACCGCACTTCTCTGCCAGGCAGAGGAGCTATCTCTTTCTGGAATGACTGATGCAGTCTTGCATCGACATTAGTCAAGTTGTTAACCACAAGACTGATGTCATGAAAAACATTTCCGGAGAATAGTCGATAGGTGACAGAAGCATCGGCCATTGTGAATGCCTCCGTTATTTCTTCTCCATGAGTGACCTTCCCCTGCCTTCCTGAATAACGAACCGCAACGTCACTAGAAAGCAGGCCTTGACTATATGACAAGCTTCCTCCGATTCGGTAAGGAGGAAGTCTGGGTACATAATTATCCCCTTCCTCATCGTGATCAACAAGTAACTTGCCAATCACTGCGTCGGCCATGAACCCAAGAGAAAGATGAGGTGTTCCCAGCGACCTGTCCCCGTGAATTAAATCGTATTCTGATTCGAATTCAAAACCTTGAAACTTGGCATTTGCCTGAGAATAATGATACTCGGGCAATTTATGATCATCATGATCATCGTCATGATCATCTTCTTTGGCCAAATAAATATAGTTATTGAAATCATTGTTATATAACGAAGCCGTAGTCCGGAAACGATCCGAACTGTAGTTTAACGTCCCATCAAAACTGTGTGATTTTTCTATTTTAAGGTTAGAGTTCCCTACCTCGAATGACCCCGTGGCAAGGTGTGGACCGTTAGAAAAGAGCTCCTCCGCATTTGGCATCTTTGCTGACCTGGAACCCGATAATACGAATGAAAAGCGTTCTAATGGTGACCATTTGAGACCCATCGAATTAGAAAATGCTTCAAAGGTCCTATCATCTAGTGATTTTATCACTGTCTTCACTGCTTGCTGTTCGATTCTTGATCCTACCTGCAGGCCCAATTCATCGGACAGCTCAACGCTTTCATACAAAAATATGGCCTTATTTTTGGTTTCAGTGGCGGGAACAAAGGCCTCTTCTCCTGCGACCGTGAAATCCCTGGAATAGAAACTCATACCAATGGATCCGCTGACACGCTCACCCAGGGCGTGGTCACTCTCTATCCGGCCCTCGTAAGATTTATTGGTAAAGGTCGTATGAACCGCATCCTCTTCAATTTCCTCGTGTATATAGTCGTTCTGTGCGAAATTTAAAGTTACGTTTTCAAATCCACTACTAAACCCAGAACCCTGAAATCTCAGTCCACCCTCTAGATTGATTCGAGTTCTGTCCAGGTCTATCCTCACTCCCTCTTCTTCATGCTCTTCTTCGTCGTGATCATCATGCCCTTCTTCTTCATAACGTGCGTGACCAGGAACTCCGTAGTTGGACCACTGGTCAAATACGCTGACTCCAAAATATCCTTGCGATCCGACTAGGCTGGCCCCAAGGGTTCCACTCTGACCTTCAAGTGACGAGTTTGGCATCACTCCTGGTGTTTCATGCTCTTCTCTGTGACCAGCATCTTTTGTTGCATACCCAGGTATACTAAAATCCTGTGCACGTCTTAAGACTCCGGACCCAGTTAGCACTAACTTGCCAATTCGGGAGGTCAGTCCCATAGACCCAGTGCGTTCATCCGAGACAGTACCACCTAACCCTTCTAGGAATCCGCTAAGTTGTTTCGACGGCAAATCACGAGCAATTGCAGCGTCAAGCACATTCACAACACCGCCTACCGCTGAACTTCCGTAAAGAAGGGCAGCTGGACCCCTTACAACTTCTATCTGTTCAGCTAGTCTGGGTTCTACCGATACAGCGTGGTCGGGGCTAGTCCCCGAGGCGTCTCCAAGCTCTAACCCATTTTGTAGCATTTTGACCCTGTCTCCACCTAGACCTCTTATAATTGGCCGGCTCGAACCCGGGCCGAAGTAAGTAGAGGAGAGCCCAGGTTTTTTTGACAACGTTTCACCTAGTGTGCTCTCTCCCAATTTTAATAATTCCCTGGATGTCACGACTGTCGTTGCCTGGTAGGCTCTGTCCTGTCTCACCGTTCCAGGAACGGTAGTGACTAACAATTCGCCCATGTGGAAAATTGCTTGCAATTCAACAACTACCGAAGTGTTCGCTCCAGAAACTATGTTTACATCCTGAGATCCATTTCCCCACCGTGGGCTTTCACCCTCGAGAACATATTCCCCTGGTCGAACGTCTTCAAAGCTGAACGACCCATCCTCACCTACGGCTACTCGCAAGCCCAACTCACGTATCCTCACCTCTGCATCCATCACTATTGTTCCAGACACCTGAACAAACCCTGTGACCGAGCCTGTTTCTTGTGCACTCACCAGTCCTGCTAAAAACGACATTCCACCAGTTATTAATAGAAGTGGGAAACATCTACTCATTTGATTCATTCTCTCGACCTTTTTTGTTCAGTCAACTTGATAAGATCCAGTAGTCACTCATAGGCTACTGAAGGTATTCGATAAAGACTTATGTAGTTAACTAACTGGCGGAGCTCGGTCGTGATGGCCTAAAACAGATGATTCAAAGGCCGTCCGTGAGGAATATCTATCTAGTTCGGCGACGCTAACATAGTCGTCGTTGTGCTGGCAAACTGCTCCAGACGTAAATATTTTACCAGTAGAATACTGTAAACATATTGAATGGTCATGACCGCTGCCACAAAGATTGGGGTCATGGCTTGCTTCCAGAAAGGAGCCTCCTTGATAACCCGAACTCTCCAATATTGGCGGAATCACATAGGCGACAATATTCAAAAAGATCAGAACTAAAAATAAAGCTTTTCGTGGGATCTCTATCATTTTCATAGATATTAGGATACGACTTTTTGACATCCTGTCAATTGTAGTTTTGTCCTATTACAAAGCTGCGAATGACAAAAACCCGGCTACCAATAATAGCAAGAACAGCCAGAGTAGCATATTTAAATAACGATCAATGAAATGTTTAATGGAGGGACCAAAATGAGATATCAATACAGCCAGAAGGAAGAAGCGGAAAGATCTCCCTAGAATGCTTGCTAGGACGAACAGTGGAAAATTGATCCCAAAAACCCCAGCAGAAAGCGTGAATACCTTATAAGGTATAGGCGTAAGGCCAGCCACAAATACTGCCACAAATCCCCAAGAATTGTAAAGATTTTCCACTTCGGCAAAGCCTTCCGAAGTGACACCAGGGACATAATCAAAGAAAAAGTCTGAGGCTGCTCCCCAGAACCAAGCACCGATCAAATAGCCGAAGGCTCCTCCGGTCACCGACGCAACTGTACATATCATCGCCAAGCGCATTGGACGTGCTTTCTCACCTAAGGCCAAACATATGAGCAGTGGATCTGGTGGCACGGGGAAGAATGAAGACTCGGCAAAACTAATACTGGCTAAAGCCGGAGTTCCATAAGGGGTTTCACCCCAATGCATAACCCATTCGTACAGCTTTCTCATGAGTCCTGTTTTTCTTTCTTGATGTTTTTTCTTCAATTTCCCTCCCCTGGAGACCCACTCGTATGGTTCCATCCAAATTCACCAATAAGTGGAACAAACGTACAGGCAGGATGGGCTGTTTCCTTGGAAATTTCTCCATTGATCTTGGTTACCAAAATTAATTCTTGCCTTACGCGGTCTCCGACAGGAATCAGCATTCGTCCATTTTCAGCTAACTGGTTTACGAGGGCCGAAGGTACATCTGGTGAGGCTGCGGAAACTATAATCACATCGTAAGGTGCATATTTTTTCCAGCCAATCGTTCCATCCCCAACCATAAGGGCGACATTGTTAATGCCGAGATCGTCCAGTTCTTTTCTGGCTCTTCTAGAGAGTTCCCTTATGCGTTCGACCGAATAAACTCTTTCAGCAGTATGTGAAAGAAGAGCGGTCATAAAACCACATCCTGTGCCTATTTCTAGGATGGTTTCATTGACCTCAGGTTGCAGTATGGAGATATAGAGAGCTTGTAAGGAGGGCTGTGAAGCTGTCTGGGCATAACCTATGGGCAATGGACTGTCTTCATAAGATCTAGCCCTACTTCCTTCTGGTATGAATTTGTGACGGGGAACCTTATCGAACAATTCCAGGACATTAAGGTCGTCTATACCGCGGTCACTTAATTCCCGGATGAGTCTCCTTCTATACCCCAGCAAGGTGGGATCTTCTACAATTTTATGTTCCATTCACTAATCTCCTCCAAAATGCTGTAATCTGTCAAATCTAGTTTCACTGGAGTTATCGAGATGTAGCCGTCCTCAATAGCACGGTAATCTGCAGTTAGAGAACCTGTCCAAGTTAAATCTCCACCACCTATCTGGTAGTAATGTTCGCTGGTGGTATCGGGACACCTTGTTATACTATTGTTGTACCTCCTGCTGCCCAATGAAGTGACTTGGACCCCTTTTATCAAGGACGGTTTTCGGTCTGGAAGATTGAGATTAAATAGAGAATTTTCCTTAAGTAAATTTTTTCTTATCATATCAGTAATCAATTCAAATAAAACGTCATTCCATTCATCTAGATCATCGTAACTAGAGCCCGCATAAGAAACAGACAAAGATGGTATGCCAGCTAGGGTGGCTTCCATGGCTCCTGCTACCGTCCCGGAATACAGCACATCCTCCCCCATGTTAGCTCCATGGTTGATACCAGAGAGACACAAATCAATAGGGCCTTGAATTAATTCATTCGTCGCCATGATAACACAGTCTGCTGGAGTGCCTTTAACAATAAAATTCTCTCCAGAAGAAACGCAGCGAATTGACTTATGAAGAGTCAAAGCATTACTCATAGCACTCTGTTCAGTTTCCGGTGCCACTACGATCGTGTGGCCTATCCTCTTGGAAACGCCCACTAAGGCTTCAATACCCTGAGACCCGTATCCATCGTCATTCGTACACAGTATTTGCATGTTAATCTTTGGTTTGTTTAGCAGGTCTATCCAAAATATTTCGCAATTCTGTGAGTTCTTTTTTTATCCCAAAGAGATAGTGATCATTTGAGGGGTTCTTTTTCTCCAGTACAGACCCTTCGTCTATTCTCCCAAGCTCTCGCCGAGCACCTTCAATGGTAAATTGCTTCTCGTAAAGTAAGTATCTTATGAGAAAAATAAGATCTATCTCTTTACGTCTGAATACACGGTTGCCAGATCTATTTTTTGTAGGCCTCAATGATCTGAACTGAGATTCCCAATATCTTAGGACATGAGGTTCTAGCTCCGTAAGCTTACAAACATCTCCCATCGAATAATATTTCTTTTCAGCAATTCGATCATCTCTCGTTTCAGAGGGCCCCCTATTCTTCACTAGTGGGCTCTCTTTCCATCAGATTTAAAAGAGCCAGCTCTGGGCTCCCACCTAGTTTTAGCATTTTGTAAACTTCCTGAGTTATCGGCATCTCCACACTGTGCCGCTGTGAAAGCTCGTAGACTGATTCAGTAGTTTTAACACCTTCGGCAACCGAAGACATATCTGTGATAATATGTTCAATGGACTCACCAGACCCCAATCTGTAACCTACTGTTCTGTTCCGGCTCAAATTTCCGGTGCAAGTCAAAACCAAGTCTCCCATGCCAGCCAGCCCAGCGAATGTGGCAGGATCTGAACCCATAGCGGCCCCCAGTCGTTTCATTTCAGCCAGTCCCCTAGTCATCAGAGCTGCCATAGTATTATGCCCGTAACCTAACCCAGCTCCGACTCCAGCGGCTAAGGCAATCACATTTTTTAGAGCTCCGGCCAACTCAACGCCAATGACATCATTGCCAGTGTATACTCTGAAATAAGTAGTCTGGAAAAGATTTTGGATAGTTGTTGCAGCATCCGCAATTTCACTCGCTACTACTACTGCAGTCGGTAATTCTGCGGCGACTTCTTGAGCGAAACTTGGTCCCGAGAGAACACTGAACCCAGCAAACTGTTCTTCGCTCAGATTATCGCGGAATATCTCGTCCATTCGTCTCAAAGTTGTTGTTTCTATTCCCTTTGATGCAGAGCATATCAACGTATCAGGATCAATGAACTCAGCTGCTACTTTGACACTATTTTCCACAAACTGAGAAGGACTGACCGACACCACAACCTCAGTTTCAGAAACGGCTTGTGGAATAGAATTGGTAATTGTTAGAGATTCAGGCAAAAGAACTCCGGGCAGATACTTTGTGTTTTCTCTCTTGAGAAGGACATCCTGAACCACTTGATCTTCGAAAGACCACATTGTCACGTAATGGCCTTTTTTTGCCAGGAGCGCAGCTATGGCTGTCCCCCAACTACCGGATCCGAGAACTCCTACCGTCATCGGTCGAATTTCGCTTTTTCCCTTCATACTGCCTCCGTTGTCATAGCGAAGTATTCTCGGTTCCTTTCATGATTCTTGCCAGATTAGTTCTGTGTGTCCAAATAATCAAAAGTGACAAACTCACGGAAAAGTACAGAAGTGCAGGATCGGTTGCATTGGGGTCGAAATAAACTCCGATAGGTAACACAAAACTCGCCACCAAAGATCCTACGGAAGCTTTTTTGCTCATCAGAAATGCTACTAGCCAGGTACACAAGGAAATCATCCCCGCTATCGGGGCGATGGCGAGGAATACACCACAGCTTGTAGCAACTCCCTTGCCCCCTCTGAATTTTACCCAACAAGAGAAAATGTGGCCCAATATAGCTGCCAGTCCCCAGGCCAAGATCCAAAGTGAGCCAATTTGATTCTCCCCAGTTACAGAGAAATATTGAATAGGAAACCAGCCTTTTGCAATATCCATGAATAAAACCGCTGTCGCAGTTTTTTTGCCGAAACTCCTAAGGGCATTAGTCGCTCCCAAATTCCCACTTCCCATAGTGCGCAGGTCTAATCCGAAGAACACCTTTCCTAAAATGTAACTACTGGGAATGGATCCCAATAAATAAGATATTAGCAAGATTACAACTGGATTTTCAATCACTCTCCATCCCCAGATTTAAAACGAATTCTAATCGGGCTACCTGTGAAACCCCAGTGATCCCGAAAACTATTCTGGATATATCGAATGTAGTGATCTGGAATAGCTTTTGGGAGATTCGAAAAAATCAAAAAGGTTGGAGGGGCCACAGAGATCTGTGTTGCATATTTGAGATTTACTGCACGACCACGACAATGTGGAGGAGGTTGATGTCTCACGATGGCTGTGATCACATCGTTTACTTCTGAAGTTTGTATCCTACGGAGCCTTGCCTCTTCGACTTCCAGGACAATCTCCAAGCATTTCCGAATTCTTTGACCTGACAGGGCCGATGTAAATATGATCGGAGCCCATTTTAAGAATGGAGCTTTATTTCGAAGCTCAGTTTCAAATTTAAGAGAAGTATTATGGTCTTTGTCCACCAAGTCCCACTTGTTAACTACTACCACCACTCCCGCCCCTGCTTCCCAGGCTTTTTCGGCTATTTTTATATCCTGAATATGAACTGGCTCTGTCGCATCCATGAGTACTAGGCATACCCCAACTTCTCTGACTACTCTTTCGGTTCTAAGCGCCGAATAGTATTCCAGGGACTCTTTTACTCGAGATTGTCGACGCAGACCAGCTGTGTCGACAAACACCAGGTCCTCTCCTTTGTACCGAAAAATTGTGTCTATTGGATCTCTAGTCGTTCCAGCTTTTTTATCAACCAGAACTCTATCTTCACCAAAAAGCCGGTTGATAAAACTTGATTTTCCAACGTTTGGTTTTCCTATGACAGCTATCCTCAAATTCTTCTTGGATGAAGTTATCTGAGGTACAGCAGGCAACTCACTAACGACTCTATCTAATAAATCCCCTGAACCTTTTCCCGATATAGAGCTAACGGGCATAGGCTCTCCCAGACCCAGTCTCCAGAAATCCAGATGACTGGTATCTTCGGGATAGTTGTCCATCTTGTTCACAACTAAGAGTATGGAACGACGTTCCTTTCTGAGTGTTTCCGCCAAACGTTGATCGAGTGGATGCAATCCAGTTTGGCCATCAACCAGAAAAAGGATGAGATCTGCTTCCCGTAGTGCAGCCACCGCTTGCTTGCGGATCGCCTTGTCAAGAAGGTCATCGCTCCCTTCAATCACTCCACCTGTATCGACAAGAAAAAAATCACGGCCCGCCCAGTCAGTCTTAAAGAAATTCCTGTCTCTGGTGACTCCCGGTTGGTCGTCAACGATCGCTATACGCTTACCTACAACTCTATTAAAGAAAGTAGATTTACCTACGTTTGGTCTTCCAACCACAGCTACTACTGGAAATTTAGATGCCATATTCGTTATCCGTCGATATCCTTCAAGCACTCAGTCAATTCGTAACCCGTCCTAACTTCGGCGGGAGCGAGTGACTTTTTGAGGTCATGTAAAGACATGCTATCTATCAGTAGATCATCAGCATTTAGGGCATCAGCGGGTAATAAAATAATCTCATCTTCTTGGGTTTCTCCAACTTGATCTCTGATGTCCTGACCTGCAAGAAGTCCGGCCACAGTCACGGTGTCTCCATAGAATTTATTTACTACACCAATTATTTCTATGTTCGCCCCTGTTTTTTCATGTAAAGCTTGTTGGCGCTCAAGAAACAGCTTTTCCATTGAAGTTCCTGTTATTACTCGTATTCTTCGATTGGGCAATTCGGGAAGCTCCCCAAGGCCGGCTTCAAAATCTTTCACAAACTGATTTACTGCTCCCACACCGTTTTCGGTGAGAGCTCCATCATCGTAGTAATTGTCAGCAGGGAAAGATTTTTTAGCGGCCAAATACAATTCATCAGCTGCATAGACCCAGCCATAGCCTCTCTCCTCCTGGGCAATTTGTCGATGCATTTCAATTTGCTTAATTGCCAATTCGGCTTCATTGACCGACAATGGCCTTACAACTCCTGTGTTGTATTTCGTAAGGCCAACTGGTACCACGGAGAGAGAGAGAATGCCCTCCCCCAGGCTGTAAAGTTCCCTCATTGTTTGATCAAGGTGTTCACGATCGTTCCATTCGGGACACAAAACGACCTGAGTATGGACATTCAGTCCATTGCCAAGAAGAAACTCTAGTTGCTCCACAATTAAGCCAGCCCTATCGTTGACGAGAAGGCGGACCCTAAGATCTGGATCAGTCGCATGCACACTTACATAAAGAGGACTGATCTTTTGATCTACTAACCTCTGTAAGCCTTTGTCTCCAAGGTTGGTCAAAGTAACGTAGGTCCCATAAGTAAAGGAGAGTCGAAAGTCATCATCTCTTATCCACAGGGTATCTCTTACATTTTGGGGGTTCCCATCAATAAAACAAAAAACACATTTGTTGCCACATTCCCGAATTTTATCAGGTGCGGGGATCACCCCTAGAGTTTCACCAGGTTCACGTTCTATCTCATGGACAGTGCAGTTCCCGTCAGGTGCAATCGTTTCTAGTTCGAGGAAATCGTCTGCCAACAAAAATGTGAGGTCAATACCGTCCCTGACTCTTTGACCGTTGATTCGAAGGATGCGTGTGCCGATCTCCAAGTGGAGTTCATCTGCGATGCTACCACTCTCAATCTCTGCTATTCTAATCAATCTGTTTACCGGATGTTAAAAGCATTTGAAAATTATAGTACTCCATTGCAAAAACCCTATTTACAGGTCAAGCCTGTATAAAATGGATGACAAAACGTATTTTGAATAAGCGAAATCTTACAAACTAAACAACTTTAACTTAATAATGATAACAGAAACTCCAAAGAAAACTCACCTAGGCAGTAAGGCAAAGAAGTTTTTGGTTGTCACGGAAACCCTTTGCATATTCTTCTTGGGCTGTGAGAAAATAGATCAAATTCAGAACGAATTCAGAGATCTGACTCCACACGAAGCATACCAGGAGTCTTTGATCGCTGCAGGCCTAAATGAGACGGCACTCGCTCGAGATTGGCTTGAAGCTGCCGAATCATCAGTCGTGGAAGCACCTCCTGTAGACACTCCCTATCAGGAAGAAGGTTTCTTCCCAGCAGACATTCCGCAAGCTAGAGGATACAAGGTGTTTCTAAGAAGAGGCCAGGAACTCTCTGTATTAGTAACTTCAGACACCGATTCACCATTTCGAATCTTTGTTGACATATACCGACTTCAATCCAATGAAAACATCAGGCCTCTTCCAGTACTTTCAAGGGCTTCTATTCACCAACCGCTGAAATACGTGTCACCTCGAGCAGCTCAATATGTTGTCAGAATACAGCCCGAATTACTTAGGGACGGGCGATACAGTATTCAAATAGCGGCCGAAGGATCCATGGCTTTCCCAGTAAAAGATCGCAATACCCGTGCCATATTGAGCAGCTTCGGAGTGGAACGGGACGGAGGCAGGCGTCAACATCACGGAGTAGATATTTTCGCACCCAGAGGCACTCCAGTACTTTCAGCTACCACAGGACAAGTGTCTAGGGTTGAAGACACCCCTATCGGTGGAAAAGTCGTCTGGGTGAGGGATCAAGGACCCAATTCCATATACTACGCTCACCTCGATAGCCAAGTAGTTATACCGGGAGCCAAGGTGAACCCAGGTAGCCTGCTTGGTTTTGTCGGAAATACTGGCAATGCCAGAACCACACCTCCACATCTCCATTTTGGAGTTTACCGCCGTGGAGAAGGTCCAGTAGACCCTTATTATTTTCTTTATACACCGGCTGAACTGCCGGCCTTAAGAGCGGGTGCGACTCGAAATCTTGGAGATTGGTCTCGTACTATAGACTCGGGGATTCGACTGCGAAACTCTCCTAATTCAAAATCAGTCATTCTCCGCCAAATGGACAAACATACTTCCTTTTTGGTCCTCGGAACTACAGGGACTTGGGACAGAGTGCTTATGCCCGACAACCAAGTGGGCTTTGTTGCTTCAAGACTTACAGAAGACATTGTACGGCCTTTGGAGACCAGCATAGTTGAAATTTCGACACCTTTGATGCGCAGCCCCACTGCAGCCACTTCCATGATAGAACTAGTGGAAGCAGGCTCTGGGATAGACGTCTTGGGACAGTTTGAAAATTATCTCTACGTTGGGACAAGAACCGGTGCAGTTGGTTGGATCGCTAGGATTAGTGAATCTCTCCAAGTAGAGCAAGATTAGCGCTCCATGAATACAAGGAGATCCTCGCTCCCTGCGAGTGTGAATCCGCAACAGACTGCGGCCTACTTGTAGCCACAATGTTTAGTTGGCTTTGGAACGATCCGTCGATCTATTGAACGAAACCAGTTCACCTAAAGCCTGCAATCCCAAAAAACGATCGACTAAAAGAATACATGAAAGACGAGCTGAAGAAATGATATGGGCTTGATTGCTCGAATCACCGAGCTCCTTTCATATCAAAATTCGATAAGAACCCCCACACGATTGACGCAGCATCAATATCGTCCCTTACAAGCCCTGGTATCGCTACTGGCCACTGGTGTCCCAGGTTATCCAAAAGATATAGATCTACGTTTACGTTCCTAGAACAATTACCATATCTAGTATATATCCCACCTTTGCCATCTCCATCTCTGTCATCGATAGGAGTTTCCGTTCCTTGGGGATCACAGTTATTTGCCTGCGTCCAGTACTCTGTGACATTATTGATGGGCATCATCACTGTGTTTCCAAGATAAGGGACAAGTGTGTCGAGAACTCCGTGTATTTGCAAAACAGGAGTTGACCCGCGGGGTTTACAATCACGATTTGTGTCGAATGTCATGGGGCCAGTAACCGATGCGATCGCCGCTATCTTTGAACTTAAGAAGCATGCTAAATGGTAGCTCATCGAGCCGCCATTAGACATCCCGGTAGAGTATATCCTGTTACTATCAATACGATAATTTCTGGTGGCCCACTCAATTAATTCATCAATGAAATCGACGTCATTAGTAGTACTCCCGCAGTCCAACCGCCAACGTTCCAATGTGTAGCACCTGTGGCATTCAGCACCGATCCCTGGGGGTATATGATGAGAAACCCTTCCCGATCTGCTATTCTCTGGAATCCAGTGTAGCTGTAATTCACGATAGCAGAACTGGTATAGCCGTGTAAACCGAAGAGAAGAGGGGCCAAAATGTCTTGTGACTCGTACAAATCTGGGATATAGATCAGAAATGACCTGTCTAGGCCTTCTGTCACTAATGTGCACAGGAGTAAATCGTCAGATGCACTTCCCAGACCAGTCACGCCGCTACGAGGTACACAAACTGGGTTTGAATTCAGGGCAACATCAGTCATGTCCTCCCTGGATTCACACGAAACGAGAAAAAAAGAGCTGCTGACACCAGCACACACATAAATCTAAAGCCTAGCATTAACAGTCAGTCGTACCTCAATTAGACCCTAAAGCGGGAGACGGGACTCGAACCCGCGACCCTCAGCTTGGGAAGCTGATGCTCTACCAACTGAGCTACTCCCGCAATCAATATTCTCTTACTGTAAAGTTAAAACTCATACCAGCGTGCAAGTGCTCGGCGATATGACAGTGAAACATCCATTCGCCAGGATTAGACATTTCGACAAGCAAATCCATTGTAGAGCCAACTGGAAGGATCGCTGTATCTTTCCAAACCAAGTTTTGATTCTTAATATCGTCCCTCTTCAAGACTAGGAATCTTTGGCCATGAAGATGAATGGGATGATTCATAGGATGAAAGGAATCAGGTGAATTGAAGATTCGTATTTTTACAATATCCCCCCGTTCAAATTCCCAGTGGATATCACCGTTTTCTAGGCCAGAAGTCTTGTCCTTTAGTATCCAAGTCACCTCTTTGCCAGTTGAGAGCCAATTCATCATCGGCATAGCATCATTCCATTCCATAGGTGGCACGTACAAAGTGTCAGATTCCATAGAGATGACAATTGGAGTCGGTACATTCTTTACTCGAACCAATGTTTCCAATTCGTAATCTGGTGCCTCATTGAAGTGCCTTTCAAGATTTTCTATTTCCGAAATCATTTCCTGGTTCTCACGAAGCAATTCGAACGAATCACTCAAATCTTCTTCATTTATTTGGCTTGATACCATGACACGAGACAAAGTGTCTACATGGGGATAGAATTCACCTCTAAAGTGATTTATAGCTTGAATAGTATTGGCGATCACGGTCTCCCCCGGCTTGTCAAATTGGACATCTACCACATATCTCTCACCCGGAGCGATAACTACGGAAGGCGTCCATTGTTCTCGCTCGTATCGGCCTATATCAGAAGCGACGAGTTTAATCCTATTATCCCCAAAAGTAATATTGAATGTCCGTGAATTAGCTACATTGGTGATATAAAAACGGATGACCTCACCAATTTTAGTTTTCATTTGGTGATCGGTTTGTCCATTAACAAGCATGACATTACCGAATCTTCCCATGAGTGCATGGGTAGATGATTCCTTGCCCCACGGCAAAAGACCTTCACCATCCATGAGCAGGTCATCAACAACGAGTATTTCTTCTCGATGGACAGGACCGAAATATTCAGGATCGGGTGATCGCACTAACAGATTCCCATAAAGACCCAAGTCCTGCTGGACGTCTTCACGAACATGTGGATGATACCAAAACATCCCCGCATCTGGAACTTTAACTTCATATATGAAATCTTCACCGGGTTCAATCGGCGCTTGGGTTAAGCCTGGAACTCCATCGAATTGGTTTTTTAGGCGCACACCGTGCCAATGAATTGTAGTTGGCATTTGGATTTCGTTCCTCACCCTGACGACTACGGTCGACCCCTCAACGGCATCTAAAAGAGGTCCTGGGTATTGCCCATTATATCCAAACATAAGCATCTCAGTGCCGTCTATAGATCTCCGAACCATAGACACAGAAAGATCCAAGGTGTCACCTCTTTGCAATTTCACTATGGCAGATGGCCGAGCCAACGGAATAGTCCCTAAATCGATACCCACTCCAGGCAGGAATGCTCCTACAGAAGGAACTGCTCCCTCCAAACCCGGAAGCATTGGCATGTTCATGTCCATTGGTATCATTCGCCAACCACTGCTTGGTGTCATAGCTGGCATCTGGTGCTGAGAACTTCCTGAGCTGGCGATAGAGAAAGTTAAAGCACAGGACATACAAAAACTTTTAAGGTGATAGTTCATTCTATAATCGAGGGATCAACCGTCGTAGCCGTAAGCAAAGCAATTTTCCTCCTGCAAAAGGCCATGTCCCACCATAGTGTGCATCATGCCACTCCTGGACATACCCCTAAACACAACGGGTCCTTCCCATTTGTCACTGTTCCCACCATCGTTCGATTCCAGTGTGACAACAACAAGGAATTTATTCCAATCAACCGAGCCATTAACCTGATAATATGGATCCAGTGGCCCTATCCTACGTATCTTGGAAAGGTCACGGGTAGTCACCCATGCAACGAGTCTTCCTTCTCCTCTCAATTTAATTCTGTTCAGAGAAAGTTTTAGGTCATAGTCATAGCTGCCGTCACTCGTAACGGAAATCCCAAAGGGAGAATTGTCTGAAAATGTCACTTCAACCGACCCTCTTCCACGACCAGTTCCAAGTATGTTTTTGGTTGTGATTAGTTGAAAGCTATAATATGGGACACCCGCCTCGACACACATCCCTTCATCTTCACCACCGTACAAAGTTACCGGAGAAGTCGTGAGGGCTAAGGAAAAGCTCATTCCCAGAATCGCTGCACGATATACCGTATACATGTTAAATATATTTTCTTTATTAACTGATCGGCCGACTAATAAGGGATTGATCCCATTTTTGGGCAGAAGAAATGTCCGGAACCCCCCAATGTTCACCATTCCAGCCTTGAAAACCATCCATCCGGAAAGTCCACAGGCCAGTTGACATGTCACTAACCACGATCAGTCCATCAGCATTTCTGATATCTACACCGAAGGCACCATTGAACATTGAAGATCTTACGGGATTCGGAGGTCCAATATAAGTGTCATAAAATCCAGCAGTAACTGGATTTTCCGGATCTTGGAGGTTGAATATCTGTAATCCATCTAAGTAACCAGATACAAACACATAGGGCCATCTTACTTCATGGTTGTGTACAAGATTTTTCCAATTAGCGGTAAAGGCCGATATCGGATTTCTTATATTTTGTACTTCTCCATCCAACGCTGGCTGAAGATCAAAAATCCTCAAGGGAGCGTACTGGTATTCTGTCTCAGCAATCACATAACGACCGTCCGGACTCGGAGTGAAGGTGTGGCCATAGTTGACCCCACTGACTCCCGTTAGGCTTATTCTCAGTTCTGGAGTCTCTAGATCCGAAACATCATATATGTAATATCCTCCAGTGCCTCCTCCATAGAACCGGTCTTCTCCAGTATCAGGGTGAAAACCAACATAGAAGTCATGGTACCCCCTCCCAGTCCCAGACCCCAGTGGAGATTCGGGGACAGGAACCATACCAACTCTAGAATTATCAAGGTCACCATCTACTATCATCCCTAAATCATAGACTAGGGCTCCGGGCGCGCTTGCGGTGGTGAAGAGATAAACACGATCATTAGAATGTTTATAGATAAAGATATTGTGGAATCCACCTGGGAAGTCTGGAGTTTCGATTCTGGCCACTTCTCGAACCAGTCCTGGATCCGGCAATCCGGTGACATCCAATATCACAGCACCCAATTCAGTCCCAGGACCACCTTGTCCAAATTGCAATGACTGCACCACGTAATACCGTTCATTCCACTTGAAGTGTTTGACATCCATTCCACCAGTTCGTTGATGCAGGTCTTGATCTTCAATCCTCCATTCGTATAGCAACTCAGGCGATTCTGGATCCTTGATGCTAATGATGTCCAAACCCTTCGGCCCTTCAAATCCATATACCATTCGACTTACATAAGCGTAAGGCCGGTGCAATTCCTGTTCTATATCCATATCTGCTACCGACAATCTAGGACCCAGAGGCAGATGCCCAAGAACATCCATATTGTCACTGCCACGTTTTAGGGGTGACCAAGGAACCTCTTGCCCCGTGCCAAGTCGAGGGAGGAGAATGGTTAGTACCAAAAGCAGTGACACATTAATCATTTTCATTTAGACCACCTCAGAAAGCTTAAAAAGAATGTCCACATGTAACATGCCAGCAATCATGGTAGTATAGCAACACCCAACAATCCAGCATTTCACAGGCTAGATTTAAAACAATGTTTTTCCAGATACAACCATCCAGCGCACATGCCATTCAGCATCTTCTCCGGCGTCTGTTTCGAATGGATTTGCAAGTTCTAGCAAAAGCAAAAAGCGAGCACGGCCTTTTTTCGAAGTTTCTTCAGCTCCATCTACTTTTATATAGCCAACAAGTATTACATTCTCTTCGTTTAGCATTTTTGCTGAACGGACCGATACGTCCATCACTGTTCCAACCGGATTAGTTAAAACATCTTGGAAAAACGCCCCGACACTCTCTCTGCCCTCTAAGACTGGAACATTCGGAATTCCGATTAAAGCGTCCTCTGAAAAGAGTTCAGCTAAAGCCGATGAATTCTTACGATTGTAGAGGTCTTCCAGTATTCTCATTTCATCTGACCATTCTGTATTTCCATCAAAATCTTCTGGAATAACATCCCAGGTCATACCTTCTCCTGGATCTCGATCATGAGACCACATCTCTCGAGTCACTTTCCAGGAATTATCAA
>JAPKDG010000079.1 GCA_028822645.1 Longimicrobiales bacterium | reverse complement strand
AGGAGTAATTAAGAAATGGCTGCGAAAGAGCTTTGTTACGACGTTGATGCTCGTGCTCGCCTCAAAGCGGGAGTCGATCAATTGGCTCAAGCTGTAAAGGTCACACTGGGCCCTAGAGGGCGTAACGTTGTGTTGGACCGGAAATTTGGATCCCCTCTTGTCACAAAAGATGGAGTGTCTGTGGCTAAAGAAGTGGAGCTAGAAGATCCAGTGGAAAATATGGGTGCTCAGATGGTCAAAGAAGTTGCGACAAAAACATCTGATGTTGCCGGTGATGGAACTACTACAGCAACGATCCTGGCCCAAGCCATTTTTGGTGAAGGTCTGAAGAACGTCACTGCTGGTACAAACCCTATGGGAATACGGCGTGGAATTGATCAGGCTGTTAATAAGGTTGTGGAAATTTTAGATGACCTTTCTATCGAGACTAAAGGAAGAAATGAAATCGCTCAAGTCGGAGCTATTTCGGCCAATAATAACCCAGAAATTGGTGATCTGATTGCGAACGCCATGGAGAAAGTAGGAAAAGATGGTGTAATTACGGTTGAAGAAGCCAAGGGTCTTGAGACCACCTTGGAGACTGTTGAAGGTATGCAGTTTGATCGTGGTTATTTGTCTCCGTATTTTGTGACCGACCCAGAACGGATGGAAGCAATAGTTGAGGATCCTATGATTCTGATCCACGACAAGAAAGTTTCATCCATGAAAGACCTTCTTCCCATCCTCGAGAAAGTAGCCCAAATGGGGAAACCTCTTTTGATCATATCAGAAGATGTAGAAGGAGAAGCCTTAGCGACCTTGGTTGTTAACAAGATTAGGGGCACACTGAAGGTTTGTGCTGTAAAAGCACCTGGATTTGGTGACAGACGCAAAGAGATGCTTGAGGACATTGCAGTGCTTACTGGTGGTCAGGTAATTTCTGAAGACGTTGGATTTAAGCTGGAAAATACAGTGACAAGCGACCTTGGTTCAGCGAAGAGAGTCGTGATTGATAAAGACAATACGACTATTGTTGATGGGGCCGGACAAAAGGAGAAAATTCAAGGCAGAATCGAAGTAATTAAGTCGGCTATCGACAAATCTACTTCTGACTATGATTCCGAAAAACTCCAAGAGCGTTTGGCAAAACTTTCGGGTGGTGTCGCAGTGATCAATGTTGGAGCGGCCACGGAAACTGAAATGAAAGAAAAGAAGGCCCTGGTTGAGGATGCCTTGCATGCTACTCGTGCAGCTGTCGAGGAAGGAATAGTTCCAGGTGGTGGCGTTGCTCTGATCAGAGCACAGTCTGGTTTGGAAGGTTTCACACTAGATGCGCACGATGAACAAGTTGGAGTGGACATTTTAAGAAGAGCACTTGAAGCTCCGATGCGTCAGATCGCTACTAATGCTGGGGAAGAAGGTTCCATCGTAGTAGCGAAAGTCAGAGAGGGTGAAGGCGCCTTCGGGTATAATGCTCAGGCAGAGGAATATCAAGATTTAGTGAAAGCCGGGGTTATAGATCCTACAAAAGTGGTTCGTTCTGCTTTACAGAATGCTGCTTCGATTGCCGGATTGCTCCTGACTACGGAAGCTGTGGTTGTTGAGAAGCCGCAAGCAGAAGGGCCGGCCATGCCACCAATGCCTGGCGGCGGCGGAATGGAAGGAATGTACTAAAAAAGCTCTAAATTGCTTGTTTGTGGCTTAGAGTAGAGGGCTCATGTCTCTTTGGCTCCTTTCCCTTGGGAGGGTGTCGGAAACATGAGCCCTTTGTCATATTTGGTTGGAGATAGTTTCGATCTCAATCCTGAATTGTGGAATTTATTTCCCTGGGAAATTTTGATTTATCCGCCTCCAAGAACGAATTGATGTCCGACCGAGCATAAATTGGACTGACTTGTTCGGCAACAGACCAAGAGGAGTTCACAAGATGCCAGAAGTTAGAATTAAGTTGCCCGATGGTTCAGTATTGCAGATGCCTGATGAATCTACCGTTCAGGATGTGGCAGTCGCTATCGGCCCTGGATTGGCAAAAGCAGCAGTAGCCGGAAAAATAGATGGGCAAACCTTTGGTTTGTCTTCGGTAGTTCCCGACGGTTCCTCTATAAGCATACTCACGGATAGAGATTTGGAATCATTGGTAGTCCTACGCCATTCAGCTGCACACATATTGGCTACTGCAGTCAGAAAGATCAGGCCAGATGCTGCAATTGGTTTTGGTCCAGCGATTGAAGATGGATTTTACTATGACTTTGATGTCTCTGATCCATTCACTCCTGGCGATTTGGAATTGTTTGAAACAGAGATGGATGAAGTCATACGAAAGGACTATGAATTTGTCCGTCAAGTTGTGACAAAAGAGGAAGCTAGGGAGTTGTTTTCGTGCGACAGTTTGAAGCTGGAAAGATTAGAAGAATTCAGTGATGATGAAGTGATTACCGTATACAACAACGGTCCTTTTCTTGATCTCTGTAAAGGTCCCCATATCAATTCGACTGGCATGCTAAAACATTTTAAATTGCTGTCTGCAGCTGGTGCATATTGGAGGGGAGACGAGAATCGCCAAATGTTGCAGCGGATCTATGGAACCGCTTTTTTTTCCAAGAGTCAACTAAAAAATCATCTAAACAATTTAAAAGAAGCTAAGAAGAGGGACCACCGAGTTCTTGGCAAAGAATTAGATTTGTTTTCTACCGACAGCCGTGTTGGATCCGGTTTGATACTCTGGCATCCTAGGGGGGCGATTGTAAGGACTGAAATAGAAAAATTTGAACAGACATTGTTGACTAAACATGGTTATAGCCAGGTGTTTACCCCGCATGTCATGAATGAGAAAATCTTTGAACTTTCTGGACATTTGGAAAATTTCAAAGAAGGTATGTTTGGACCTATAGAGGTAGAGGGAAGCTACTACCGGCCCAAGCCTATGAATTGCCCAGGGCATATAGCCATATATCAGTCCAAGCAACGCTCATACAGAGACTTGCCCATCAGAATGGCTGAATTCGGCACCTGCTATCGTTATGAGCGAAGTGGTGTTTTACATGGAATGTTGCGGGTTCGTGGTTTTACCCAAGACGATGCTCATATATTTTGCGAGCCCAAGCAGGTGGAACAAGAAATAGTTGGGCTTTTGGACTTAGTAGATGAAATGCTGGGAGCATTCGGTTATCCATATACTATCGAAGTGGCGACAAAACCAGACGATAAAGCTTTGGGATCAGATGCTGACTGGGATTCCGCACTTGAGGTGCTTACGGGGACACTGAGAGAGAAAGGAGTCCCTTTTGAGTATGATCATGGTGGAGGAGCATTTTATGGCCCTAAATTGGATTTTAAGCTTATCGATGCAATCGGCCGAAGATGGCAAGGCCCGACTGTTCAGCTTGATTTCAATCTACCTGAGAGGTTCGATCTTGAATACGTAGGAGAAGACAACGAGAAACACCAGCCTGTAATGTTACATAGAGTTTTAGTCGGTTCGATGGAAAGATTCGTCGGAGGTTTGATTGAGCATTATGCAGGTGCGTTCCCATTGTGGTTAGCTCCTGAACAGATCCGTATTTTACCCGTATCGGAAAATTTGAAAGAGCCTGCACAGGTGTTAGAAGGAAAATTAATAAAGGCTGGAGTGAGAGCGTCCGTGATAGAGAGAGATACCCTTGGTTCTCGTATCCGAGATGCCGAAATGTTGAAAATTCCTTATATGGCTGTGATTGGAAAAGAGGAAGAAAAAAATGGTACGGCAGCTCTTAGGAAGAGAGGATCAGGAAAGAAACAGGAAGTCATGGAACAGAAAGATTTGATCGAGAGGCTGCAGCAGGAAATTGAATACAGGGTCTTGTCTTGACGAGTACTGCTGTCTAGATGATCTTCAGGAACACTGCTTTTTAAATATGATTAAGTGAGTCTAGTGAAGTAATGACTCCACCTCTTGGTCCTTATGATAAATTAAGAGATCACCGGGTCGAAAAATCTTAATAACCAAGGAATATTTCCTTGTTATATAAGAAATTTTTTGGCCCGATGAACTCGGGCCTTTTGTGTATGATTAACGTCTTTATATTAACTCGAATCCATAGACAAGGAGATCAAGATCAGCGCGAAGAAAGCTCTGGTTAACGAAGAGATAAGAACTAGTCCAATCCGTTTAATCGACGAAAAGGGAGGCCAGGTCGGTATAGTTCCGGTGGAACAAGCGCAACAACTTGCTAAAGAAAGAAGTTTGGATTTAGTAGAGATTGCACCAGACAGTCAGCCTCCGGTCTGTAAGTTGATGGATTACGGTAAATATAGGTATGAACTCCAGAGGGCGGCTCGGGAAAACAAAAAGAAACAGCACAATGTTCAAGTTAAAGAAGTAAAATTCCGGCCAGGTATTGCAGACCATGATTATAACTTTAAGACTCGCCATGCGCGGCGATTCCTTGAAGAGGGAAATAAAGTGAAATTGACTATGATGTTCAGAGGTAGACAGAGTGCGTACCCAGAATTGGGGCGAGAGGTTTTGGAGAGAGTGACGGAAGATCTTAAAGATATTGGAAAAGCGGAGTCGTATCCGCGCTTAGAGGGTAGGATGATGTCGACAGTGTTGGCACCACTTAAGTGAATTTTTCAGAGAATTTTGTTTTCTAGGAGTTGAATCAGATATGCCTAAAAT
>JAPKDG010000078.1 GCA_028822645.1 Longimicrobiales bacterium | reverse complement strand
CAAGTAGCGCCACTACAAACAAGTCCGGAGTGCTATGACCATAACCTAGAGTCAATTGTAGAAATAGATGGAGAATCACCAAGACCAGGAATAGTACCCAGGAAACTCGAGGTCGAGGTGCGGCTTTTACTTCCATTAGTTAAGATCCATGGAGTCTGCTATCGCGATCCCTCTATTCGAGTCTAAGTCGTCTGAAGTATTTATTTCAAAACCCCACAATTTCTGATAATCCAGCTCATCTGAAATTGGAGAAATAGTCACTACATGGATAGCATCACCTGGAAAAACAAAAGGAGTCACCCAGTAAGATCTCCTCCAACCCAAACTACTTTCAGCCTCAGCAAAAACTTTCCCTATTGGAATTCCCCTGGGAAATACTCCGCCCAATCCACTTGTCACTAGCACGGTTCCTGGATCCATTTCTTGGTGGAACGGAATTCCATCGATCAACAATCTATCTGCCTCTCTAAATCCTCCTGGGTCAGATCGGACAAGTCCGTATATCGTACCATCAAGAGTCATAGCACTGGCTCTAAATTGAAAATGCGTCCAATCTATCCCAACGGAGCTCGAATTTTGAACATCTTGTACCATCCCCAAGAGGCCTTTGCCTACGACCACTGGCGCGTTGATTGACACACCTTGGTCACTTCCTGCATCAAGTAGAAACAGCCCTTCTGATCCGGGAGTCCCGGGCCTAATGATATTGCTCGAGCTATAGCCATACGGCATCTTTTCAGTGACGCTCAACAGCTTTTTTAACTTAACATTCTCTTCTTTGAGAGTTGCCTGACTGGTTATTACTGCTAGTAAAGAATCCACATGAATTTGTAAATCCTCCACCACCATAGAATGAATCCGCCTCTGGACTAAATACTCCTGGGCCAGTATAAAAGGTTTTAGAACTGTAGCTCTTACAAAATACGCTGGAGTTTCTTGTAGTTCGACTGGCAAATAGAGAAGTACTAATGAGAAGAACACACTAGCGAAAGCAATAAATCGACCTTGCCTGGGTGCTTCATTCTTTTGCATTTGTCTATACATTGAAAACGTCAGACACCTGGGAGCAATATACTACTGGATAATTCAGAGTTATCAAAACTAATCAGTAAGAACAGTACGGTATTTTTCCATATTGTCTAAAATCTTGCCAGCTCCACGAACTACACAACGCAAAGGTTCTTCGTCAATATGGATTGGGAGACTAGTTTCATGCCTGAGAAGTCTATCTAAGCCTCTAATGAGTGAACCGCCTCCCGTCATTACTATACCTCTATCTACAATATCACTGGAAAGTTCCGGAGGAGTGATTTCCAGTGCTCTTCTCACAGCACCCACCACCTGTTGGATGGGCTCTTGCAGACATTCCCTTATTTCGTTCGATTTCACATGGACTGTCTTAGGTATACCACTAACCAAATCTCGTCCTTTGACATCCATCCCTCTTTCTTCGCCGACATCGAATGCGGATCCTATTTGAATTTTTATTGCCTCTGCCGTTGGCTCGCCAATCAAAAGGTTATAATTCTGTCTCAAAAAAGTCACAATATTTGCATCGAATTCATCTCCTCCCACCCGAATCGATGTATTGGAAACGATTCCAGACAGGGCAATAACAGCTATTTCTGTTGTTCCGCCACCGATATCAATCACCATATTTCCACTGGGAGTTTCGACGGGAAGACCGACACCGATTGCAGCTGCCATAGGTTCTGCTACCATATACACATCTTTGGCTCCAGCCGAGATAGTACTGGATCGAACTGCCCTTCTTTCGAGTTCCGTAATCCCCGATGGGACTCCAACAACGACCCTTGGTTTTATCCTAAAAACACGTTTTGCTGTGACTTGTTTTAGGAAGTGGCGTAGCATCAACTCAGTGACGTCGACATCGGCTATCACTCCGTCCTTCAAAGGCCTAACTGCTTCAATTTCTCCCGGAGTACGTCCTAACATACGCTTAGCTTCTAAACCTATTGCAAGGACTGTATCTGATGACTTATCCATTGCCACCACGGATGGTTCATTAAGCACCACACCTTCACCCTTCACATACACCAATGTGTTGGCGGTTCCCAAATCAATAGCAATGTCGTTGACTGGAATAAATCTTCCAGGTTCAAACCACTCCTTAATTTCTTTGATCAATTGTTTACATCACCGTAAAAGATGGTAGAGTTTCCCTAATAGACGGAAACCTGACAAGTATCACACTAGTATCCACTACTTCTAACAGCAAGAAACTAATCGCAAAACTCCATCAATGACACACCTCGACATTTTAATTGTATTCATTTTATACCTGTACTTCCGAATCCGTCCTGACCACGTTCAGTACTTTTCAACTCTTGGCATTCCACTATTTCAGGTGTCGAAAAACTGTGGAACACTAATTGGGCAATTCTGTCGCCACGACACAGCGACACGGGTTCCAAACCCTCATTCCTGAGCAAAACCCTCAATTCTCCCCTATAATCAGGATCGATAGTTCCAGGGCTATTAGGTATCGTAATTCCAAATTTCACTGCCAGGCCAGATCTTGGTCTGACTTGACATTCCATCCCTGCTGGAAGCTCAACCATCAAACCTGTAGAAATCAATTTTGTGGATTGGGATTCAAGGATAAAATCTCGATCAGCAGAACGTACATCGTAGCCGGATGCACTTGGTGTAGCTCGACTAGGAAGAGGAATATCCTCGTTGCCGGGCAGTCTTCTAAACCTCACGATTTCTTTAGTCATGGGGACGCTCCTTTGGCTCAGTCAGTCTCAACAAAGCCCTAGGGTCTGAATAATCCATTTCAAACGTATCTGCTACAGCCCGATACGTTAGGCATCCATTGATCGCATTCAAGCCATTCATTAAAGAAGGATCATTCAGACAAGCGATCTCCCATCCCTTAGCAGCTAATTTTGAAATATATGGTATTGTCGAATTAGTTAGAGCCGGCGTACTAGTCCTAGGAACTATCCCAGGGATATTAGTAACCCCGTAGTGAATTATGCCATCAATTGCATACACCGGATCCGAATGAGTGGTCGGACGAATGGTCTCAAAGCAACCGCCTTGATCAATAGAAACATCGACTAGAACAGATCCTTTCCTCATGCTCTTGAGATCTTCCTCGAACAATACGTGAGGGGCTACAGAGCCGGGCAAAAGAACAGCTCCGATTATTAGGTCGGCATCACTAATCTCTTGCCTGATCGTTTCCCTGCTTGAATATAAATGCATCACATTTTTTGGCATGATCTCCTGCAAAAAGCGTAGGCGCGGGAGTGATGAATCCAAAATAACTACCTTCGCCCCTAAGCCTGAAGCAATGATTCCCGCGTTCATGCCCACTACACCTCCACCTATAATTACCACCTTTCCAGGTGCTACTCCTGGAACTCCTCCAATCAAGATTCCAGAACCGCCTTTGTTGGTCTCTAAATACTTTACTCCAGCCTGGACTGACATGCGACCAGCCACCTCACTCATCGGAGTCAATAAGGGAAGTTGACCATTCGATTCTTCCACAGTTTCGTAAGCTATTGCTACAATCCCCGAATCAAGTATCGCTTTTGTCAATTTCTGTGATGCAGCCAGGTGTAAATAGGTGAATAAGATCTGTCCACTTCGCATCCTTGGCCATTCCAGCTCAACAGGTTCTTTTACCTTCACAATCATCTCAGATTGATCCCATACTGCTTCTGCACTATTACAAATATTTGCTCCCAGAGCAGAGTACATGTCATCTGAATATCCGCTTGATTCGCCCGCTCGGCTCTGCACCAGCAATTGGTGACCTTCTGCAACAAGTGTCTCTGCTCCAGCCGGAGTTAGTGCCACTCTATTTTCTGCTTCTTTAACTTCTGTAGGTATGCCGATTATCATTTTTTGTCTACTGGAGATTGGTTGTCCAGATCAGAACTCTTCTGATCGATCATGGTCCTAACTTCACAACATACAAGTCCTCTGGATTGAAAAATTGTTGGCAAACCCTCTGGACTTCATCTAGTTGGATATTGTCAATCACCTTTAAAGTTTCTTCTAAGCTTTCATACTCCTCTTGTCTGAGTGCAAAGCTCCCTATCCTCATCAACCTGTCATCCGTAGATTGCGAGGAAAGTATTGTTTTCCCCTTAATTTGATTCTTAGTCCTTTCAAATTCTTGCTTTGTTAAACCTTTACTGACAATACGATAGTATTCGTCTATTATCACCTCCAAGGTGCTATCTGCAGAACCAGGCTCAGTCGCCGCATAAACACCTAACATTCCTCCTCTGCTATAGAAACTATTGAAAGCAAACACAGTATAGGCCAATCCCAATTCCTCTCTGATGTTCTGGAACAAGCGAGAACTCATGCCTACACCAAAGAATTCGCAAGCAAGGATTAATGCATTTCTATCCGGGTCAGTTTGATCAGGAATACGACTTCCCAGAACAAAATGAGTTTGAGAAATATCTCTCTGTAGATGTTTTTGTCCAGTTATCATTTCAGTTGGGTAAGCTATCTCTGAATTCGCTTTACCCTTTGGGGCAGCAACAAACAATTCCGTAACTCTGTCAATCAACCGATCTTGGTCAAAGTTACCACTGCATGCCAAAAGCAGATTAGTTCCTCCGTATCTCTCTCGATGAAGGCTTCGAACATCTTCTATGCTCATCGCAGAAATTGTATCTGGTGTTCCCACGATTGGATATCCGTATGAATGATCTCCCCAGAACCCTTTGGCATGTTCGTCAAAGATGAAATCGTCTGGAGTGTCATTAATCCCTCTTACTTCCTCTAGAACCACCTTACGCTCTAGTTCGAAATCAGTTGCGCGTAGTTGAGGAGACAACACCAAATCAGCAAGCACATCAAGTGCTACATCGATATCATCATCCAGAACATTCGCATAATAAC
>JAPKDG010000031.1 GCA_028822645.1 Longimicrobiales bacterium | reverse complement strand
CGATACTCCTAGAACCTTCCTTCCCATCCTTAAAAAGGATCAAAGTTGGCACACTCGTAACTTTCACTTCTAACATCAAGTCTTGCGCCTTATCCGAATCAATCTTTCCCACGAGCAGTTTGCCCTGATGTAGTCTGGCTATATCATCGATAATCGGCCCGACCATCTTACAAGGCCCACACCAATCTGCATAAAAATCTACTAACACTGGCACTTCAGAATCCAAGACGGTCGATTTGAAATCTTCCTGGTTTATTTTCACTGGCCTGTCCACAAGGAAGGGTTTAGAACAGTGATCGCAAAGTTCTTCTTCAATCCCCTGCCTGACCTCGATTCGGCTTAATTCCAGGCAAAAAATGCAGCGTAACGTCACTTTTTTCATTCTCTAAGCTCCATACTCCTTAATCATTAGTTTCACCACAACAGCAAACATCCAACACCGCAAAAGCACCTAATATAGTAGAAGGGAGATGGACATCGTCCATCTCCCTTCTACTATATTGAAAGCCAATCACAACTTTCTAATTATTCAGATTTCCTAACAGTTTCAAACTTTAGAAAGCATATTTCACTCTAGCCATGACAAACCTTCCCATCTCTGGAACACCAACAAAACTACGGTACTGTGTACCCAAGAGATTGTTGGCCGTCAACTGCAAGGTCGCGGCAGTCCCTGGGACCTTATAACCCCAGACTGCATCCATCAAAGCATGTCCCTTTACACACTCTTCTTCTCCTAAACCACCGTTTCCTCCAGTGACGCATTTAGTGCCTACAAAACCGGCCGAATTAGCTGGGAAACCATTGGCCACTCTCACTCGCATCTCCAGATTATGTCCAGATCGCACGCCTCTATAACCGAGCGCAAGACTAGCTTTAGACTTTGGTGCATTCAAATAAATAGGTGCGACAGCATTAGTCATTTCTGCAAGGGTAAAGTAGTCATCACTCACAAATGATGCAGTTGACGACAAAGTCCACTCATCATTCAGGAAAGCTTTCATCGAAAAATCAGCGCCCCATACATTCAGATCACCCGCATTCATATAAGTTGCCATCAATTCTGCGCCGTCTGCATTTATCTCCGGGGTTGATACCACAGCCAATGGAACTTCTGCTAATCCAGGTATTCCACCGATCCCATCACCACCATCGGCAATCTTTTTCGCTGCTCCAAGTGCTGTAGCTCCAGCCGTGACTGCATCCATGCCTTGTGCTTGGTAGACGGCGGACAACCTGGGTTGTAGGAACGCCACCATGGTCGCACCGTCCAGCATAATCATCGGTGTTGTCGCCATTAGCGGTGATACGAAATTTTTCCTCTGGCTATACCAACCGTCCACTGCAAATAGAATTTTGTCGTTAACAAGTCCTTGGTATCCCATTTCAAAGGTTGTATTGGTACTTATCTCCAACTTAGGAGTACTTGGTACCAAGCCCTTAGCTAATGGAGATACTTTCATATTATTCGTATTAAGCAGATTGATTCCGATGGCTCCTGCATCCCCAGCAAAACTGTTCAAAAGTCCAGCTGTCGCTGCATCAATCGCCCCTTGAGCTTGCATAACTCCAACACCCATTGCGTAAAGGGTTGACTGCTGTACTGGTAGTAGCTGACTGGCTCCTCCAGTTGCCGCCGGGTTAAATGGGGATCTCATGCCCCTCAGTGATCCATCAGCGTTTTGATAGACATAACCGTTCCCGTTACCCTGAGCCCTTATTCTGTAACCCATCCCTCCGAGCGGAGCTGGGGCAGCACCCCCAGAAATCTCCAAGAACATGTTTAAGCTACTAGGTGTTGAAAACGCCCTGTTGTACGTCGCTCTGAAGCTATGATTTGGAGCAGGCTCAAAAACAAGAGCAGCTCTTGGTGAAAAAGTGTTTTTATCGAGTCGAGAATGTGTGTCTCTGCGCCCAGCAACGATCAGATCCAATCGATCTGTTATAGCAGTCTTGGATTGCAGGTATATCCCCAGCTCCTGAATATCATCATCATCTTCGAATGCACCATTCACGGTCCCTTCAGTGACAGGATTTGTGTTCGTATAATCCATCCCATAAGTAAAATCTTGTCTGCCTTCAAAAAACGAAGTTGAATTGCGAAGTTGTGTTACCCAGAGCTGCGATTTGTCGACAAGAGGAGTCCCATTTCTTAAAAGGAAACTATTGGGACCAGCATCACTTGTATTCAGATAAGCTTGTGCAAACATTCGGTTAGATCTGATTCGCGCTTGATAAAACTGATATTTCCAATCTTCTGTCTGTCCTCCACCTAAGCCGGTGAGTTCCACACCTGACGCACTTGTGAGGCCATAGTTGAACATCAGACGAGTGTTCTCACCCACATCCCAATCCGCCCTAGCGTCAACAGATTCACGATTAAAAGCCAGATTCCTGTTACCCACATTAGTGTAGGCTGAATTCGCGTCAGTAGTACTAGCTCCGGAAGCTATTCTTTCGGCTATGAAAGCTGCTTTGTTAGACAGGGCCGAAGCTCGAGCCGCGGCTTCAATCGGATCTACAAAATTCCAGTCATCCCCCTGGACTTTCTTCGCAGAAACTTTAAACCCAAAATTATCTGACAGTTTTCGGGCTGTCCGGAAACCACCTTCAAAAACGTTTTGCTGACCTCCACCGAGAGTCACCGTTGATCCCTGTGATTCAAGGGGAGATTTCGTAATGAGATGAATCACACCGTTAGATGTGTTAGGACCATAAAGAGCTGATCCAGGGCCCAGAACTACTTCTATTCTCTCCAGATCCTCATCTTGCGAAGGGATGAAATGCATCAGATTCACACGTAAAGATGGCACCCCAGCGATTCGATCATCTACCAAAGTATGCAAGGATCCCGAGAAAACATTATTGAATCCTCTGATAACAACATTAGTAGACTGAACCCCCTGCTGCATTACATCCACCCCAGGAACTGCCCGGAGATGGTCGACAGGAGTCACTGTCGGTCGCTCAGCCACATCAGTTTCACCGATCACGATCACCGTAGCCGGAGCAGATGCGCTTGTCTCAGTAGTTCTCGAAGCAGTCACAACCAGTGGATTTAGCTCTAGAGCTTGGGAAGTCATGCGGATCTCTAGGGACATCGAGCCACCTGAATTTACACGAACTCCATCTTCACGGTGGGGGCGATAGCCCAAAGCAGTAACTACTACAGAATACGTCCCTGGCGATACTGAGAAAGAGAATTGGCCATTGGCCGACGTCAGAGCTGCCCCTTCTCCACTTGAGAGGATTTCCACCTGGGCTGATGCTAGAGTCGCACCCGTTTCCAGATCGACAACAGTCCCACTCAGGGTACCACCCTGCGCTGACAGCTCAGTGGATCCTACCAGGAAACAGACGGCAAGACCAGCCAACACTAATGCTTTTACTCGCATAACCGGACCTCATTGATTTTAGGTAAAATTAAAGACAGACAGGGACAAATACCAAACCAGAAACAGCCATGGTCATGATAAATAGAAACCAAAATTCATTCCTATCCGTATCTCCAGCAAAACGAAAAATAGAGATCGAATTGCATAATAACAGTACATCAGTAAGAATACAGTTGCAACGCCAACACCCTCAATAAGGCACTTTCACAATAATATGGACTCAATACCGACTCTTAAAGATCTGCAGTTGGCACAAGCTACAATTGCTGACAAAATACACCACACCCCACTCATTCAGAATCAAAGCCTAAATACAAGAACCGGACATTCTGTTTTCTTGAAATGTGAGCATTTTCAGAAAACAGGATCCTTCAAGGTAAGAGGTGCTCTTAACAGCATCATGAACCTGGATGAGGCCAGTCGGGCAAAAGGAGTGGTTACGGTTTCAGCTGGCAACCATGCACAAGCCTTGGCCTGGGCTGCCAAGCAACTGAACATTTCTACTACCGTAGTCATGAACGCTAAAGCTTCACTGACAAAAGCAAAGGCCACTGAAGCGTACGGAGGAAAAGTCATTCTACATGGAACGGCATCCGAAGCTTTTCAGTTAGCTCTTGAAATCGCTAAAGAGGAAGGGATGACCTTCGTACATCCTTTCGATGACCCATACGTCATAGCAGGACAAGGTACAGTGGGCCTCGAAATCTTCAACGATCTCCAAAATATAGAGAGCCTAATTGTACCGATAGGCGGCGGCGGGCTGATCTCAGGACTGTCATTGGTAAAACGTTACCTGAGACCTGAAGTAAAAGTTTACGGAGTGGAACCTGTGGGTGCAGCAGCCATGCACACCAGCCTACTGGAAGGACGGGCCACTCAGCTAGATAGCACCTCGACCATAGCTGACGGCCTGGCTGCGCCTATGGCTGGAAATTTAACCTTCCAGATTGTTCAGAAATATGTAGACGAAATCATAGTCGTCAGTGACAATCAGATTACTGAAGCAATGTCTTTCCTTCTCAGTCGAACAAAATTTCTCGTTGAGCCAGCAGGATGTGCAGCTATCGCCGCTCTCTTTTCCGGAAAAGTCATGAACAATAATGGAGGTCACTCAGTAGCAATCTTAAGTGGTGGAAACATTGGCCTCGAAGATCTTAGGAATTATCCACTGCCTTCGTGAATTCCCTTCGACTTTCTGATGCATTGGATACCCGCTAGTGGGCCCAGAGACAGAAAGGCAAAAGACCACTTCCAGCCAACGATTTCAGTCAGGAAAGGGACCCCTTGAATCGTCAACATCGTTAATAGGAATCCGAGTGAAGTCTGAAGGGTGAGGGCCGTGCCAACGACATTCTGAGGTGCAACTTCAGTAACCATAGCACTAAACTGAGCCGAATCAGCAACCACAAAGAATCCCCAAACCAACAGCAGGGGTAGTAACAACCAAGGACTCTGTCCGAAGAGGAAGCCAACCACGACGCAGCAAGATCCACTGACCAACATAGCCGCATTAACTAATTTCTTTCTACCAATCCTATCGGCCATGAGGCCACCCCATATGCAACCCGCCCCCCCTATTGAAATGACACCGAAGGAAGAGAGGTCAACCCAAAATTCTATACGTGAACTTTCAACTTGACTGGACCAACTAGAGAAGCTGGCAAGCATGAAGGCTGGCACCCAGGTCCACATCGCATAAAGCTCCCACATATGGCCCAAATAGCCATACGTCGCCAAGCGAGTTGGTCGATGATTTACCACGACCAATATATGCTTCCACGAAAAAGAGGCCCGCTGGAAACCATGGGGGCCATCCTTATAGAGAAGCCCGACCAGCAAGCCACTTATTAAAGCTGCCAAAGAAGTCCCCCAAATAACTACTGAAAAAGAAGATTCTCCGATCGCCTTGAACAAATAGGGACTGGCCTTACCAACGGTCAACGCGCCAACTATCGTTCCGATCGCCATACCACGAGATGTTCGGAACCAAGTGGCAATCATCTTCATCGAGGGTGGGTAGACACCAGCAAGGCAAAAACCTGTCAGGAACCTGAGTGCCAAAGCCCATTCATAATTGTTGGCGACCATCAAGCCAGCATTCGCACAGCCAGCCAGAGCCGCCGAGACTGAAAAATAAACTCTTGCTGGCAATAAATCAGCAAGGTTGAAAACGGCAGCGCCGAAAGCACCAATCACAAATCCCAACTGTACTGCAGTAACCAACCAACCAACTTCATTTGGGCTGAGAGACCATTTCAGTTGGAGGACATTTCCTATCGCCGCAGCGGTAAGCCACACCGACATTCCTAACATTACCGCACAGGCAACCAAAGCAAGGATTAACCAACGCCTAAATGTATCTTTCACGCTCAGCTTGTTAACACCTTTCTCAGTACGAACCAAAGATTGGCAGGCCTCTCAGCCAGCCGTCGCATGTACCATGGGAACCATGCCGATCCATAAGCTATCAATACAGCCACCTTCATTCCTTTGTTAAGAAGAGATTTTTGGATATCCCTGGAAATTCCGTACAGCATGTGGAACTCCAGATCACTCGCATCCAACCTTCCATTGGGCTTCACACTTTCAATGATCGTTCCGATTATTCGGCTATCATGTGTAGCGAACACAGCTCTCACTCCAGATTTTTTCTTGGCCAAAAGCAACTGATTGGCCAACCTAACGTAGTTCTGGTCCACATCTTTCTTTTGAGGAAAAGCTATTTTTTCAGATTCCAGGTAGGCTCCCTTAACCAACCTGATTGCCGGACGGGATGACAACAGGTTGTCGATGTCTTCCTTTGTTCGATAAAGATACGCCTGGAGACAGATGCCTACGTTTGAATATTTTACAATAGCCCTTTTATAGATTTCGAGAGTAATATCTGTATAGTCGCTTCCTTCTATATCTACCCAAACGAACAAGCCTAGGCTCTCTGCAAATTCCACTATATTTTCTAGATTTTCCTGGGCAAGTTCCTGACCTAAGTCAACTCCAATCTGAGTCAGTTTCAATGAGATTTCTGATATTAAGCCCCTATCCTTCGCCTGAATCAACACAGTCTTATAGTGAGCCACTACTTCTTTCGCTTCATCTGAGTCAGCAACACTTTCACCTAGCAAAGTAAAAACGCTCGTTATCTTTTCTTGCTTCAAGACAACTGCAGCCTCCAAAGCATCCCCTAAAGTTTCCCCTGGCATGAATTTGGACGCTGCATTTTTGACGAACGCTATTCGGGGCAACCTATCACTCAGGAAGTCATTCGCTGAAGCCCAAAGTAAAATCTGTCTGAGCACTTACAACTCTTCTCCCGGTGTTCGAATCCGTCCTATCCCAGAGAAAGGGGAGTAACCGTAGTCGCCGAGCTCCTCACTATACTCCAAAACCTCTGAATCAAAAATCGCATTGACTCTGCCAACTATCTCTTCGACACCATTCCTTGATTGGCTCAACATCAAAGTTTCATTAGAACTGAGTCCATCCATAGAGCTTTCGAGGGTCCTAGACAGGGTTTGTATTACAACATTTCCTGGAACAGTCCCTGAACAACTCCCTTGACACAGGGGGCCTGTAAATAATTCTTCCAAGGTCGTCTTCAGCAATTGCTCTAAGGCTACACCCTTCTCAATGAGATCTTTGTCTTCACCATCGATGCGGAGCGTGTGCAAAATAGTCCCAACAGTCTCAATTGCAGCACTCAACATACTCTCAGTGGTTTCCAAGGTGGAAGTTAAGGACTGCAATTCTCCTAAAGCTTCTACCTTTTCAAGTCGATCCTCTATCGAAATATTAAAGCGTGGATCTTCTATGACTTCCAAATTTCCAGTCATTTCAATATCTAGGACTTTTATTTTGACAGTATAGTCGCCAGCAAGAACCTCAACGCCTCTCAAGTCGGTGCCTCCTTCCTCCCTAATAGTTCTTTTGAGATCCCATACTTTTCGGTTCACCCCTTTTTGGGGGAAATCGACTAAAGAGTGTACAAGCACGTTTTCTTCATCATGAACTTCAACAATCACTGAAGCACCCTCCACGCCCCCATACCAATAATTGATCAGAGCTCCGTATGGCCGCATTTCTCCAAACATCATAGCATGACCGACTGATCGATATCCTATGGCTTCAGCTACAACATATTTTTGTGCTGGAGCCATGGGTAATACTCGTAATTCATCGATAAGAAGAGATGGATCCTTAGCCACTTCACGTAAAGGACGGATATCATCTACGATATAAATGCCTCTACCATGCGTTCCTATCACCAAGTCATGTTCCCTAGGGTGGATTCTGAGATCCCTAACGGGAACTGCCGGTACGCCGTGACTCCAATTCAACCATGAGTCTCCTCCGTCAATGCTCACACGTACCCCAAATTCCGTACCTAAATATAGTAAGTTGGGCTCAATCGGATCTTCACGTATTACATGAGCAAATCCACCTATCTCATTGTTTGCCAATCCTTTCCATGTTTTTCCTATGTCTTCTGTTTTGTAGACATATGGAGCCCAATTCCCCCGACGATGGTCCTCTAAGACTACGTAAGCTACATTTTCGTCATGGTGCGAAGGTTCTACGTGAGGAGCCCACGTGCCTGCAGGAACATCAGGAATACCTCCCCCGACATTCTTCCATGACATCCCATCATCTTCTGTGACTTGAATGTTTCCGTCATCTGTAGATACCCAGATCAATCCCTTCCTTAAAGGGCTCGGAGAGATGGAGAGTATTGATGTATGAGCTTCAGCACCACTGGTATCCAGAGTCAAACCACCACTTCTATAGTAGAGTTGTTTCTCGGGTTCGTCAGTAGTCAAATCCGGCGAGATAATCTCCCACGATTTCCCATGATCTCGAGTTCGATGAACGAATTGGCTTCCGAGATAAAGTGCAGTAGGATCCAATGGATCAACATTGAGTGCAGCATTCCAATTGAATCGTAGTCCCATATTATTAGGATGTACTGGTTGGATGGCGATTCTCTGACCAGTTACTTTATCAAACCGGACTAGTCTTCCACCCTGCATAGTTGAATAACCATAGCGGTCGTCTGTTTTATCACTGAATGCTGAAAATCCGTCTCCAGGACCTATGCGACGCCAATGCAGATTCATTATACCCCTATTCTCCCAAACCGTGTTAGGGCCGAACCAGCTGCCGTTGTCCTGCAGGCCACCGTAAACATTATAAGGTGTGGCATCGTCCAGGCTGATGTGATAAAACTGGGCCAAGGTTAAATTTTCTACGAACCTCCAATGAGCTCCTCCATCACTCGTGAAAGCCAATCCACCGTCATTACCCATAATCATATTTTTTCCATCATCGGGATTGATCCACAGTTCTTGCACATCCCCATGAATCAAGCTGCTAGAAACCACAGTCCGAAAGCTCTTTCCTCGGTCGTCACTGACCTCTATACTGCCATGAAGTGAATAGATCCTATTCTCATTTGTGGGATCTATTCGGATATCTGCGTAGTAGAACGGCCTTGGAGCTATACCAGATTCATCGCTTATGGTCACCCAGCTATCCCCTCCATCGTCGGATCTCAATAACTCACTTCGAGTAGCTTCAACGAGAGCGTAAACCACTTCCGGATTCGATGGGGATACCGCCAACCCTATTCGTCCCAAGTCACCCTCAGGAAAACCGTCTTGCTGAGTAGATTCTCGCCACGTATCCCCGCCGTCGTGTGAAATGAATAAGCCGCTACCCTCACCTCCTGATTCAAAAAACCAGGGCCATCTTCTGAATTCCCACATCGCAGCAAAGATCTTGTCGGGGTTGTGTGGGTCGATCGATATATCTGCTGCGCCAGTCCTCGGATTAGAGTACAAGATTCTTTCCCAAGTTTCCCCCAAGTTCTCAGTCCTATAGACACCCCGCACCTCACCATCGCTCCAGGCTGGGCCCATGACAGCGGCATAAGCCACATTGGCATCAGATGGATGTGGGATGATTTTGTCGATTCTCTCGGAACCTTCAAGGCCTACTTGAGTCCAACTGTTCCCACCATCGATTGACCTAAAAATGCCGTTACCTACGCCAGCGCTATTCCGGGGATTCCCCTCTCCCGTCCCAACCCAAACTAAATCGGGGTTTACTGGAGACACAGCAACCGCGCCGATGCCAAGATAATTTTGCTCGTCAAAAATCGGCTCCCACGCTAACCCGCCATCGTTGGATCTCCACACACCACCCGTGGAAGCACCTACGAAGATAATATTCGGATTTCCCGGCACAACATCGATAGAAGCCACCCGACCACTCATCCCAGCAGGGCCAATCGAGCGTCCTCTGATTTCCGAAAAATGGCTCGAGTCATACTGCCCCAGAACTTGGAAAGGAAGACAAAGAAAAAGAATCATACTCAAACAGAAACCGAACCATACTCTATGATGGATAATCATCAACTATCCCTCCCTCTCTCATTTTTAACTGGTAAGTTTATGACAGCCTGGCCCCAAGAAACACTCTGTGCGCCAGCTTCCCGAGCAAACATATCCATCCTATCCTATCGGCATGAACCCAAGAAAGAATAATGGTCCTATATCGGCCAATTTTAGTTTTTCTGAGTGTGATTTCAAATTTGTATAACTAAAATCTTTTAATTTCCCGAAAAGCTCCTCTGCAGCTTCTTCCATCCTTAACAAATCGAGTCGTTGACCTTCAGTCGGAGCATCATAAGAACTGGTCATGTTGGCAACTTGTTCACGGTACTGATACACCTTAGAAAAGTCACCAACCTGCACAAATTCATCTCTCAACCTTCGATTTTCCGATCTCAATCCCTCTAGTTCGATAGAAGTAGGCTCTTCGGCAAGATAGGCTGAGATTTCACTGATTCCTTGACTAACCCTATCGACCCAGATTTGCATTTTTGAGACCTTTTCTTCAATCGCAAAATATCTCTTCATGGCATGGTACTTAGTGATACGCTCTATTAATGGGATATCCCCCCTTGAATCTGCAACAACTTCGACCCTCTGTTCCACAGTCCTAAGATCTCGCTCAACCCTAACCGTATAACTTCCCGGAAGCACCTCAATCCCCTGGAAGCGACTATCTCCATCCTTGTTCACAGTTTTTCTTAAATGTTCGGGTATCTCTTCACGCAAATCCCAAACGAAGTGGTTGACTCCCCTTTCGGGATAATCCAGGAATGTTCGAATAACTTCATTCTCAAAGTCTAGCACCTCAATACGGACGGAGCTTGTCGATTCGGGGTCATTGATCCAATAGTAAAAAGAAAGTCCATACGGCTTTGCTGACCCACTGTAAGAACCGTCTGTTTTAGGCAACCTACTAGAAGCTGGATTATTAACATGTATATACGCTGTGTCCTGTTCAAATAGGAAAATCTCAAGCTCAGACAATTGTGGATTTTTGGCCATCTCTCTCAATGGACTTACGCCATCCAAGATTAGCACATTTCGGCCATTGGTTCCGAGAATCAAGTCATGCCCTGTAGGGTGTATCGCTAGAGCTTGGACGGGAACTGTGGGGAGACTATCTGGCCATTTGATCCAATCTTCTCCTCCATTCAACGAAACGTACAACCCATCTTCTGCACCTACGAATAATAGTTCTTCAGCAGCAACATCCTGCACAAGTGTATGAATTTGTCCCAAGACATCTCTATCCTCTGAAATGCGATCCCATCTACTTCCGTAATCTTCCGTCTTATAGATGTAAGTGCTTCGGTCTCCTGAGGCTTCTAGGCTTTCGAACGCCACGAAAGCAGAACCAGCAGAGACTGAAGACACATGTATATGGGCAGCTATAGAAGCCTTAGGAAGTCCTCTGATTCTGGACCTCTTGTTTTCCCATTGTCCGCCTCCAGAACGTGTCAAGTAAAGGTTTCCGTCATCTGTGGCCGCCCAAATTACCTCCTGATCAAGTGGATCTACTGCCAATTTTGTTATAGCTGGGCCACTTCCACTTGGACGCGATAGCGAAAAAATATCAGCTTGTTCACCGGGCGTACTTCCATTGGTAAGATCACCACTGATGATTTGCCAGCTGACGCCTGAATTGATACTCTTGTGCACAAATTGACTGCCATAATAAACCACTGAAAAATCCTGACGGCCTGTAGCTGCTGGAGGGTTTCTGGTATGTCGCAAAATGATCCCCTCAGGAGCCCACGGGTCAACTCTTTTAACTCCTCCAGTACCCCTATCCCACAAGCCCAACCCTCCATATTCATAAACGAAATAACTGCCCATTGGGTTCAATCGATCGGTTAAGACAGTTGAACCGTACCCGATTCCTAGCTTGTTCCAATAATCGCTAGTGACCCCTTCCTGTGCCCACGCATCTATAGGACCACTCCAAAATCCAAGATCCGCCATTGCCCCATAAACGTTATAAGGTGATTCCAGATCGAAATCAATCGACCGGACACTGCCATTCTGTAACCCAGGGCCAACACTGTGCACGGAGAATCCACTGAGATCTTCTGAAGTCACTTGGGCATCCAACTCAACCTCCAATAAAACGTTCATACACAGCAGGACAACCGCGCTGACAAAACAATTGTATTTCTTCACCGTGGACACAGAATTCCGCAAGATGTTCATCATAAATTTCTAGGATCTCTTAAGCTCAAGGAATATCCAGCCAACCATGGAAGCATTCAAATACCCCAACATTTCATATAATTTACTGAGTCGATTCATTTCTGGAATTCAATTTAAGTATGAGAATCAAGGTAATCTGGATAACTCTGTTTCGGAAATGGCAATAATATTATAGAATTTTTGTTAATCATAGCACCTGAAGCCTCACGGCAACGGTCACGTCTACCTGGAAACCCAGCCAATTAACTATACCACCGGAAAACTCAAACCTGACTTCTCAAAATCTGACTGAGACAAACTAGGAACTATTCATGAAAACCCAACGTACAGCTCTTCGGACAAACTCATTCACCGAATCAGTTATCCGAGATATGACTCGAGTGGCAAAAGAACACAATGCTATAAACCTAGCTCAAGGTTTCCCTGACTTTCCGGCGCCGCAACTCTTGAAAGATGCAGCATGCGATGCCATCAATGCAGACATCAATCAATATGCTGTAACTTGGGGAACTGCATCCATGAGAGACGCATTGGTTGAAAAATACAAAACTTGGTATGGAATGGATGTGGAAGGTGATCAGGAGATAACTGTAACCTGCGGAGGCACTGAAGGCATGGCCTCAGTCATGCTAGGAATTATCAACCCTGGAGACGAAGTAATAATCCTTCAACCTTTTTACGAGAACTATGGGCCCGACGCAATTCTATGTGGGGCGAAACCAGTTTTTCTCACTTTAGAAGGTCCAGATTTTCGTCTCGATCCAGACCATTTAGCTTCTTTGATTACAGAGAAAACTAGAGCCATTATAGTTAATACACCTAACAATCCAACTGGGCGAGTTCTGGACCGAGAAGAGCTAAACGCCATTGCAGGCCTCTGTATCAAACACGATATACTAGCCATCACAGATGAAATATACGAACACATCTACTATGAGGGAGAGCACATCCCGATGGCGACTCTAGACGGAATGAAAGACCGGACTATAACACTTAGTGGTCTATCGAAGACGTTCAGCGTCACTGGCTGGAGAATCGGTACAGTTATAGCCCCAGCGGATCTAACCAAAGCTATTCGGAAAGTGCACGACTTTCTTACAGTCGGCGCCCCCGCTCCCCTGCAGGAAGCTTGCGCGGTTGGACTCAATCAGCTCGGTGAGGACTATTACTCCTCAATGATCAGTGACTATCGTGACCGTAGAGAGATTCTTTATACGGCGTTGAAAGATTCTGGGTTTGAATGCAACAAGCCTGAAGGAGCTTATTATATCCTGGCAGATTTTTCCAAATTAAGCGATGAACCTGATGATGTATTTTCTAGAACTCTCGCACGAGACGCCAAGGTGTCTCCTGTTCCTGGATCAAGTTTCCACTCTCCAACAGAATTAGGTAGATCTCTCGTCAGATTTGCATTTTGCAAGCGGTCAGAAACACTCCTAGAAGCCGGAGATAGGTTGAGACACTTCGCACAGAACAGAGGTTGACCCCAAGGATTTACCACACTATAAAGTTTCAAATTTTGAGTGTCGTGCCTCCACATACCGTAAAAAATAAACGGCACATTAGCTTCGGGGGAGCGAAACTACTGTGAAAGCGCGTCTAGCGAAAATATTCGGTGCAATCGCAGTGATGTTAATCGTCCTACTGCTACTGGGATTCTTGATGCCATCAAGTTGGTCCGCCGAATCATCCCTGGAAATCGAGACGGATGCCACCGACATCTTTACCTATCTGAACGACCTCGAAAAATGGGACGAATGGACCATCTGGAGTGACATCGACTCAGAAGTCACAGACCCATCTCACGGTGAAGGCGCAACACGACAATGGGATGACGAAAACATCGGATCAGGCCGCATACTAATCGTACAGAGTGATCCTCCAGAAACATTAAAATACTTGATCACTAATAATAGTGGAGCACGAGTCTCGGGAGAATTTATTTTGACTGGACTTCCGAAAAGCACCCGAATCACTTGGACAGAGAAAGGGGATCTGGGAAAGAATCCTTTGATGGGATATTTAGCTAAACGAATTGGCGCATCACAAGCAGAACAGATGGATATCGGGCTGGAACAATTGAAAGCTAGAGTTTTTGACTAGCCATCGCGATTAGCCCATCGTTAGTCCGAGTTTTGGCCATAACTCCTAACAGTTCATTCATTGCATCTGCAGGGTTTCTATCAGCTAATTGCCTGCGCATAGCTCTTGATACAGACAATGTATCCGCCGGCATTAAAAGTTCTTCTTTTCGAGTAGCTGAAGCATTCAAATCTATGGCGGGGAAAATCCTCTTGTCTGCTATTTCCCTGCTCAAGACAAGTTCGCTGTTTCCAGTGCCCTTGAACTCCTCGAAAATTACCTGATCCATCCTTGAACCAGTATCGATCAAAGCTGTAGCCACTATTGTCAGAGAGCCTCCGCCCTGGTCTGGGCTTATCTTTCGTGCACTCCCAATGAATCTCTTGGGTTTTTCAAGGGAATTAGCGTCTAACCCTCCGGACAATGTTCTCCCACTTCCCTGCTCGACTGTATTGTAGGCACGAGCCAGCCTGGTAATAGAGTCTAAGATGATAACTACATCTTCACCGCTTTCTACATATCGACGTGCCCGCTCTAAAGTAATTTCTGCAACCTGACAATGTCTCTCAGCTGGGCGATCAAAACTCGAAGCTATGACTTCCCCGAACCCACACATCTCCATGTCGGTTATCTCTTCCGGTCTTTCGTCAGCAAGCAGAATCATCAATCGGCACTCGGGGTTGTTTGTAACGATACCTTGAGCCACCGATTGTAAGACAGTAGTTTTTCCTGCTTTAGATGGTGCAACAATCATTGCTCTCTGTCCCTTGCCGATTGGGCAGAATAAATCAATGACCCTATTAGTATAATCTACTTGTCCAGCTACAGATCGGTCGCATTCAAGGATAAGTTGTTCCTCAGGATGGACTGCGCTCAGACTATCGAAATCTGGCCTCTCGATAAGAGCTTCTGGAGGATTGCCATTCACAAAGTCCAGGTGAGTAAGAGGAGGGCTTTTACCATTCTTAGGCCTCCGGCCTACAATACCGCCGATTTCATCTCCAGTTTTTAAGCCGAATTTATGTATGACTTTTGCACCAACATAAATATCCTCCTTGCTTGGAGTATATCCAGCCGCCTTTCGACGAATAAAGCCAGAACCACTGCCCAGAACATCCAAGACGCCTAAAGGTTTGTCTTGCCCTTCTTTCAATGCTTGCTCTTCCACTTCTATGGATTCCTTCAGTTGAATATAAAATTCCAAGGCGATCTATATTAGATCAATAACACAAAATTCCCCGCTTCAAATACTATTGACGAGCACAGAGCTGCTACCATCTTGGTATATCAAACAAGTGCACCCACCACCATCTTTATTACTAGACATTTTCTTAACTTTTTGGCCTTTTAGGCCAACAAGAGTACTGGTAGTGTCGAACGGTTGATTTGCTATTAAAACCGTCTGGAATGAGTCTAGCCGCCCTAGTAAGACCGAAGATCCACACATTGGGGGCTTAAACAGATGGTATAATTTTCACTTGTTTTGGTCTTTGACGCAAGGGCTCACCCATCTAAGGAGTCGCAACTCCATTGATCCGTACCACTAAAAATAATCCTATTACCTCTAATTATTACTTCTCTACAAGGATTCACACCGATCCAGTAAGGCAACTCTCTAGGGTGTTCTAGGTCCCATAACACCATATCAGCTATTTTCCCAACTTCCAGAGTGCCAACATCGTCCTGTAATCCCACTGCAAAGGCAGCATTTCGAGTTACAGCAATAAATGCTTCCTCCGGGGTCAGTCCAAAAAGTACACATCCCATATTCATGGCCGATAGGATTGAAAACATTGGGGAAGACCCCGGGTTAGCATCCGTAGCAAGCACTAGAGGAACCCCATATTTTCGAAAAGTATCTACAGGTGGCATCTGTTTTTCTTTGAGATAATAGAACGCCCCAGGCAACAAAACTGCCACCGTACCAGATCGGGCCATGGCCTTCACTCCCTCTTCGGACACATACTCTAAATGGTCAGCCGAAAGAGCAGAGAATTCAGCAGCCAATGCAGCGCCGCCGCTATCTGAAAGTTGATCAGCATGGATTCTAACAGGCAATCCCAAATTCTTTGCCTTTTTAAAGAATCGAGAGCATTCTTCTGGAGTGAAAGCTATAGATTCGCAGAAAGCATCGGCCATATCAATCAAACCCCTTGCCACGGCACTAGGGAGCAACTCCTCGCAGACCATATTGACAAACTGTTCTCTATCCTCCATGTATTCCGAAGGAAGGGCGTGAAGGCCTAATAGTGTCCTTACGATTCTAGCGGGAACTGCTTCCGAGATTCTATTAATCACCTCTAGTAGTCTGATTTCTTGGTCGAAATCCAACCCATAACCTGTTTTAATTTCAATGGTTGTTACACCTTCCCTAACTAACCCAAGGGCTCGGGTGTAGACCAGCTTTTCGAGGCCTTCCGAAGACAGCTCTTTGGTCGCATCAACCGTAGAAGCTATTCCTCCACCCGATCGTGCAATTTGCTCGTAAGTTTCGCCTTTTAAGCGTAGTTCAAATTCTTGTGAGCGATTGCCTCCAAAAACTAGATGGGTATGGCAGTCTATTAATCCAGGAGTCACTAAAGAACCCATACAATCATGTACTTTCGTATCAGAAACCACTTTTTGTTTGGGGAAATTTCTAGTGGGTCCAATCCAGGAGATTCTTCCATTATTTACCCCAACGGCACCGTCTTGGATTATATCTACAGAGTGCGGATCATCCAGTTTCGAGGTGGCAATCTTAGCATTTATCCAGACAGATTCAAAACTCAAGTTTTGACTTATAGCTCGTATCTGACTCACTGGTTAGAGATCCAAGGTGGCTTCTACTTTCTCTCCAACCGAATCTCTGAATCTTTCGGCATTTGACAACAACTCAATGATCTGGCTCTGAACCTCTTTCTGGAATTTTAGGTCGACAATATGCGGAAGATTGATCCGCACGTTATATATGGCCGATCGTAATCCAGCTTCAGCCATAAGGCATCCTGACCCAATATCACTCATCATAGTTGAACTAGCCAAGTCTGCCATTTCATCTGCTAACTCCATGGCTCTCCTACATAACTTGGCTGTCTCTAGTGGTACGAGAGTAGCTCTCTTGTATCCATCTTCTATTACTGCTAATCGTAGCGTTCTCTCTTCCTCACTATCTTGAGGCATCCTCATCCCAGCCAGCACAGAATCGAAAGCCATTGTATCGGCGTCTACTCCCGCCACGAGAAGATCCTTGATCGTTTGAGCTTGGCAAGATATGTCACAGAGCCGATCATATTCAGAATCGTATTCCGCTTTACCCACGGAAAGGTTTGCCACCATTGAAGTTAGTGCGCCACCTAACGCCCCGGCCAGAGCCGCTACTGACCCGCCTCCAGGTGCAGGCGTGTCTCGCGAAACCTCATTCACAAAATTCGTGACATTTAAGTTCACCAGTGGACCCCCCGAGGCTGGAAGGCCGATCACTTTATCTTCAATATCAAAAGGACTCACATCGCGCAGGCCCATTGATTGTATCGCTGTTTCCAAAAGATCGCATACCGGAATTCCAGTTGATTTCATGGCTCTCTTCCGGTAATACACACCTGCTTCTTTCAGGGCTTCAAAGGGAATCAGTCCTATAAGCTCAGAGCCAGTGACCACGACACCCCTTTTGTCCGCTTCGCGACGGGCTGCTTCCAGTACTTGATGAGGTGAGCTAACCTTGTAATTAGTCAGATTGATACTAATTTGCGCACGATCATATTCATCTATTACCCATCCAATGGCCTTCACTTCCTTAAAGCTACCATCGTCAAAAACTGGGCCAGAAGGATGTTTATGATTAATCCCAAGGCTCTCATAGCGCTCAGATAAATCGCCCCCATGTTCTTCTGAATAGTGTTTCTCTAGGTCTCCAAAGGAGTCTGCGATAAAGTCGCATGGGCCACATGGAAATTTTCCGTCCTGACTAAACTGGACAACTTTACCTTTGTAGTAAAACGGTTCGATATTACCAGTCCGCTTCCAACGACCTCTCTCCCGCAGAGCATATGCAATATCATTAGCATATCTACGATCGGTGTTATTTAAATTTATGTTGTATGCAATCAGGAATTCCCTTGCGCCGACACATGTTGCACCAGCCATTGGATTGTGAACGGAGGGTCCATAGTCAGGACGCCATAAAGGGTCCTTAATTTTTTCTCTTAAGCCCTCATACTCGCCAACACGGACTGCAGCCAGGTTCCGTCTTCCTGGAGAACTGGCAGCTTGCTCATACAAATAAACTGGTATTTCCAAGTCCTTTCCTATACGTCCCCCCACTCGCTCTGCCATGGTTACGCATTCCTCCATACTCACATTGGATACAGGTATGAATGGCAACACGTCAGTGGCACCCACACGAGGATGTTCCCCTTGGTGTTTTCGCATATCAATTAATTGACTGGCTGTGCTAACTCCCTGGAATGCAGCTTCTTCAACATCATCTGGAGATCCGATGAAAGTAACCACTGTCCTATTGGTATTATGACCCGAATCTACATCGAGCACTTCTACTCCTCCTGAGGACTCAATTGAATTCACAATTTCCGCCAAGATCTTTGAATCCCGACCTTCTGAAAAATTCGGTACGCACTCTACAATGGATTTTGACATGGATTCCTAGGATAAAAGTTTAAAACATTCATGAGGCCTTCATTCCTACACAAAGTTTCAGCCTAAAGATTCTGATTTTCTCTCATTGGTATCCTGATGCCCTCTCTGGCCGCTGTCTCTTTCGCCAATCTATAGCCAGCATCTGCATGACGAGCTACACCTATACCAGGATCGTTCGTAAGTACACGATTGATTCTCTTTGCCATTTCATCAGAACCATCAGCCACCAAAACTTGACCCGCGTGTAAGGAGTTCCCAATCCCCACCCCTCCACCATGATGGAATGATACCCAACTGGCACCTGATGCCGTATTCAGCAGTGCATTTAAAATGGGCCAGTCCGCCACTGCATCACTGCCATCTTTCATGTCTTCTGTTTCCCTGAAAGGGGAAGCAACAGATCCGGTGTCCAGGTGATCCCTTCCGATGACAATGGGCGCAGAAATTTCTCCACTAGAAACCAATTCATTCATCGCTGTCCCGAAGCGAGCCCTATCACCCTGACCTAACCAGCAGATCCGAGCTGGAAGTCCTTGGAATTGAATCCGTTCACGTGCCATGGTAATCCAGCGGACTAAGTGTTCATCATCTGAAAACATCTCCAATGCCAGATCATCGGTTCGATAGATGTCATTAGGGTCCCCAGAAAGCGCAACCCAACGAAAAGGTCCCTTTCCTTCGCAGAATAAAGGCCGAATGTAGGCTGGAACAAATCCAGGGAAAGAAAACGCATCCTTAAATCCTGCATCTAATGCCTGAGTTCTCAAATTATTTCCGTAATCTGTAGCGTAAGATCCCTTTTTCATCATTTCCACCATAGCTTCACAGTGTTCACGCATAGACTGCATCGACCGTCTCAAATACTCTTCGGGATCAGAAATTCTCAACGAGTCTGCTTCTAATAAGGACAATCCCGCTGGCACGTAACCATTTAAAGGGTCATGTGCAGAAGTTTGATCAGTCACTATATCAGGAACGATTCCTTGTGCTACCATTCTGGGTAATACTTCTGCACAATTTCCTACCAGGCCAACGCTGACTGCTTCTTTTTTTCTTGCAGCATCAATAGTCCATGCAAGAGCTTCCGACATATCATCTGTCATTCGATCGCAGTAGCCAGTGTTCAGCCTTCTCTTAATCTTCTCTGGGTCGACTTCCACCACTAGTATAGAAGCACCATTCATAGTGGCAGCCAATGGCTGAGCCCCACCCATTCCACCCATTCCACCAGTCAGTATCCACTTGCCTTCTAAGTTGGAACCGTAGTGCTTCTTTCCCATGGCACCAAAAGTTTCATAGGTCCCCTGAAGGATTCCTTGGGTTCCTATATAAATCCATGAACCTGCAGTCATCTGACCGTACATCATGAGTCCTTTTTGATCAAGCTCACGAAAATGCTCCCAATTGGCCCACCTTCCAACAAGGTTAGAATTTGCAATCAGCACCCTAGGAGAATTCTTATGGGTACGAAAAATTCCTACTGGAGAACCAGATTGAACCAGTAAGGTTTCATCATCTTCGAGCTGGCGAAGGCAATCTACAATACGATCAAATGAAGCCCAATTCCTTGCAGCACGTCCAGTTCCCCCATAAACCACCAAGTCTTCTGGACGTTCAGCCACTTCAGGATCCAAATTGTTCATAAGCATCCGCAGAGCAGCTTCCTGAGTCCACCCCTTACATGACAGATCCGAACCCCTCGGGGCTCTTATTACTCTGGTTTTCTCTGAATTATCCAAACCGTTTACACTCCCTAATTTTTAAGCCTCATTAGCCACTTACAATAGTTGCAAATTCTCCATTTCGAATACTCTCTCTCAGTCTCTCAATCTCCTTAGAGTAGACCCTGTCTGTTTTCAGAGCTGCTGCGTATCTTCTGACCACAGTGTGCGCTTTTTCAACACCATCTCCAGCCTTCATAGGACGATGGTGTTGAATGCCTTCTGCAGCCACTAAAAGCTCGATCGCTAACACATACTCTAAACACTTCAGGACTCGAGACGCTTTCCGAGCAGATGCCAGTCCCATGGACACGTGGTCCTCTTGGCCGGCACTGGTAGGGACAGAATCTACACTGGCAGGGTGTGACAAGATCCTCATTTCCGAAAGTAAATCAACTGCTGTTACATGCACAATCATAAAACCCGATTCCAATCCAGGCCTAGGGGCTAAAAACGCTGGAAGCCCAGACACATCTGGATTAAGTATTCTTTCAATACGCCTTTCGCTGATCGCTGCGAGATCTGTCAGTGAAATGCAGAGAAAATCCAGAGCCTGAGACACAATTTGCGCATGGAAATTTCCAGCACTCACCACAGACTGTATCTCTGTAAACACCAAAGGATTGTCGGTGGTGCTGTTGGCTTCAATCTGGAGCACGTCCTGGACATATTTCATCACGTTCCGGGTGGCGCCATGTACCTGAGGCATACAACGCAGACAATAAGGATCCTGGACCCGGCTGTCATTTTCTCGATGAGATTCCCTAATCTCTGAATTCTGAAGTAGCCGTCTCAGCATGGCTGCACTTTCAATCTGTCCTTGATGTGGACGGACAGCTTGCACCTCTTCTATGAAAGGATCTGGTGTGCCCTTTAAAGCTTCTAAACTCATACATCCTGCTACTTCGGCAGTGTCGAGTGCCGTCTGTGCACCTAGGAACGTTAAAATTCCCAACCCAGTAGTGGCCTGTGTTCCATTAATCAGTGCAAGCCCTTCCTTCTCTTTTAAGCTAAGCGGGAGCAA
>JAPKDG010000007.1 GCA_028822645.1 Longimicrobiales bacterium | reverse complement strand
CCTCCTCAACAGGAGCTTCCTCAGCAGGAGCCTCCTCAACAGGAGCTTCCTCAGCCGCCTTCTTGGCCTCCTCTGCTTCGAGAGCAGCCGCCGCTTCCTCAGCCGCCTTCTTGGCCCTCTCTTTCTTTCTACGTTCTTCCAGAGCTGTTGCCTTTAGGTTGCTCGCCTCCTTAGGATCCAACTCACCCAAGGCTACTGTAGCATCCCCACCTTTCCTGGCCCTGTTAACCAGAGTTCTGACTGTCTCCGATTGCACTGCACCCTTGGCCAGCCACTCATCGACCTTTTCTAGGTCTAGTATAAGGCGGGCAGGATTTTCCATGGGCTTGTAATATCCCAATGTTTCAATAAACCGACCGTCTCTAGGAAAGGACGATTCGGCAACTACAATACGATAATGGGCCATTTTCTTACGACCCATGCGGCGAAGGCGGATTTTTACAGACATATGTGTTTTCTAGTTATCTCCTAAACTTCTAATAGTGCAACAAAGATGGGAAAGATAAAGAGATATAGGTTTGGCCTCAACGGTTTGGTGAAATTTTCTATTAATGAGATTCACGTCAGAACCTAATAATCTGATTTCTCTTGGGCCCCACAGAAACCATTTCTATAGGAGTTTCCGCCAATTCTTCCAGCCTTTCCAAGAAGATTCGAGCAGCTCTAGGTAAACCCTGCTGTGTGGAAATCTCATGGGTAGATTCCATCCACCCGGGAAGAACTTCATACACCGGTTCAACCACACCAAGCTGCACTAAGTCTGCAGGAAAATCCTCAATGACTCCATCGGAAGTCCGATACCCAGTACAAACAGACACCTCCGGGAGAGTGTCCAAAACATCTAACTTTGTTACGGCTAAGCCAGTCAGACCATTGATTCTGGCCGAAAATTTAGCCAGAACACCGTCGAACCAACCACATCTACGTGGACGACCAGTTGTAGCCCCAAACTCTCCTCCTAATTTCCTGATGATATCGTCCATTTCGGAATCGAATCCAGTAGGCAACGGTCCATTGCCTACTCGAGTCGTATAAGCTTTAACAACTCCGGTAACCGAATTGATCATCGTTGGCCCTATACCCGACCCTACTGCCGCCGCACCAGCAGTCGTATTGGAAGAGGTCACGAATGGATACGTACCATGGTCTACATCAAGGGCGGTTCCTTGCGCTCCTTCTAAAAGTACGGATTGACCACTCGCCAATGCGGTCGCAATCTCTAGGCCTACATCAGTAGCAAATCCTTTTAGGCGATCCCCATCTGCCAAAAATTGTTCCCGGTCTTTCATCGGTGAATCAGGTGTCAATCCGCTCCTGGCAATAATACTCTGTGCTCGAGCTATACCTTCTTCAATCAAGGTGTCTCTTCTCTGTGTGTGTCGAAGGTCTGCTACTCTCAATCCTCGACGACCCACCTTGTCCTCATACGTAGGACCGATACCTCTTCCAGTGGTCCCTATTTTCTCAGCGGCTATATCCTCTGATACTTGGTCAAGAATTTTGTGATAAGGCATAACCAAATGGGCTCCGTGGCTGATTCCCACTCTTCCCATCGGGCTGATACCTCTCTGTTCTAGCTCGTCATATTCCTTTAAAAATTCAGCAACATCAAGAACGACTCCATTGCCAATTAAACAACGTTTTGCAGAATGGAGAATGCCAGAGGGAATCTGATGTAGAATAAACTCCTCATCGGCAATTTGGACTGTATGCCCTGCATTCGCACCACCTTGGTATCTGACTACCAGGTGAGCATCCTCTGCTAAAACATCAACAATTTTTCCCTTCCCTTCATCCCCCCACTGACAGCCGATAACCACTCGACAATGCCCGTTTCCATTATTTCGTAGCACTTCTATAACCCGCCATTATATGGGCCACTGCTGACCCTTGAAGATTCATGCTGAATGCTTGTCTCAATATCACAAGCACGCTGTTAATGTGAGATCTTGGAGAAGTTAGATGTCCGTGGTTGCCCAGTCAACGAACAGATGGCTCCATTGAATCAAGACCTAATTCTTGAAGCAATTGGGCTATTTTGTTTCGGTCTGATCCCTCCAGAGGTGAGAGTGGAGAACGAGGATCTCCTCCTCTTAGACCAAGTATATCTAATCCTGCTTTAACTCCTGGAACACCCATGCTGCCGACCACCGTAGTGTGCACTGGACTTAGCATAGCCTGCTGTCTATTAGCTTCAATCAAGTCTCCAGTTACGAAAGAGGCATAGATATTAGAGGCAATCCCAGGTGCCAAGTTAGCCACCGCCAAAATTCCTCCTGCAGCCCCCATCTCCAGGCAAGGGGCTAGGATAGCACCACTTCCGACTAATATCTGAAAGCCTTGCTGTGTTGTGGCAATCATGTTCTTCACAATATCGATGTCGCCCCTCGAATCTTTTATTCCAACGATGTTATCGATCTGTGACAAATCTGTCACCAATTTCTCGGAAAACTCTAGAGTGCTTAAGCGGAGCGGAACCTGGTAAACTATTACTGGAACTGGTGAAGCCTCCGCTACTGCTGAGTAATGCATCATAAGTGCAGATTCTGTCATCGCACCCCTATAAAATGCTGGAGGCTGAACTAAGACGGCATCTGCTCCACAATCGGCAGCGTCACGACTTCTATGTATGGTCATGCGGGTCGACTCAGCCCCAGTGCCAGCTATAAGCAAATGTTCTGGTTTTAATTTCTGCCGTGTTTGCTTTAGCATCTCCATTCTTTCAGCTTCATCCAAAAGAATCGCTTCACCAGTACTTCCACCCACCACAATCCCACGTATAGGATGACTCAAATAGCTGTCCAGATTAATCCCTAATCCAACAACATCCAGCTCGCCTGTTGTAGCTTCAAATGGACTCGTACACGGAACAAACACACCCCTGAGATCTACGCTCATGTAACCCTTACCTCCAGAACTTAAAATGAGGAAATCGAATTCGACTACACTCTTTATCTTAAAATATAGACCGCCAATCAAGACCCATTTTTTGACGGGCTTCTTTCAGCGTATCCCTTGCTATTTTCCTGGCTTTGTCCCTGCCGGATTCTAATAATCCAAGTACCTGGTTGATGTCGGACCGGTAGTACTCCGCCTTCTCCCTGAAAGGAGCAAACTGATTTACGACATCGTCTGATAAGATCTTTTTGCAGTCCACACAACCACGGCTACCTGCCAGGCATTGTATTTCTATATCACTGATTTTTCCTTGATCACCTATTAGCCGATGTAAGGAAAACACATTGCACACTTCCGGACGACCTGGGTCGTCTTTCCGGATTCTCTGTGGATCAGTCACTGCAGTTCGGATTCCAGACCACACTTCCTCTTGCTCAGAAAAAATTCCGACAGTATTGCCCAAAGATTTACTCATCTTCTTATTTCCATCCAGCCCTCTGATTCTCCCCACGCTGGGAACAATAGCTTCGGGCTCAGGAAACAGTTCTCCATATCTAGCATTCCATTTTCTGGCGATATCTCTAGTCAATTCCAAATGTTGTTTCTGATCTTCACCTACTGGAACAGCTTCAGCGCGATAAATGAGAATGTCTGCTGCTTGCAAGATGGGATAGTTGAGGAGTCCAGCTGGAATCGAGTCATACCGTGCTGATTTATCTTTGTACTGAGTCATTCGCTCCAGGTCTCCGACTGGGGCGACCGTATTGAACATCCAAGACAATTCAAGATGCTCCGGAACGTCTGACTGAACAAAGATAGTGCACTTCTCGGGATCCAGACCCACAGACAAAAGGCTGATAGCCATCTCTACGGTTCGAGAGGGCAAGGTCGCAGGGTCTCCGTCTCCGAGAATAGCATGCTGATCTACGATAGAATAGAAACAATCGTAATGATCCTGCATTTCGACCCATTGTCGCAGAGCGCCCAAGTAATTCCCTAGGTGCACTTCTCCAGTAGGCTGAATTCCGCTAAGAACTCTTTTGCGTGACTTATCTTCTATTCTCTTGTTCATGATTTAAACTTAGGCCTCTACTGTGCTTATGTGAATACGAATATTATGTATTGAGTGTGACCACCGATCCACATACCTTGATAAACTCTGAGCATTTTCAACCCTTTTACAAAGGCTCAAGCCGTACTTTGGCTTACAACATGAGTGACTTTACTGATCTTACCGAAGTCCTGCACACGGCCCGGGTGGCCGCAGACGCTGCGACTACTATCCACTGTGAACACTCAGGCACAATAAACCCGGAAGATGCTTCTTCCAAAGGTCGAGCGGATTTTGTTTCTGTAACAGATTTTGAAGCCCAAAAAGCTAGTATCCAGATCATCAAGGATGCGTACCCTCAGCACACAATAATCTCGGAAGAATTACCGGATAATCCCCCATTATTATCCACTCTTGAGGGTCCCGCCTGGATCATCGATCCCCTGGACGGAACTACCAACTATCTCCACGGTCACCCTATGCACTGTTCTTCTGTTGCATTCTCTATGAACGGCTTGGTGATAGTCGGTGCAGTCTCTTGTGGGCCCACTGGAGAAAAATGGTGGGCCGCAAAAAGCCAAGGGGCCTGGAAAAACGATAAACCCATAAACGTATCCAACGTTCAAAAATTTGACCGCTCCTTAATAGGGACTGGATTTCCATTCAAAAAAGAAACTCTCATAGAAAAATACGTCCGCCAACTAGAGCGGGTATTAAAAACCAGCGGGGGAGTGCGGAGAGGTGGGTCAGCCGCCCTAGACCTCTGTTACCTCGCCGAAGGTAGGTTCGATGGGTTTTGGGAGCTTTACTTAGACCCCTGGGATTTTGCAGCCGGGCAGTTGATTGTCGAAGAGGCAGGAGGATTTGTCAGTCGGATCGAAACAGACAAACTTCCCTTGGACGCGGGAACCGTCTTGGGTGCAAATTCTCAAACTATGGCTCAAAGGTTAAAAAACGTCATACGTTAAGTACCCCGACTCCAAAGAGGAAAGATAATTTGAAGCTAGTTCTAGTGGGTTATGGACGGATGGGGCAAGCTGTAGAAGAAATCGCTACGAAACGAGGCCATGATATCATAGCAAAGTTCGATCCCCTTTTGCCGACAAGGATACTTGATTCCCAGATTCTGACCGAGGCAGATGTCGCCATTGAATTCAGTACGCCGAAAACAGCTCCCAGAAATATCGAAGATTTGGCCAAAGCTGGCATTAATACTGTCTCTGGAACAACTGGCTGGTATGATCACCTCCCACAAACTACTGCAACAGTGAATGCTACTAGCACTGGGTTGATCTACGCTCCGAATTTCTCTTTAGGTGTCCATATAGTACAGGAGATCGCAAAATTTGCAGGTCAAATGTCGAACTTTGTTAAGGATTATGAAGTGACCATCCATGAATCTCATCATAAACACAAAGTCGATGAGCCCAGTGGAACAGCAATCACTATCGCCAATACATTAGTTGATCAAATCTCCTCCAAACATAAATGGGCTTCAGGCTCCCCTCCCACACAACCTGACTCTGATACTCTTTATATCACCAGTACAAGAGAAGGAGAAAATCCTGGGAGTCACGTTATAAGATTTGAGAATGAACATGAACGTATAGAAATCGCTCATCAGGCAAGTAACCGTGATGGATTTGCTCTAGGAGCAGTACTGGCTGCAGAATGGATCGTCGGAAAAGTTGGAATTTTCACCTTGCGTGACATGTTTCCCAGAGAGGACACTCGATGACGATAGACAAAAACAATCCCAACAACCTTCATTTCCATGGACTTGGAGTAGCTTTGGTTACGCCATTTTCTGAGGATCTTTCGATCGATATCCAATCTTTTCGAAAACATATCGAATTTCAAATAGAAAACGGTGTCCAACTGCTGATTCCAGCCGGAACCACAGGCGAAAGTGTAACCATGTCTACAGAGGAACAATTTCTTGTGATCCGCGAGACTGTAAGAGCTGCAGACGGCAGGGCCAAAATCCTGGCAGGAGTGGGAGGAAACAACACTGCAGAGGTTGTAACCAGAGCTCAGGCTGTTCTTGAGCTGGGAATCGATGGCATACTTTCCTCCAGTCCCGCCTACAATAAGCCTACCCAAGAAGGTCTTGTGGAACATTACCGCACACTAGCGGGACAGGTAGACTGTCCAATCGTAATTTATAACGTCCCAGGACGAACTTCCTCAAATGTGCTTCCAGAAACAGTTCTAAAACTTGCTAAAACAAAAAATATTGTAGGGGTAAAAGAATCCTCAGCTGATTTCGACCAGGTCATGAGCCTATTAAGAGATCGACCCCCTGGGTTTAGCATATTATCAGGAGAGGACAACCTTACTTTTCCTTTGATAGTGGCTGGGGCGGATGGGGTCATCTCCGTTGTGGCTAATGAAGCACCTCGTTTGATGTCTGACATGGTAGGAGCTTCTCTCGCAGGTGAATATGACAAAGCACGAGACCTGCACTACCATCTTTTACCGCTTATGCGGGCCAATTTCTTGGAGACAAACCCTATACCGGTCAAAGCCGCCCTTGAAATGATGGGCAGAATGAAAGCTCGGTATCGTTTGCCCTTGGTACCTCTATCGCCAAAATTCGTACCGGAACTGCAAGAAACTCTCCGACAAGTAGGGCTGATATAGTGAAGGACACTAAATGACAAAAGACGATCTCAAAGCAGGAATTTTAAGCTTTACCGGACAGACAGAACTGGACGATCTAGCAGAAGTAAAATCTCTAGTAGAAAAATTCCTGGATGCACTCGACGCTGGAGTGATTAGGTCTGCTGAAAAGCAGGGAGGTGAATGGAAAGCTGTCGACTGGGTCAAATCAGGGATTCTGCTGACCTTTCAAATAGGTCAAAACTCGTTGTTCGCCAACGAACCTAGCCCGTTCTTTGACAAAGACACTCTACCCCTTCGTGACACCAGGGGCCTAGATCATAACATCCGTATTGTTCCAGGAGGCACATCCGTCCGCAGGGGATCTTTTCTGGGGACGAACGTAATCATCATGCCTCCTGCATTCGTCAATATCGGCGCCTATGTAGATGACGACACGATGATTGACTCTCACGCATTAGTAGGTTCTTGTGCCCAAGTTGGACGAAAGGTACATCTCAGTGCTGGATGTCAAATTGGAGGTGTGCTCGAACCCATAGGGATGCGACCTGTAATCATTGAGAACGAAGCATTGATCGGCGGGAACACAGGAGTATTCGAGGGAACATTGGTGGAAGAGGGCGCCGTACTAGCTCCAGGGGTCCAACTGACTTCAGCAACTACAGTTTATGACCTTGTTCGTGAAACCACTTACCGTTCCCAACCAGGAAAACCTCTGACAATTCCTGCGGGTGCAGTCGTTGTTCCAGGGTCTAGGCCAGCCGGAGGAACTTTTGCAACCGAAAAACATATACAGCTATATGCCCCTGTCATCGTGAAGTACCGCGATGGTTCCACCGATGCTGCGACAGCTTTAGAAGAGGCTCTTCGATAGCGAGAACCAAACTAATCACATAAATATGGATACTCGATTGATTTGAACAATCAAGTTTATCGATGGCCGTCACTGAAGATTTTTAACATGAACCACTACCTGGAGGACTGATTTTATGCTTATCCGCAACGCCCTAAATATTCTAGTTCTACTGCTCATAGTTTCTTGCACAACTGAAACAACGGATACCATGGAAGATGCATTCAGCGTTGCAACTGAAATCGGTTTGCGAAATGTGAATTCACTAGAGCCAGGTTTGATACTTGGCGGGCAACCTACAGTGGAACAGCTTGAGGCTTTGGAAGATGCCGGAGTGCATAGCTTTATTTCACTGCGTCCAGAAGCGGAAGATGGAGCTGGCTGGGAAGAAAGCTATACGGAGGGAACTGGCACTGCATTTTCTCGGTTACCCATTTCAGGTGCGGGATCATTAACCAAAGAAAACGTCGAAACCTTTGCACGACTTCTGAATGAACGAAATGACGAAACGACCGTCCTTTACTGCGCCAGCGGAAATCGAGTTGGAGCCATGTTGGCCCTCAAGTCTTTTTGGGTTGATGGTATAGATGCAGAGACTTCCTTCAACCTAGGGGTTAAGAGTGGGATGACATCCCTTACCGCTGCGGTTGGTGAGATGCTCGGCATAGCACCTTAGCCCTACAACTCAGAGCTTTTGATTAAGGAATACGTGGGTAAACAGTCTCCTTAAAATACCAACTCTCGACACCAGAGAAAATACGAAAAGCAACAGGGTTTTTTCCAAACTATTTCCATGGAAAACAATTTTTCTGGCTCGTTCGGTCAATCGGATTACACCTTTGCCAACCTTATGCCTAACCCTGTGGTAGTCGTCCAAGTCATTGTCGATCAATCTTCTTTCAAGGTCTACCTTCCTTCAGGGAAACACTCCCAAGTTCGACCTGTTCTGTTCGGCATCCTGAATACAAGCCGCCATCCTACAGGCCCCTCTTGCACCATCGATTTTCCCCTCGAAAATGACACAGTCCAGCTGCTTCATAGACGAAATGAGGTCATGGTGGAGCGGCCCAGAAGAATCAATCAAACCCCCATGCAAAACAATCTGAGGAGATGATGTCCAAGGCCCCAAATGCTCCACCAATGTTTGTACATGAACCATCAAATCATCTATTGCTTTTCCCACAATAAAGGACGAAGTCTTTTCTCCTTCATTAGCTAGCCGACAAACCGAGTTGGCTAACGCGGCTACTTCTGATTTTTCAGCGCTCGATACCCATGTAACTAAATCTCGAGGAGCTTCTACCCCTACTGCACCGAGCACCTCGGTCAACAAGGAAGTACTCGACATCCTTCCATCCTGAGTTTTGATGACTGATCTAAGGGATTCCAATCCTATCCGATATCCGCTGCCCTCATCTCCTATGATACTCCCCCAGCCACCGACTCTTTTCGAACCATTGATTCCTCTACCCAGTGCTGTTGAACCAGTCCCCGCAATAAGAAGGATGCCCGGCTCATCCAGTCCAAAGGCGTCCATGAAGGTCACCTCTGCATCGGTCCTGACTGATACACTCTTTGCAATCCCCCGTTCTTGAATTGCGTTTTCTAAAGATTTCTTAATGGCAGTATCCCCTGCACCCGCTAAACCTGCACATAAGTTAACCTTCGAAAATTCAATGCCACCAAGCACTTTGCCACACAACATCTCAATCTCTTCCACGGAATCATTCACGCTACTTTTGTCGAGACCAGTGGCAGTGCCTTCCATGCGTCCGAGCTCCACTTCGTGTTCATCCATAAGCACCACTCTGGTGCGCGTACCACCTCCGTCAATTCCCAGGAAAAGGTCCATGATGTTTTAGCTCTTCGACTCTCGACTAGAACTAACTCGCACTCTCCCTAGTATTCCAGCTACTAGGACCGTGATAGCGCTTCCTATGGGGACAAACCAAGGCCATGCAACTGCGTCTCTGGCAAAAAGCCAAATGAACGTGACCGTTCCTATTGCCAAGACCATTCCACTGATCACACTCACCTGATCCTTGGAAATAGAAAAAACCGCTACTAGAAACGCCCCCAAAAGACCTCCGTACGCAATGGAAGAAACACTGAGAGCCACTTCAACAGCGGCCGACCCTTCACTGAACGGTATAAAGAGGATCGCTCCACCGATCAAAAGGACTGACCATACCAACGTGGACAATTTTCCTACCTTAAGGAGTGCAGCATCATCTTTTTGAGACATCACAGCGAAAAAATCATAGGTCGTCGCAGATGCCAATGCATTGATCGAAGAAGAAAGAGATGACATCGCAGCAGCAAAAACTCCTGCCACAAGCAATCCGCTTATCCCAGGAGGCAGGGCCTCAACTACAAATTCTGCAAAGATCTGATCCGAACTTGCAAAGGTTGCCGCGTCATAGTATCTCCACAACCCTAAGCCTACCATGAGAAAAATGAAGATTTGGCCAAGAACAACCATGCCGCTGCCTATCATTGCTTTTTTTGCAGCAGTGATATCCCCACAACTTAAAATTCTTTGAACGATGAGTTGATCGGTCCCATGCGATGCCATGGTGAGAAAACCCCCTCCGATCACTCCTGCCCAAATCGTGTATGGCACACTTAGATCAAATGAACTTTCGATTATCGTCATTTTACCTGCTTCTCGAGCACTGGTAATGATCTCAGACCAGCCACCAGGAACTAACGTCTGAAGAGCAATTATAGAAACCATGGCTCCTCCTACATACAGACACATCTGGACCACATCGACCCACACCACCGCCTTGATTCCCCCGAAATACGTGTAGACCACCGTCGCCAAGCCGATGACTCCGATGGACACTGGATAACTCCATCCCGTAATGAATGCCATAGGAATTGCAGTGACGAATAGACGTACTGCATCAGACAAAAGTCGGGTGACCATAAACACTGCGGAGGATACCTTCTGAGTAGTTTCTCCGAAATGAGAGCCGAGCAAAACATAAGCCGTACTCAAGTCGCCGCAAAAATACGCCGGCAAAAGTAGCCCAGCTATAACAATTCTGCCGAGTAGATAGCCGAACGTTACCTGAAGGAACGTCAATGTTCCTAAATAAGAAATCCCTGGAATACTTAGGAAAGTAAGGGTACTAGTTTCGGTCGCCACGATGGACAACATCACTGCTGGCCACGGTAAACCTCTGTTGCCGAGAAAGTAATCCGAACTACCGCTTTGACCTCTACCCAGCCAAACGCCCCACCCCGTGATTCCAAGGAGGTAAAGAAAAAGCACCGTAAAATCGACTGGCGTAAAACTATTCAGAATGACCTTCTTGGTTAGTTAACAAATCTGCGATTGTTTGGGCCATACAACTGGACAAGGATAACTACACACCCTAGAGTCACAACAGACTCCTTTGAGCTTTATCACGAAAACGGCCAATTCACAAATAAGATACAAATGATCAAAACAACCTTAATAATAGCCACCTTATTCTTAGCCTATGGGTGCGGACCAGTCAGTTCTGTTCAAGACGTGGACGATAATGGGCAACCTATGCAAGGTCCTTTTGAGGCCTATCATGAAAACGGACAATAAAGGGTCAAAGGAAACTACAAAGACGGTATGCCAGATGGACCGTACGAGTTTTATCACGAAAACGGCCAACTTTCTAGGAAAGGCACCGACACGAACGGTAAAGCAATCGGCCCTTTTAAGTCCTATCACGAAAACGGCCAATTACGCAGCACAGGCAACTTCGGGAGTTTCAAAGATCTATTGCCCGATGGCGACGGAGATAGGTTGAACACTCTAATTGATGGCCCCTACGAACGTTACGACGAAAACGGACAACTTTTGAGGAAAGGTACCTTTGTTCTTAATACGGAGTGTGGTGAATGGATAGAGGAAGGCGAAGCCTACATCTACCCACCCTGCTCTGGATTTTTTGTCAACAATCAACCTGCGATGAGGATACTGGAGGATAACTTTCTTTTTGGAATTGCTTTCCTTTTTATTGTCATTATAGCGATCAGGCGGCGACTAAACGCACCCAAGCGAAAAAAGAAATTCGCAGAACTAGCCGAGTCGTTGGGGATGACTCTCGTACCCGACTTCCCCTACCGTTCCCGGTTTGGCTTTGGGTTGTTCCAAACCCCAGAGGAAAAGAGATATAGTACAAAAACCTTAAAGAATTTGCCCACGCTTCCAATTTTTACGAAGACCAAACAGGAGCGAGTCACAGATCCTCTAATCGGTGACCCCGAAAAATTTGGATTAGAGCAGGAAGTCACAGTGACAATTCTGGAATATGTATTCAATCAGGGTAAAGCTAAAAAAATGCAAACCGTGATACATATTAGTGACCCAAAACTAGACCTTCCATATTTTTCGCTGTCCCCACAAAAGGTTTTTAGCAAAGCAGTCAATTTCTTTACGAAAGAGAAAGATATCGATTTCGAATTGAGCCGTATGGGTACTGAATTTTCAAAGCAATTCCTACTGAAAGGACCAGTGGAAGACTCCATCCGTCTATTTTTCACAGAAGATATCATGAGACTCCTTACAACCCAAATTACGATTCAAAAAAAGCTTTGTTTACAAGGTGTAGGTACACATTTGGTCATTTTCGAGGAGATGAAGAGCTTGAGCATTGACAGGCCTTTCGGTGGCATATTCTCTAGAAGACCCAGGAAAAAACATGTCTTTGAAGAGTACCGTTTTTTCCTAGATCAAGGGATGGAAGTCTATAGAAAATTCTCAGAGAGTAGTAACAATAATATCTAGATATGTTCACAAAATCCTCGCTTGTTATTCATTGGACCGGCTTCCTTGCAACCTGCTTTATGTTAGTCGCAGCATTTCTGGATCAAAGCAGGGATGAATTCCTCATTCACTTCATAGCTTCTATGATTCCGAATACCTGCTGCTGGGTTTTAGCCTCTTTTTTGGGGGGTCGCCGAAATTTTTTCCCTTTTATCAGATAGAAATGTTGGGATTGTCCTGCCTCTGTCCCAGAATAGTCTCTGCCCCCTTTGGCATGAATCCTGCACCTACAAGTCTGTACTAGAAACACAATTTACTGGAAACATTTCGGGGCAGAACGACAATGAACAACATCTGTAAAATGAAACCTTTAGCCCTGCTGCTACTGATGGGATGTACAAGTCCAACTGGCCCGGAAAACCAACTTGAGAACCAGCGCGCTCGGTGGGACGCTCAAAGATTCACTGATTATACTTTCGATGTGACAAGAAGTTGCTTCTGCCCTGCTTCATTAAAAGACGTGCGAGTAACGGTCCAGGGAAAGACCATCACAGATGTAACCGATATTGCTACTGGAAACCTACTACCTCTCTCTGATTGGACAGGTTGGTACAAAACTATTGATGGCCTCTTTGATCTCCTGCAGGATGCTTACCATCAAAACGCTCACGATGTGCAAGTTGAATTCCACCCGACCCGTGGATACCCAACAGACATTTGGATCGATTACTCTTTGATGATAGCCGATGAGGAACTGGGCTTCACGCTCTTAAGCGAGGTCAAAACACTAAAAGATTGATGAAGATTTTTAGTTGCTGCGTTTCACCACTGTTCCATCCTGAATAGCAAGTGCAACCAGGTCGTGTACTGATCTCCTAAGAGCAACGTGCTTCTGATTATCCCGAGTCGGATTCACTCTATTCGTAAGGAGTACGACAAACAAATCGAGTTCCGGGTCTAACCATATCGACGTCCCTGTGTAACCAGTATGTCCGAAGGCTTCAGAAGTAAAATAATCACCGGCCGAAGACCTTCCCGAGGGCGTATCCCATCCAATCGCACGCGAAGCAGCATCGTCGAAACGCTTTGTAAATAAGTCGGCCAATCTTTCTGAAACAATTCTGACACTTTCCTCCATACCTGGGACACAGATCTCTCCATCACTCCCATCGACTGAAAGACAGCCTTCAAGCAAGCCCCCATTAAGCAACATTTGCCCGAAAAGAGTTAAGTCGGAGATCGTCGAGAAAAGTCCGGCGTGTCCTGCCACACCTCCCAGCGCATAAGCATTTTCATCATGGACCTCGCCATGCACATGTACATGGCGAAACACCGTATCCATTTCAGTCGGCGCAATTCTGCCTCTCAAGTCCCCTGATGGATTAAAGGCAGTGTCCTTCATTCCAAGTTTGTCCCAAATATTCTGCTTCAAGAAATGCTCAAAAGGACGACCAGACACCTCTTCGACCACAAAAGCCAATGTCATCAAGCCAATATCTGAATACACGGTTGCCGACCCAGGCTCATAATCCAGCTGCAGATCCGAAATAGCATCTTTGTAAGCTGCTTCTCCCTCCATTTCATGATAGAACCTTCGAAAAGGAGGCAAGCCTGCCCTGTGTAGCAACAACTGACCGATCGTGACGGTAGCCTTAGAAGAACCTTTCTCTGCCCACCATGGCAGATGTTTCAGCACTGGATCATCCAAGCTTAAGCGGCCCTCATCAATCAACACCATAGCCGCAGTCGTGGTGCCCACCACTTTAGTGAGCGACGCTAAGTCGTAAATCGAGTTTACTCCGACTTTTGCAGAGGATTCGTCCCAATCTAGCGTTCCATATCCCTTCAACCTGACCAGATATCCTTTTCTTGCGACAGCTAGAGCCACACCCGGAGTGGCACCATCGGCTATACCCTGCATGATTCGTTGATCGAGTGCTTCCAAGCCATCTTCCGACATACCAACGGTCTCAGGGTGCGTTCCTAGTACATCAGCATCTTGCTGCAAACTCGCACCCGATGGTCGATCCAACCCGTCACCTACTGAATAAAACGGAGGAATGGATATTGGCAGTTTTCCACTCAGGCCAATATCACCAAAAAGCCCTCTAACCACGGCTCTTTGTGACACCTCGTGATCGCCCCATGCCAGAAGGTAACCGGGAGAGTCCGATAGTTCTTGCAATAAGTAAGGATTCCCAAAAGACGTAACCATCATCGGAGCGATACCGTTCCTAGAGGTTATGAAACTCTTGAGCTTCTCCGATACCCCGATTTCTCCGAGTCCCGAAACTGGTGGGAGGAAGATATTAACCAAAACCAAGTCACTATTCGACGCAGCGGCAAGCAACGTCTCATACTCTTCGGAAGAAGTATTGGGACCCACCCTACCAGAAGTCACCCGCCGAACCCTGCTTCTCAGTCTGGCATCCAATTCCCTTCCTGCAACCAAGTGTTCTTCTCTCGCATACGTGAGACTAAAGACATTCAGCGTTTCACCCAACTCAACAGGGATTACATGATCTTCATCTCTCAGCAAAGTCAGCGATCGCTCAGCGGTTAAAGCCGCAAAATCTAGATGCTCTTGCCTGCCAACAATTTCATCAACGGCATTCAAGTCGACTGTCCTACTTTGATGCAAGCCAATCCGCGCCTTAGTCCCTAAGATACGTCGCACTGAGGACTCGATCCTTCCAGAAGCGATTCTACCTGTTTCGACCGCTGAATGGATTGCGTCAATGGTCTCACCGATATCGTTAGGCATCAGCAACACGTCGTTACCAGCTTCAATCGCTAATACGGCAAGTTCTCCAGTTCCATATTGTGCAGCGAGAGCACCCATAGTCAGCGCATCCGTGAAAAGTAGACCGTTGAATCCCATTTCTTCACGGAGCAGTCCTTCCATAAACCTTGGATCCAAGGTCGCTGGAAGACTGCCAGATCCATTCTGTTCAGATAGAGCAATATGAGCTGTCATCACAGCATCAACGCCGGCATCGACAGCTTCCTCAAAGGGTATTAGTTCCAGATTTCTCAAACGATCCAATCCAGCGTTGATCACTGGCAACCCTATATGCGAGTCCGTGTCGGTGTCCCCATGCCCCGGGAAATGCTTCGCTGTGACTAATAATCCACCCTGATGCGCTCCTTCTATATAGGCTGCACCGAGACGGGCTACTTCAATAGGATCCTCCCCAAATGATCTGGTGTTAATAACTGGATTATTCGGATTATTGTTAACGTCGAGCACCGGAGCAAAGTTCAAGCTGACCCCTAAAGCTTTGGCTTCCACTGCCGTGATCCGAGCAAATTCGCGAACGATGTCAGCATCTCCAATGGCTCCAAACGCCATCGTAGGCGGGAAGCTAGTACCTCCGCCCTGGGGCAAAAGTGAAGGCAACGCATATGAGTGGTTGATACGCATTCCTGGTCCACCATTCTCAAAATCAGACGTGACTAACAAGGGAACTGTAGATAAATCCTGAAGCTCGTTGATCTTTGCAGCGTAGGAGTGTGGAAGCCCAATGGATAAGTAAATGCCCCCGATTTGGTCGTTTTGTATCCAGCCAGCCCATTCCATGAATTCGTCACTGTTCGTAGAGGCGTACGACCCAGGCAACCATTGAATGATCAATTGTGCTATTTGCTGCCTAAGATTCATCGAAGCTAAAGTCTCTTCAACCCAAACTTGGTCGTCATCCGCTAAGTCGTATCCAGACGAAGAATGATTGAGCTGCTGAGCTGCTGTAGGATGAAAATCTCCGATAGCTAGCAGAAGGAATAGGGTGCACATACCCACTGTTCTACCTGCCATTCATTTCTCCCTTGGACGCTACCTGGATTCCATCTCCTATCTCGAAGTGAGGATTCATGCTAGTCGGAACCTTCCCAGTGATAGCAAATTTACCTAATAAGGCATCCGCAGCAGCCACCTGGCTTACCTGGCTTGAGCTCCAGGCTAATAAATAACCCTGAACTTCGGGAAATTCTGAAATCAGATAAGGGCTGCCAAAAGAAACAACAACATGACTGATATTACGACTGGAAAGTTCCGAAATAAAATCCACGGTCTCTTCCGGTAATTCGACCTGCCCAGCAAAGTTAGAATAAATGGAAACAACCACTAGATTGGACCGTCCCGCTTGGCTAAGAAGCTGATCATACTTAGCTGGGTGAGATGATCTATTAACCGCTGTCCGACTCAATCTAGGATAGGTTTGACGGAGCCGCGCATCAAAATAGCGACCAGACAATGGATTATTTCCATTCTGGTAGGAGACTGACATCACACGTGCAGTTCGTGTACCTAGCAATGGGAGTAAGTTTCCACCATTGCGAATGAGTGTGACGGATCGATCAGCAACCGTTTGTGCCACCTCTTTGTGGGCAGGAATCCCTACCACTGACGGAACCTTATTTACATCAACCCTACGTTCTCTATGGAGTCCCATCTCCTCTTTCAATTGAAGAATTTTTTTGACTGATTTATCAATCCTTTCCCCGGTCAAACGCCCCGACTCCACAGCACTCACAATAGCCTCTATGGCATCCCCAACATTACTAGGCATCAGGATAACGTCCGCTCCAGCCAGGACAGCCCGCACCGAGGCCTCACCATCGGGAAACGTCCTGGTCACAGCTCCCATGTCCATCGCATCGGTGAAAACGATGCCCTCAAATCCTAGCTGCGTACGAAGGAGATCAGTCAGCACTTTTTCTGTAAGAGTTGCGGGCAATCTGTCTTCACTAAGGTCTGGCACTGCAATATGAGCGGTCATAATAGCTCGCATCCCAGCATCAATCGCAGCCTGAAACGGCACCAGCTCAATATCTTGCAATCGCTCCTTGCCATGTTCAAAAACTGGCAAAGCGTTGTGAGAATCAATTCCCGTATCTCCATGTCCAGGAAAATGTTTGCCCGTTGCTATAGATCCGTTGTCTTGGATTCCGCGAACAAATGAAACTCCCATCCTGGCAACTTCTGCTGGATCTTCACCGAATGAGCGAATATTGATGATGGGGTTTTCTGGATTGTTGTTGACATCTAGTACGGGAGCAAACGGAACATGTACACCGATAGCTTTGGCTTCCAAGCCTGTGATTCGGCCGAGTTCATAGGCCAATTCTGGATCACCTGCTGCCCCGAAAGCCATCAAAGACGGGAACACGGTAGCTCCACCCAAAACGATGTTCGTAGGACCGTCAATTCCTCCTCCAAAACGGAAACCAGCACCAGTCTCTAAATCGGCAGCCACTAAAAGAGGATGCTCTGAGTGCCCTTGCAGATCATTAAGCTTTACTGCCACCTCACTGGGGGAGCCCACCGATACAATAACTCCACCGATCCCGAATGAGTCGATCATACTCACTACCCTGTCGTGGTCATCCGACCCTTCTGGTGAAAAATCTCCCAGAATCCAGGGCATCATCAATTGAGCCACTTTTTCCCTCAAGGTCATCTCACTTAAGATTACCTGTGCCCAGTCGTCAGAGTGATCAGACTCTTCAGCATCCAGAGTCGGTTGTTCTTGAGAAGAATAAGGGACTGCAGGCAGATCGGGATCAGGGGTGGAGCGTTGCTGGGTGACATTCTCGAAGGAATCCTGAATAGGAGCCTGTCTGTAGCATGAAGAAACAAGGATCGCTAGGATCCATAGGTTTCTCAACACTCTATTATTAAAGACGACTTGAGGAGTCTTTTGGATTCTCATGAGGGGATCTTCAAAACCTCTCTTTGGCTGGAAAAATAGAAATGTTAAACAAGTCAGAGCACTAGGAAGCAAGCTATGAAGTTCTTAAAAAGATCACAATCCTGCTTAATACGCTTATTCACGCTTCTGATTTTACTCATCCCCAATCTCTCTTCTGTCCAAGCCTCGATCCAACAGGATTCTGCTGAAATAAGACCCGGAATTCAGGTGCTCCTGGAAGATTCTCTCCATTTAGTCAAAGACAAGAGAGTGGGATTAGTAACAAACCAAACTGGGGTGGACTCGGAAGGGCTTTCCTCAATCGACCTTATTTTTAATCATCCTCAAGTGGATCTCATTGCTCTTTTTTCACCCGAACATGGGATCAGAGGAGATTTAGGCCCAGGAGAAGAAGTAAAAGATGGTGTCGATCCAAGAACTGGTCTTTCTATCTATTCTCTGTATGGAAACAATAGAAAACCCACCCCTGAAATGCTGGGAGACGTCGAAGTCCTATTGATTGATTTACAAGACATCGGCGCCCGCTACTGGACTTATACCTCCACCATGACTCTGAGTATGGAAGCAGCCTTTGAACATGGAATTTCAGTTGTAGTACTCGACCGACCCAACCCAATAGGCGGCAATGTCCAGGGGAATATGTTGTATCCTGAATTTTCCACATTTGTCGGTAGGTACCCCATCCCAATGCGACACGGAATGACTTCGGGTGAAATGGCCCTATACTACCAAGGAGAGTTCAATATTCCTGGCCCATTACATATTGTTCCAGTTTCTGGCTTAGAGCGAAACATGACTTTCGAAGATACCCATCTCCCCTGGATCCAACCCTCTCCTAATATGCCTACTGTCGAGAGCGCTCTTCACTACCCAGGGACCTGTTTGTTTGAGGGAACCTATCTATCAGTCGGTAGAGGTACCGATCACCCATTTCAAGTGGTCGGATCTCCCTGGCTAGACGGAGAAGATCTGGCAGAACGAATGCGTCACTATGAATTCGCAGGTGTATCGTTCAAGGCAGTGACATTTACACCTCAGAATCCAGGAGATGGAAAATTTGACGGAATTGAGGTATACGGCGTCCAGCTGATCGCTACGTCCCCCGACTACGACCCCACCGAAGTAGCTGTCGCACTACTAGTAGAGACATATAAAATGTCTAGTGACAAATGGGAATGGCTGACTTCCCATTTTGATCGCTTGGCGGGCACTGATTCCTTACGTGAGGGGATTGTCGCAGGCTCTACAGCCCAGGATCTCGTCAGTGACTGGCCCAGCCAACTACAGGACTTCCTAGTCACCAGGAACCAGTACTTGATTTACCCTTAGGCGGCTGGGCGAAAAATCGGCCAGCCCTTACCTAAAGATCTTGATCTATCGGTTGTCCAATCTTTTTTCTAAAAGCTGCATAGATTGCCTTTGATACTGTACCGACTTCCCCACATCCTACTGGTTTACCGTCTAGGGCAACGGTCGGTCTAACTTCTGTGGTCGTACCCGAGAAAAACAACTCATCGACTGTCTCTAGCTCTTCTACCTGAATCGGCCGCTCCTGAATGGGGATTCCCAGTGAATGAGCTATTTTGATCACTACAGATCTCGTAATACCGTGCAATATTTCCTGGCTAGCAGGGTGAGTCACCAAGACACCACCTTTGACTACAAAAATGTTGTTCTGAGCACCTTCCAGAGCGATACCATTCTTCACCAGCAAAGCATCATCTACCCCAGCATCAACGGCTGCCTGTGCAGCCATGACATTGGGGAGCAGACTGATTGATTTAATATCTACACGAGACCAACGACGATCAGGGACGGTCACAGCTCTAAACCCTTTTAGCCAACTTTCTATTGAAGGTCTCTGAAATTGTTTCGCGAACGCATATACTGTAGGAATAGTATCAGCGGGAGGAAAATAATGAACTCTCTCCGCTACTCCTCGGGTGATTTGCAAATATACAATGGCTACTTCAGAGTCAGTCAGATTATTAATATCAAGCAATTTTTGATGCACTTCTATCAGCTCTTCGGGGTCGTACTCGATCCGGAGAGCATTAAGCCCACATCTCAGCCGATTCAAGTGCTGGTCCAAACAGAAAAATTCGCCCCGATAGGCAGGTGTCACTTCATAGATCCCATCCGAGAGCAGAAAGCCTCTGTCTTCTACCGAGACTTGTGCTCTTTCCTTGGGCAGAAACTCGCCGTTCAAGTATACTATGTTCATCGTAAACTCAGCCTGGCTCTAAAATTAGGTTTAGCATCAACTATAGTTTCTCATGATCGTGAGCCAAAGGAAAGAGTGCGACTACCAATAGCCTGCCATACCTTGGATACAAACTTCTAAAGGAGAGATAATGAAACATGTAGCTCTCCTCACTTTAGCCTTTATAATCTCCAGTTGTGGTGATGGTGAATTAGAGGGTTTAGTTGAGAGCTATTATGAGAACGGACAGCTAATGTCCAGGACTTCCTACAACAACGGTTACGCCCACGGACCAACTGAGACCTATCACCAGAACGGACAACTAAGGGGGAAAGGAGTCTTCAACATGGGCCAGGCACATGGCCTAGAAGAGTCATACTATGAAAACGGACAACTATGGAGCAAGTCCACATACAAAGATGGCAAACGGCATGGCCTAGATGAATTCTATGACATCTACGGTAACCTGAGATGGCAAGGTTTCTACAACATGGGATCAGAATGTGGTGAATGGTACGATGATGGAGAAATAAAGACCTATACACCTTGTCCAAATTTCGAATAGAAATTCACGAAACTTAGCTAGATCTTTAGGGCATTTCTCAGATAAGTCGCAGTGTGTGATTTCGAGGCATTTATTACCGTCTCAGGAGTGCCTTCAGCTACGATATTTCCTCCGTCATAACCACCTTCTGGACCGAGATCGATGATCCAATCAGCAGTCTTGATGACTTCTAGATTATGCTCGACTACAATGACTGTATTACCTTTGTCCACGAGCTCGTGCAGCACTTCCAATAACACTCTGACATCTTCAAAATGAAGTCCAGTTGTCGGTTCATCCAAGACATAGAGAGTTTTTCCAGTCCCGCGTTTAGAAAGCTCAGTGCTGAGCTTAACTCTCTGTGCTTCACCCCCCGATAACGTTGTTGCCGCCTGCCCAAGATGGATATAGTCCAACCCTACGTCAGATAGTGTTTGTAATTTATCCCGTATTGAGGGGAAAGCGTTAAAAAACTCGAGAGCTTCACGGACCGTCATATTCAACACATCTGAAATATTTCTCCCTTTCAAAACTATATCTAGCGTTTCTCTGTTATAGCGACGCCCTCGACAAACATCACAGGACACATACACGTCAGGAAGGAAATGCATCTCGATTTTCACTAGACCGTCCCCTGAGCAACCCTCACATCGACCTCCCTTTACGTTGAAAGAGAAGCGCCCTCGGTCATAACCTCTAACCTGAGACTCTGACAAATTAGCGAATAACTCTCTGATCGGAGTAAATAATCCCGTGTAGGTAGCAGGGTTCGAACGAGGAGTTCTTCCGATAGGCGACTGATCCACTTCAATGACTTTGTCAATCAGATCTAATCCCTGAAGATCATCATAAGGTTCTGACAACTTCTTACTGCGATAAAAATGGCGGGCCAACGCTGGGTACAGTGTCTGGTTGATGAGCGTTGATTTACCTGAGCCACTCACCCCTGTCACCGCAACAAAACATCCCAGTGGAATATCGACATCTAGATTGTTGAGGTTATTTCCTTGAGCTCCCTTCAAACTCAAAATATTAGTTCTATCAATCAGACGTCTATTGGCTGGTATTTCTATGCACTTAGAACCCGCAAGATATGAACCCGTGAGAGAACGAGTCTCCGCCATGATGTCATCTAGAGTCCCTTCTGCCACAACCTCCCCACCTATTATTCCAGCTCCAGGTCCCAAATCCACAATATAGTCAGCAGCTCGCATGGTCTCTTCGTCGTGCTCCACCACAATAACTGTATTACCTAATTCCTTGAGAGATTTTAATGTGCCGATCAGTTTTGCATTATCTTTTTGATGAAGCCCGATAGACGGTTCATCAAGAACGTACAAAACGCCTGTAAGTCCACTCCCAATCTGACTTGCCAGCTGTATACGTTGCGACTCACCTCCAGACAACGAAGCTGCTGATCGTCCGAGAGTCAGATAACTAAGTCCGACTTCATTCAAGAACGACAAGCGTTCATGTACTTCTCTAAGAATCGGTTGAGCAATCTCTAACGATATCACCTGTGAACCAGACGGCTTACCTTTTGAGATATCTAATGAAATTTTCTTGAAACATTCCAGAGTTTCCGAAATGGGAAGACCTGTAATCTCACCGAGAGAGCGACCTGCTACGGTCACAGATAGGGAGTCTCCTTTAAGTCTGCTTCCTAGGCAATCCGGGCAACAAAGAGTCGACATATACTCTTCCAATTGACTCCTGATCACTTCAGAATTCGTCTCTTGGTGACGATCATGAATGTCTTGTATTAACCCGATCCACGGTTCTTCATAAAATTTCTTGCCTCTTTTCCTGCGATAGGGAAAACGAATTTTCATCTCACCAGATCCGTGCAGGATAGCTTCCTTCACTTCTAGCGATAAATTTTTCCAAGGTTCTTCGGCTGAAAATTCGTAGGCTTCAGCTAATCCAGCAATTATAGACTTTCTCAGGTATCCCGAAGGCTTCCCCCAAGCTAGTAACACCCCTCCAGCAAGAGATTTGGACTCGTCTCCCACTAACAGCTCAGGATTCACGTGGTTAGTGGTCCCGAGCCCTTTACATTTCTCGCATGCTCCATGTGGAGAATTAAACGAGAATTGCCTCGGCTCAATTTCTGGAATGCTAGTTCCGCATTGAAAACAGGAGTAATTCTCACTGAAAAACTTCTCCACCTCCTTCTTCCCCCGATGCTCAACCACTTGAGTCACACCACCCGCTAAACTAAATGCAGCAGAAATCGACTCAGTCAATCGTTCTCTGTCATCTTTTGACAACACTAAGCGATCGATTACTACAGAGATATCATGAGTTTCATATCTATTGAGGTCTGGAGGGGCAGAAAGGTCAACCTGTTCGCCGTCTACAACAGCTCTCACAAAACCCTTTATTCTCACCTTTTCAAAGAGTTCCCGAAATCCTCCTTTCCTGCTTCTGACCAAGGGGGCTAGGATTTCAATTCTTATAGATTCTCCTAGACTAAGGAGTATATCCGCGACCTCTTCGGGGGACTGTTGTGCCACAGGTTTCCCACAATTTCTGCAGTGTGCCACCCCTACACGCGCCCACAATACTCTCAAGTAATCATAGATTTCCGTAATGGTTCCCACGGTCGAGCGAGGGTTGCGGTTAAGGGTTTTCTGTTCGATAGAAATCGCTGGAGACAGACCCTCAATCACGTCCACATCGGGCTTTTCCATCAAGCCTAGGAACTGACGAGCGTACGCCGACAGGGACTCTACATACCGGCGTTGTCCCTCTGCATAAATCGTATCGAAAGCCAAAGAAGATTTTCCGGACCCTGACAAACCCGTGAACACCACCAAGCTCCGACGAGGCAACTCCAGATCTACATTCTTAAGGTTATGTACACGGGCACCGCGAATTACTAGAGAATCTTTAGCCATTACTTATCAAAACTCTTAGCTCATATTCCTGTTAAATGGAAACCGAGAAACTTACTGCGACAAGACAAGAATACCTATTTAGTATATCCATTCTCTGAAAATAGAAAGCCCGAAGTCTTTCTTGGCATGAAATCCGAGTTCGCCAAAACCAAGCATCCTATTACGGAAAAACCGATCTTCAAAAAAGGACTCCACTGTATACGAATCCGAAGAAATCCATTCAGAACGAAGTCCTGCAAAACCGCTTCCTGATCCCTGACTAGAGAGAGGACGTAGTAGCAGGGTCACAAATAGATCTTCTGTCATATAAAATCCGGTTTCGACAACTGTTGTCCCCAAGGTGTTGCTAGTATTACCGAGAAAATCAAAATCTTCTTGAGTAATACTCAGATAGTCCACACCTAATTCCTTAGCCATGGCAGATCCGAGTTCATTACTGAATGTGCTCAGTCCCAAGGTTGCTCCGGAGCCTAAAATAGCTCCCATAGAATTCACGGCCTGGTTTTGTCCCGAAGTCAATGCGTAGGTCGGACGCCCGAAGTACAAGTGGCTGAGTAAATCGTCTTCTGTGAATCCAGCCTGATCACTAGTGAGACTGATCCTAGGTGCCTCCAAGGTTCCAGTGACAGAAGCAGTAATGCCAAATCGGTCTCCCACCGAGGAACGAACATTATTGCTGGCTGAAATATTCATGGTCGGATTAATCCCACTAGTTCCCAGGAAGCGTAGAGTCCCTGTGTCCACCTGAAACTGTCTACCGAGAGCTCCATATGAACCTCGTAATGCCTCAAGCTCACCCACTAGAGCCAATTCCTGAGTTTGTCTGTCCCAGAGTACATCTAGTTGACCATCAAGTTCAACATTCATCCTAGCACTTCTGATCCAGCTGTTACGCTGTACGGTCAACGTCGTATTCTCCATACGTACATTTTCTAGGAAACGATTACTGTCCTCCAAAACTGTACTCAAGTCTATTTGCGTAGTCTCAATGGAAGCCAAGAGATCCACCACATTCGCTGCTCTCTGAAATTCTTCAACAAACAGAGTTCCTTCATCCACGAACAAATCCCCTGTTACAACGGGACGAGTGTACGGCCCCTGTATCGTGAAGTCCCCACTCAGCTTAGCGCTCACATCTCGGCGGTCCAAAGCTCTGAATTCCTCTAAATGAACTTCAAGGTCCAAATTTGGATTTGCTATGCTTCCGATTTCAATTCTACCTGTTGCTGCAGCTTCGCCTTCAGATTCCATCCTGACCTCGACTTCTACTACCCCATCAGGCGTCCAGCTAGAAGTTCCAAACAAATTCTCAAGCCTCACCCCAAGTCCTGGAGCAAAAGCTCCTCCGTCGATCAGAGTCATTTCCCCATTTGGCGAGAGCTTGTCCAAAGTTCCCCCGAACCCAACCTGTCCAGAAATCGTCCCTTCCACTTCTTGATAGCTATCAAAAGGAGCCATAAGCAAAGAAAAAGGAGCGGATATCGCAGTCACAAAAACTTCGATGTCCTCATTTAGAAACCTGTCCTGCACTGGATCGATAGAAAGATCAGCCGGAATCATACCCTCGATGGAAAGAAATTCCGAAGAACCATCTCCAAAGGTGATATCCCCTCTCAACTCTTTGTCCGAATATTTTGCATCAATATCTAATTCTTGGAAAAAATAATCCCTGTATTGAAAATCAGAGACCGAAATATCCCCTCTCATCTGAGGATTAGAATCATCTCCCGTAAGATTGAAGGCAAGATCAATCACGCCTGACAAACTTTCATCCCAACGAAAAAGATGGCTTACTCTGCTAACATCCAGATTTTCAATCAGAACTTCTAAGTCACCCTGTCCCTCAAATGGGAACCTACCTTCTGTTTGAATTCTCAATCCATCGATTCCAGGACGAATCAGCCTAAAATCTTCGAAAGTCAATCCATCCGAATCCCAGAAAACCCTACTTGGTCCACCTAAGTTCCACCGCTCATCAGGAAAATTGACAGACAGTTCGTCAATATTTAACAGCTTCGCTGGCAGTGCATCTTCAAATGCAATCCTCGCCTGGTAATTTTCATCCTCTGAACGCATTAAAAAAAGATCTAACTCTCCTCTGGGATCAGAGTAGCTGATTCTGACAGATAAAGAATCAAAATTTCTCCCCATGATGTCTATGGAATCCGCATCGAATTGAAAATCCACCTGGGCTCTCGGAGTAAACAAATTTGTAGCGGAAAAATCTAAGACTGCTGCTTCCACTATGTTATTGCCGTACCGCATACCAGAAACATCCGCTACGCCCAGAATCTTTGTCTTTTGGAGAGACCCGCTTAGAACCAACTGGCCGGCTATCTGACCCTCCGTAGCGATGTCTTCCGCAAGTGGGAACATGTCAGGATTAACTCCGTCTAGGATCAGGATATCCCTTGATAGAGAGGTTAAGGTATCCCTAGCAATAACATCAGGGCCTAACCATAATGGCCTCAGTTGTTCCAAGTCTGTGCTCTCAAACTTAAGATGTAATTCCTGCGGAATAGCATCTTCTAGGATGGCAAGTTTCCCGGATCCCTCCAAAGAAACCCCTCCTACAATCGCAGATACAGTGTCGAAATTCAGTACGGAATCCGATAATTTTACACTCAATTTTACTTTTTCAACGGGCAATACCCCCAGATGCGACCCGACAAGGTCGATTTCTCCTTCCAGATCGACAGCACCTAACCCTTCTCTTTCTCCAGATAGATTCACAGACCCTGTGACCACTGTCCCTGCGGGCAACTGGGGAACCAGTTTGCTGGCGTCAAAATTTCTACCCCTACCCACTACTCGATAACGTGACAATGGAGTAGTCAAGTCGAAATATGTATCCAAGGAGAGTTCCCCATCTTGAGTAAACATGTCTGTCCTGACAGACATGTTAGTGGTCGTTCCATCAATCCTTACGGTGCCTCTAGCGACCCCAAGACCTGAAAACAGAGATTCGTTAGAAACCAGATCTGATATCACTAATGGGTCCAAGGATCCGCTTAAAGAAACTCTAATGTCACCATCTCCCTCTGCCATAATTCCTTCCAACACCACACGTGATTTTTCCGAATTATCACCCTGATAAGAACCTTCAATAGCTACTTCAATACCTTCATTCATTAGACCATCAGCACGGATTTTAAAATCCACAGAACCCTGAAATGGAGATCCATCCAAAACTTTATTGACTATCTCCATATCCAAAGGATCCAAGTGAACCCTTAGATCTGTTGCACCAAAGGGTGGGCTTAGATGAAGTATCCCTTCTACAACTGCTTGAGCTTCTCCTGAGCCTGTTTCGGTGACTGTAAGGCCAGCGTTAACAGCCATAGCATCCATACTTCCTGAAAGATCTAGATGTCCGGAAATCAGACCTTCCAAAGGAACCTGACTGGACAGTAACAACTGTTCAGTTAGCTCTGGAACATAATTCTTAAGCGAAGACAAAGGTACATTCGACAGATCTAACAGCACCTCTTTCAGTGACCCGACACCTCCAACTGGTTTACTGAAGGCTCCATTAGCTACAACCTGTCCCGACCCCAAATCCAGTTCCAGGTTATCCCACTTAAATTCCATTCCTGAAAGATCTCTTGAGAATTGAAAATCCCCTTCCCCCCGACCTATAGGAAGAGCTGGATTAATCCACCGTAAATCATCAAAATCAAACTTAGGGCTAGTCAAAGTTAAAGAGAAATCAGACCCTCGATCCCCTGACATATCCAATGCAACTACACCTGTGGCTTCAGATTGACCCAATCTAATTCTATCGAGCCTAACCTGTAACCGTTGGTCGGCCAAAAACACTTCTCCACCGAAGTCCGCAACCTCTAGAGAATCCTGGAACCCAGTTACCACCAAACTCAAATTGTCCAATTCCATGAGTATATTTCGAGTCTCTTCCCCTTCTATAGTTATTTTATTGATCTGAGCTTCTACTCTTTTGAGCCCTAGCCCCTCGTTATCCCCTACTCCACCAAGTCCTTGCGAAGGCAACAATCGATTCCAATAATAATCTTTCTGTAAACTGTTCGGGGAGATAAACACTCTGCCGTCGACGATAGTGATTCCTTCTAAAAAGATGCTCGATTCATTGTCGAAGGTACTCTGAATTAAGGTGGCTTCTGCTAACGAATGGCTGGGATTAGGAGGGTCAAAAAATTCACCCAAGTTGAGGCGTCCTGTTTCTTGGTCGTTGTCCAACGTTAGTTCCGGATTCCATAGAATTATGTCAGAAAAATTGACAGCACCTCTCAATAATTGAAAAGCAGAGTAGTTAACGTCTAAAGAATCGATGGTGAAGAGTCTAAGCCCTTCTTCACTTTCCCCTCTCACTCCAACCAATCTCACACCTTCATTTATCCAATCGGAACGTAAATCCTCTACAAACACCTTCCCTCTAAGAGAACCATTTACTTCCTCGATCACCCTGTCCAAAACCCATCTCTGACCCAAACCAGTGGTAGCCAAGAAAAAGAATCCGGAAAAGCTCAGTGCTATCACGGTCGTAGATACGAGGATTCCAATCCCCAAAGGGTTCTTAGACAATTTCATCTTAGAAAGCCTGCCCGATACTTAGATGGAGCTGGAAGCGATACAGGGAAAATCCATCTTCCTTACCGAAAGTTACTTTGGGATCCAAAAGAGCAAGATCATCCATACGAACAAAATCGAGAACTCTTTCACTGCCATTCACGACCCCACGGATTTTGTCGTCGGATTGATCTCGATCCGGATCGAATGGACGTATTTGAGGAGTAACCACTTGAAGATTGGAAAACTCTCTAAATCGGTAACCCATATCGACTCGAATTGGTCCAATAGGACTTATATAACGGAAACCAACACCAGGGGTTAACTCCAAACTACCTGAGTCTGAGAGCTCTGAATTGTTCCAAACACGGCCTAAATCTGTAAACACAGCACCTTGAAATTTAGATGCCAACATCACTCTATACTCTAAGCCACCTTCTATCACCATATGACCTCCAGTTGGCCTAGGTGTTCCGAACATTGCGTCAACTAAAGAATTGGCGTCACATTTCAATCCCATTATCTCTCCAGGAGTACAAGGAGACGTTCCAGTTGTCGGGTCAGCAAGCAATAACTGAGGACTGTCGATAGTCAGCACCCGAGCTCCAAGCTGATTTTGCGCAAATCCTCGGACGCTATTAGCTCCTCCGGAATAAAATCTTTTTTGTGGGTGAATTACATCTACTCCACCCATCGATAGATTGAAATTCCCTGAGCCAACCCAACCCACTCTGATTCGACCCGCCAGCACTTGCCTGTCTCCGAGCTCCTCGTAGCTTCCTAGCTCTGCAGAGATTCGGTTGTATTCGAAACTCGACCCAGTAAGCCTAGATGCATGTTCAAAATCTCCGATTATTTGATAGCCCTTACTAGGATTAAGTAGGTTGTTAGTCCTATCTCTGACCAAGCTAATACCGACAGGCGCTAACCAATTAGGATCTTGCAATCCGGAAATATCATCTGGTCGACACACCCTGAAACTGGTACAGAAAAATATTTCTGCCGCTTCCAATTCGGTCAATTGAGGACGATACGAGAATGTTAACGAATTGTTAGAACCCACAAATTTCGCCAGAGATAGATCTAGGCCCACTGCTTTACGGACGAAAACATCCTGTAGACTCTGTTTTTCAAAAAACAAACTAGAACCCAGGGAAAATCCACTGAAGAGCCTAGGTTGTGAAAAATCTGCAGATACTAACCAATTCAATCCTCCGAAATCACCGACTGCCGATTGCCCACAAACGGGATCATATAGCGTCTCAGACATTATATTCGAAAGGCGAGCACGAACTTGCATTCTACGTGCACCACCCAAAAAATTGCGACTCACCCACCGTCCATCTGTGTTAAGGCAATCAGCGGTGCTCCATCCGAATCCTGCCCTCATTCTATGTACTTCCCCTTCAGAAATTCGGACCTGCAACGGAACCAAGCTGTCCGGAACATTCCCTCCTGGGTCCACAGTCTCCTCAATGATCACATGTTGCACCATCTCAATGCCAAAAAGATTCCGCTGACCCTCTAGAGTTTTGGCGGTGGAGTATTCCATGCCTTCCCTGAAGGGTAACAATTTTCTGATAGATGCGTCGCTCAGTTCTACGTTGCCCACTAATGTTATCGGTCCAAACACTGCATAGGGACCAGGACGAACGTCGAAGACAATATCTGCCAAGTATGGACTTGACTTGGACCGACGTGAAAGAGTCACAACATCAGCCCTGGGATGCCCTTTGTTTTGCATCCTTTGTATCAGTGTATCCCTAGCAGAACTTAAGTCTATCGAACTTAATACTCCCCCCTCTTCCAGTGGTAATGGCTCAAATTGTCCAAAGTCTTCAAGTTTTTCCACGCCTCGAACTTCCACCGTAGAAACTCTTAGTGGCTGACCTTCAGAAATCTTAAATGTCAGTCTGGCTGGCTTCCCTGCTGAACGCACAATCATCGTATCAACATGAATCTCTCTATAACCTCTTCGACTGAAATAGCTCTCCAATCGAAAAATATCACTAGAAAGTTCACGCTCATTCAAGAATTGCCTATCCACACTGAATGGCACACCCATGGCACAAAATGGAGCTAGCAGAAATGTCCTACACCTAGTAGACCTATTTATAATGGTCCTGGACAGGGAATCTTCCGGGAATGCTGCATTCCCTTCAAAGACTACAGCCCCCAGTTCGGTCGAACCCTGCTGAGCCAGGGTTTCTCCCGAAGAGATCAGAAGGAGGAGCAACAATGCTAGTGAGGTCTTCATATCTGTTCTAAAATCTCAGCATAAAATGAATCTTCCTACAAAAGAGAGTCGATCGACCTAAGTTCTGCGACGAAAAGCATTAACCTCCCGAGCTACAAACGCACCTTCCTCTTGTTCATGCCAATAGGTTTCCACCTTGATATCAGCACTACTTAGTTCCAGTACGTTCAAAGTATTCCTTCTCTTTTCATGCGCCCTGCCCCGATTTGAAGCAGTAGTGCCCGAGTGAACAATCAGCGTGTCGCCACCAATTCTTTTTTCATCAACATTAACTTTCATATGACTCGTAAAAGCACGGTGCACATGTCCGCCCAGTATTAGTTCTACACCCATATCATTAAAACTTTCCAATAGCAAAGCACTCTCAGGTAAAATACCGTGTTTTTCATGATCTGGAGAATGAACCAATGGATGGTGCATTACAAGCACCTTGATATCCCCTGATGAAGAACCAAGAAAAGCATTTGCTGCAAATTCCAGTTGGTCCTGATTAATCCGACCATTGATAATCGACCGATAGGGATCAGCAGAATTCAGTGCTACAAAAATAGCTCCATCTATTCTGGTCACTGTATCCAAATCCTGAGAAATGAATTCTCGATAATTCCTAAAAGGATTAAGTAGTCTTTGGCCAAAACGATAAAGTGGAATGTCGTGATTTCCTGGTGTCACTACAATAGGAACATTCAGGAGTGAACCCAAGAAGTTCTTAGCCAGCCTATATTCCTCGGCCTTAGCTCTCTGTGTAAAATCACCACTCAATACTATGATATTCGGATTTATATCATTCGCTATCTCTAAAAAACCAAGGCTGCTCTGGAGTAAATGGGGCTTCCCAAAATGAAAATCGGATCCATGCAGAATTTTCAACATTTCATCTTCGAGCGAGCTGCTGTGGATTCCTCTTGGGAGATCCCTGCTGAATACTTGTCCTCAGAACTCCCACTATACCAATGCAGATGAACAACAGTGAGATAAGCTGCGCCATTGTAAACGCCCCTAGGAATCGATCATCTTTCAGGCGTACAAATTCTACCAAAAATCTTTCAATACCAGCTAGGACAAACCATATCCACCATATCCACCCTTCGGCATAATTATGCTTTCGAATCCGCCATAGAAATGCAACGATGATGAGTGACATGGCCACTTCATAAAGTTGGGTCGGATGCACTGGGATTACGTTCCCGAATCTTTCGACAAAATATGGATCAATTGTAATACCGAAGTGATTCTCCATGACGTTTACTTGGGTAGGAGGCGAACCCTGTGGAAACTTCACTCCAAACCAAGCGTCTGTCGGTCTACCATAATCGTCGCCGACCAAAAAACATCCCATACGACCAACAGCATACCCGATCGGCAAAACGGGAGCTATCACATCTGCCATCTGAGACCACCTGAGGCCGCTCTTCTTGACTTCCCAACTTACAGCTGCCAATCCGCCTAGAAAACCACCGTACCAAACCATTCCTCCCCTAGAAAAAATGGAGCCGATCGGGTCTGCAAAAAGACTTGGATAGTTGAGAACAACGTAATAGATCTTAGCTCCCACAATGCCACCCAGGACAGCCATAACAACAAAATCCCATGCTTTTTCTGGCTCAAGTCCTACTCTTTCAACTTCGGATCGAAGGACTAGCCCTCCGACCATAAATGTTAGAAACATAAAAACCCCAAAGGAAGTAATCGGTGCACCACCTATTAGGGGCAACCACTCAGGAATACGAAAGAAAATCGGATACATTTTTATGATCCCTTCATGGTTATATTCATAGTCGATAATCTCTCAGGCCAGGCAGAGAAAGATTAGGATCTCCACTTAGATCTAGTCGAGCAATTTCTCCCTGCTGAAACCTGAAAGCTCCTGCACAAGCTATCATGGCTGCATTGTCTGCCGAAAGCCTGTGTGAGCCATAATAGAGAACGCCATCTGGTAGGAGTTCATCCGCCAGTTCTTTCTTCAACCTTGAATTGGCACTAACCCCACCCCCCAACAATACCCTGGGACACCCCTTCTCTTTCACCGCCCGCATGGTTTTCTTGCATAAGACCTCCACTGCAGTCGCTTGGAAAGAAGCAGCTATATCGGCCCTGCTTTCTTCCAACATTCCCATGCTCTTGAGCTCTTCCACTTTTCTAGATACTGCAGTTTTAAGTCCACTAAAAGAGAAATCATAATATTCAGAGTCACGTGCAGTTGCGCCCTTTCTGAGCATAGGTCGAGGGAAGCGGTAGCGAGTATCACAACCTCTTTCACTCTGTTGCTCAATAACTGGACCACCGGGATAACCCAGTCCCAACAGCTTGCTGACCTTATCAAAGGCTTCCCCAGCTGCGTCGTCTCGTGTCTGCCCTAGGAGCTCATACTCTCCCCATTTTTGAACATACAGTAAAAGCGTATGTCCTCCCGAGACTAAAAGTGCCACGAAAGGTGGTTGTGCATCATGATTTTCCAGGGAAGGCGCAAAGAGATGTCCTTCCATGTGGTGCACGGGAACCAAAGGTTTGCCCAATCCAAAAGCGAATGCTTTAGCCCATGAGACCCCGACTAAAAGTGCCCCGATGAGACCAGGCCCAGCCGTGACGGCTACCGCATCTATCTCCTCTAATTCACAACTGGCATCTTCAAGGGCCTTTTTAACAACTTCGTCAATAAGCCTAAGATGCGCTCTAGCAGCAATCTCTGGGACAACTCCACCATACAAAGAATGCTCGTCCTGCGAATAAACAATATGGCCGCGAAGTTGATAGGGCGTTTCTAGTACAGCCGCAGATGTCTCATCGCAGCTAGTCTCAATACCCAGAATGACAGTTGGCTTCATTCAACGATCCATCTGAGAATTAGTACTATTTCCTTTGGATTCCAAATTGGTAGCATAGTCGCTAGTATTCCCCAGCTCTACAGATACTGGACCTTCCGACAGAGAGCTTAACCTTACAAGTATCCACAGCAAAAAAGCCAAACCCAGAGCTGCAATTTTAAGTTTCCATGGCCCAGAAAAAATATCTGTCAATTCCATTGCCGAAATAGCTTCTCGAAGTTTACTAGAAAACCAACTTGTCATTGCGTCATCTCTAGTAGGCGTTTCAATAAGTCTTTGTGCTCAGAAGCATCCCATTCTGTTCCACCAGCTACTTTCTTATAGATCACACCATCCCTACCAATCACAAAAGTCTCTGGGACACCTGTAATTTTATATAACTGTTCGATTGATCCAGAAGGGTCATGAAGCAATGGAAAAGTCAGATTTAAGGAGTCTCCGAATGCTTGGATATCCCCGCCCACTTGATTACGTGACGCGTCCACTTTTCCTATCTCAGCGTCCACGCTTACAGCCATAATCTCAAGGCCAGAGGAATGAAATTCTTTATAAAGCCTTTCAATAGAAGGCATTTCTTCTAGGCAAGGAGCACACCAGGTCGCCCAGATGTTCACCATAACCACCTTTCCTTTGTGGTCCTTCAGTTCTACTGGATTGCCCTTTAAATCTCTTGCTTGAAAATTTGGTGCCTCTACACCCGGCGCCACCGCACTAAAACGTCCAGGATTCAACCAGGCTAGAAAAACCAGAAAAACCACTCCTAGCAAGGCATAAGCGTAGGGACGACTAGAATGTTTTGCCATTATGTTCCTATGTCACACTCATTCGAAAAATAGCCTTTCATAACATTTCCTGCCATCAGTCATGTGAGTCTCAAGATAACTATTCTAATCAATTCCTGCTCCCGCTGGATCGACGGCCTACCACTATACTCACCGATGAACCTGGAGCTACCAGACTGTCTGCTCGCGGTTTTTGTTCCACAATACGACCTTGGTCTCGTCCGAATCGAAAACGACTCGTGATTTCCCCAACAATTAAACCTAAAGAATCGAGCACCTCTTCTCCTTCCTTCTGTTCGACGCCCAACAACAATGGCATTGCTATTAAGGAAGGCCCCCTGCTAACGGCCACCCTTACTTCCATAGGAAGGTCTACCTCTGTCCCGGGCTCTGGTAGGACCTCAACGACTTGACCCAAGGGCAATTCGGCCTCCAAACTATCAGTTGAGACTACAGCAAATCCACTTGATTCTAGAAGCAGCAGAGCAGCTTCAAGGCTAATTCTGGTTACGTCAGGAACAGCTCTTCTTATAGGCCCTAAGCTAACTGTCAGTTCGACAGTGTCTCCTGGAAAAGACAGCTGCCCTGGTAATGGATGCTGACCTAAAACTTGCCCCGAAACAGCAGTTGGGTGTCTAAGAGAGTCGACTACTAATCCATACAGGCCAAGGCTAGCAATGTCCTCTATCGCCTTTTTGGAATCGATATTACGGACACTAGTTACTTCTAGGAACACCCCTTCCTCTTCTAGGATTGGGAACCAAATCTTCGTAGAGAAACCATAACCCATCCCCAGACCAACAAGCAGGAGGATCATCCCTGACAATGCACCACGCCACCCTGGTATATCTAATCGCCTCTTGATCTGTCTCCTGCGAATCGCACTTCCCAGCTTCATACTTTCCAACCCAAGAATTAGCCATTAAAAAGAACAGTTTGAGTCACCCTGTGTTGGATTCCCTCGATCGTGAAAAGAGTCTCCCAAAACAGGAGGTGCACAAAATCTCTACACGTCAGAATGTAGTTGTGTTTTGAGTTTTTAGGAAATATAAAATCGGGACAAGAAGCATTTAACTATCGAAGTTGTGTTGAAATAGCTTCCCACAACAGAATAGAACAGTACTGACAGTAATCTTTATGGGGTGATAATCTCATGATTTCAAAAACCTTATTCCGCAGTATCTTGGACTTACCGCTTACCGGATGTCTATCGGTTCTTTCCTTTTTCAGTTGGCGATCCGAGGCGACCCGGCCGTGAAATTAGAAGAGGAGAATTAAAGGGAAACATGAAACGCTCTTCAGAATCAACTGATTCGTCGCATCCGAGCAGCAAACGAACCGTCAAACCCAAACATTTGCGGAAGAACTGAAAGTTGGCCGTCGGAATTCAGATATTTTCTACCAACTCCGGTTCCAGATTGTAGCTGAAAGCAGGGATGTCTGAGAAGAAAACGCTTAACTTGATGATTATTTTCTTCTAGTTCTAAACTGCAGGTTGAGTAGACTAGCATTCCACCAACAGGAACGAGTTTTACCATACAGTCGAGCATCCTAGCTTGACGATCCGCCATTTCATTCACATTCTTTTTAGTAATCTTCCAGCGAATGTCTGGATTCCTCCTCAAAGTACCAGTTCCTGTGCAAGGAACATCGAGCAGGATCGCTTCCGATCCTGCTATCATCGGCTGGTAAATGTTCCCCTGAACTATATGGACTCTAAAAGAAGAGCTTCCCAAGGTTGACTCTTTTAATCTCTCTAAATTACTACGTAGAAGCTGTAGCCTATTGAAAGATCGATCGGCAGCAAGCACTAAGTTCCCCCTTGCGGCTAAAGCCATGGTTTTTCCACCTGGGGCCGCACAAAAATCAACGACCCTGTCGTGAACTTCCAAGTCCATGTAAGCTGGAACAAGTGACGCTGCAGGGTCTTGGACTATAGAAGGAATCGTTCCCAGAGCCTTCTCCAGAGAACCCGGAGTCTTAAGCATAATACAGGAAGTTCCCTCGACTTCCTCCGCCAAAATTCCATACTTCCTGAGCTTTGCTACCGATTCCTTGGGGTCGCCTTGCAAACAATTCAAAAAAGTCGGTGGGATTTGATTGTTAGCATCCATCAAGTGGGCGACCTCCTCACTAGACCACCTACTTAGCCAGCGTTTCACCAGCCAAGTTGGATGTGAACCCCATGTTGACAGATGAGAAACTGGGTCAGCCCGCCGATCAGGAAAATTCTCTTGCCCACCACCCTTCTTCGCAGCAGATCTCAGTACTGCATTTACAAACCCCACTGCTGATTTTTCAACTTTCTTGGACAATTCAACAGCCTGAGAAACAGCTGCATATTGCGGGACCCCATGCATATAAAGAGCCTCGTACAAACCGATTCTCAAAACGTCCTTTACTACTGGATCAACACTAGCTAAACCACGTCTTATATTAAGACCAAGTAGATAATCTACTCTACCTCGAAATCTCTGGATCCCATAAGATACTTCTCGGCACCAAGCCTTTTCCTTTGGCGTAAGTCCTGACGTCTCTTCCTTGAAAGACCGATCAAGACGCCGTCCACGGTGAACAGCTGATAGAATATTCCAAACAATTTTTCTATCTTGAGTTAGAGTCACTTCGGTCAGCCCAACATTCCTTTGGCTGGAGAAGAGGGGACTGCGATTTCTCTAGCTTGCATCCCTCCCGAAAGATACGAAGACCGTCCAGCCTTAATGGCCAAGCGCATTGCACTAGCCATCAGAACTGGATTCTCAGCCATAGCAATTGCAGTATTCATAAGGACCCCATCCACTCCTTGTTCCATTGTTATACAGGCGTGAGACGCCACTCCCACTCCAGCATCAACAATGATAGGGACTTCACATCGCCTTTTGATTTCTCTTATAAAATAAGGGTTTACCACTCCCAGCCCACTGCCTATGGGGCTAGCTAAGGGCATCACTGCTACACAACCCACATCCTCCAGACGAAGAGCAGTAATCAAATCATCGTTAGTGTATGCCATGACCTTAAAGCCATCCGCTACCAATATTTTAGCAGCTTCAATTGTTGCTTGTGTGTCCGGCAGAAGTGTGGATTCATCTCCAATGACCTCTAGTTTGAGCCATTCACTAAAACCGGCAGCGCGGCCTAAATTGGCGTACCTGAGAGCATCTTTCACATTGTAACAACCAGCAGTGTTTGGAAGTAGGAAAAATTCATCGGGATCCAAATGAAACAGAATTCCTTCTTCTTGAGACCTATCAAGGTCTATTCTTCTTACTGCAACAGTGACCATGGCCGTTTCCGAAGCTTTGATGGCCTTTACCATGGTTTCATTATCCGAATATTTCCCAGTTCCCACAAACAATCTGGAATTGAAAACCCTATCGCCTATCTCCAGCTGGTCTTTCTCCTGAATCATCTCACCCTCCTCCAACAAAATGCACTAACTCTATCTGATCTCTATCACAGATCTCGATTTCACCAAAACGTTCTTTGCTTATGATTACCGCATTCAACTCAACCACTACAAGCAATGGATTAAGATCGAGTGATTCTAGAAGATCGAAAATGGAAAATCCTTTTGAAATTTTTCGATTTTCCCCATTTATTTTAGCCTGAATTTTATTGCTTTCACTTACCATCGATCTTAGACCATTTTGAATTAACCTTGGACTCATAAGATAAAACTGCTTCCGGCGGTGAGGGAGCCCCCCAAATATCTCTAAGAACTGCCACGCCTTTCGCCCCCGTTTTCAACAACGTTGTGACACTGCTCGATGTTACTCCACCTATCGCTATTACCGGGACTCGAACTTGGTCACTTAATACCTGTAGAGGTTCTAACCCTAAAGGAACAATATCAGGATGCGAATCCGTCCTAAAAATAGAACCCAAGAATAGATAATCGACTCCTTCCTTAGCCATATCAAGTCCCTCCTGGACACTATGGACTGACCTCCCTACGATTTTGCTTGGACCAAGAATTTCACGCACCTTTTGAGGATTCAAAGATCGCGCACCCAAGTGAACTCCGTCTAAATGATGAATCAATGCAAGATCAGTCCTATCGTTAATCACAAAGACCGTCTCGTTAGATCTAGCTGTCGGTAATAGCTTGCTCACTAATTCCCCAAGTTTCTTAGGAGATGTGTAGGGACCCCTTAGATGGAATACATCCGGAATTCCGGATTGTAAAATCTCTGTTGCATGTTCTACAAAGTATTTCTGCCCTAAAACATCATCGTCTGTGACAACATGCAATCCACTTATCATTGAAAGCGCTGCCCCACTTCAGTTCCTCGACCACGTATCCACGAGCAGGCACTCATCCTTTTTTTCCCTGGGGGCTGAATTTCCTGGACTTCCAAAACTCCCTGACCAGTAGCGACTTTAAGACCAAAAGCTGAATCTGCTTCCAATACTGTCCCTGGCAATACACCAGCAACCGATTTCATAGAAGGAATTGCCTTGAATAGCTTGATGGGCTTATCCATCAAGACCGACCATGCGCCTGGGAGTCTGTCCGTTCCTCTTATCAAGTTGGAGATCGACGAAGCCTGCTGTGACCAATCGATACGAGCCGTATTTCTATTGATTTTAGGCGCATACGTGACAAGGGAGCTATCCTGCACCTTGCCTGTTAACGATCCATCTTCCAGGGATACCAGAGTCTTCCCCAAAGCTTCGGCTCCTGATTTAGCTAATCGCTTTTCCAAATCATATGCGGTGTCAGTTCTCCGTATTTTTTCTTTCGATTGGAAAAGGATTGGTCCTGCATCCATTTCCTCAACCATATGCATAACCGTTACTCCAGACTCTTCAAATCCTCTGATAAGTGCCCAATTGATCGGCGCTGCTCCTCTAAGTAACGGCAACAGAGAAGGATGGACATTGACACACCCTAATGGAAACATACCAAGTATGGATTCTGTTATTTTTTTTCCGTAAGCGACTACTACAGAGACGTCCGGCTTCGTTTCCTTCAAAATTCTTTCAAATGCTGGATCGGTCAGATCTTCGGGTTCAAAGATCAAAAAACCATTACGCAGAGCCTCTTCTTTCACAGGAGTACTATGAAACTCCCGCCCCCTTCCTGCTGGACGGTCTGGGCGAGTGACCACACCGACTACTTGATGTCCATTTTCAACCAAGAGCTGCAGAGATGGCACAGCAAACTCTGGGGTCCCCCAAAATAAGATTCTCACTGTAGTGATTCCTCTTCCCGAGCTTTCTTCCATTTTTTCAAAAGAAGCTTTCTTTTTAGAGGAGTAACTCTATCGAAAAATAGGATGCCATCCAAATGGTCTATCTCATGTTGAATGACCCTACTCAACAATCCATCAGCTTCTAGCTCAATAGCTCTACCCAGATCATCTTCGGCCTTAACGACTATATGAGCAGGACGTTTGACTATTTCTTCCATGCCAGGAATACTCAAGCACCCTTCTGTAGCTTTTTCTTTGGTTTTACTAGATTCCAAGATCACTGGATTAACTAGTGTTAATCTTTGCGATTCTGAGTCATCTGCTCTACTGAGGTCCAACACACAAACTCTTAGAGAAATACCTATCTGTGGGGCTGCTATTCCAATGCCTCCGGAAGAATACATAGTATCGAAAAGGTCTTGAACCAAGGCCTCAATCTCTTCTCCAAACTTTTCTATTTCCGCCGTCTGTGTACGAAGGACTTTTTCTCCTAACAACACAATCCTCCTGATTGTCACCGGAATTTGTCTCCGAACTCAATCTTTCGGGAGACTCTACTCCGCTCTACAGTAATCTTACTCTCCCCAGCTGTCCTGATAATCAAACGGTCTTCATCAGCATGAATTACCTCTCCGATGATCCCTCCACTAGTGACCACTTCGTCGCCTGTTTTTATGTTCTGTATCATTTCTTGATGACGCTTCTGTTCTTTTCTCTGAGGGCGAATCAGAAGAAAATAAAATATGAATACAATCAGGATTATATTCAGAAAAAAAACGACTGTTCCGGACGCCCCTTCACGTGGGGCCGCAAATTGAACTGCCAGTAAAGCTTCGTACACGATATAGCTCCAATTTATGTTAGTGTGATAATTAGAAGTAACAGCTATCCATAAGATCCATTAGAATATCAGGTAGCTGCTTCTCTGTAACGTCTCAGCCATTCCTTTGACCATGAATCAAAGCTAGCATCTGCAATCCGCTTCCGGGACTCCTCTGCCAGTTGCACAAGAAATTGGATATTATGTATCGAGAGTAGTCTTGCCCCGAACAACTCACCAGAAACAAAAAGATGACGGATATACGCCCTGTCATATTTTTGGCAAGCATAGCACTCACATTCAGAGTCAATTGGGGCCTGGTCTTCCGAGAAACGTGCAGCTCGCAGGTTGATTTGCCCTTCTTCTGTAGACCACGCAGTGCCATGCCGAGCATTGCGTGTTGGTGCCACGCAGTCAAACATATCACATCCTCTAGTAATAGCCTCAAGTAAATCATCAGGATATCCTACACCCATTAAATAGCGGGGTACACTAGCTGGAATAACTGTGTCCAACGCTTCTAAAACTCTCCACATATCTTCTTTCTTTTCTCCTACACTTAGGCCGCCTATACCCATCCCATCCCAATCACCAAGATCAAGAAACGACCTGACTTGATTCACCCTCAAATCCGTGAAAACATTACCCTGAAGAACTGGGAACAAACTCTGTTTGGCTTCCTGCTCTTTTCCGTGACTGGCAGCAAAATGCTCCTTGCACCGCTTTAGCCATCCCAAAGTACGGCTATTTGCTGATTCCGCCCCTATCCTGCTTACTCCCCCTGGGGGACATTCATCGAAAGCCATGATTACATCTGCACCTAGTTGGCCCTGAATATCCATGACTTTTTCTGGGGTAAACAAGTGAGAAGACCCATCGATATGACTCTTGAACACCACACCTTCATCACTGATTTTATTTGTTTTTGCTAAGGAAAAAACTTGATACCCTCCTGAATCCGTCAGGATGGGGCCATCCCAACGCATGAATTTATGTAGCCCGCCTAAACGTTCAACCAGATCCTCTCCTGGCCTCAGGTACAAGTGATAAGTATTCGCAAGAATCATGGACGCGCCTGTTTCTAGGACCTCCTCTGGAGCAACACCTTTAATAGATCCATTGGTGCCCACAGGCATGAACACAGGAGTTTCCACTTCTCCATGAGGAGTTTTGAATGTACCAGATCTTGCAGATTTTAAAGTGCTACTTAATGTATATTTGAACATTTCCTATGTATCTCTATAGACAGGTAATACCGTCTGCTCTCAAGAACAGTGACTTGTATTGCAAGTTAGTCTTTCACCTTACAAACCCAATTATAACCTATTCAATGGCCATTGCATCTCCGTAGGAATAGAAACGATATTCCTCCCTGATTGCTTCAAGATAAGCTTTTCTTAGAGTTTCATACCCACAGAATGAAGCTACCAACATCATAAGGGTAGACTTCGGTAGATGAAAATTCGTTATGAGACCATCGATCATCACACATTCCTGCGGTGGCCTGATAAATAAATCGGTTTCTCCTGGCCCTGGCATCACCACACCACCTTTTTCAGCGCTTTCTAAGGTCCTAACCACTGTCGTTCCTACTGCCCAAATACGCCGGCCTTCCGATTTGGCCTTGTTCACCACTGCCGCTGTATTTGTTGGTATTACATAACTTTCTGTGTGCATATGATGTTTTTCTAATTCTATTGTCTCAACAGGCCTAAATGTTCCTACTCCGACATCTAGAGTAATTGGTACTCGTTGTATTCCTTTAAGATCAATTTCATCCAACAAACTGGGAGTGAAATGTAAACCTGCTGTAGGTGCCGCTACGGAACCAGGAGTTTTAGAGTACACGGTTTGGTAGCGGTCTCGATCAATCGGTTCTTCCTCTCTATTCAAATAAGGAGGCAATGGCATCCGGCCATATTTTTCTAAAGATTTTTCTACGCTATCTTCAGAAATCAGACGGACCAAACGATTTCCTCCAGGTAGTATATCCAAAATCTCTATATGCAAGTCATTACTTATTTCGACCATTCGTCCTGGTTTCAATTTCCCTCCAGGACGGACCAGAGCCTCCCAAATCTTCCCTTCGAACAAGGATTCACTTTCATCGAAATTTAAATCTGATACGAAAGAGTTGACCGGCTCCGTCCATGGTTTCAGAAGCAACACTTCACAGTGAGCACCCGTCGGCTTGCGGCCCAGAAATCTGGAGGGAATGACCTTCGTTTCGTTGACCACCAGGACATCGCCAGATCGAAGCAGGCCTACCAAGTCTCGAAACATCAAATGTCTCTGAGTACTTCCTCTTTTCGAAACCACCAGAAGCTTACTCTGATCTCTACGTTCTGTCGGATAGCTAGCGACTAGTTCCGATGGGAGATCATAATCATAATCTGAAAGCCGCGTACCTTTTATTGCACCCCTGTTAGTCAACTAAATCCAGCTGTTCTTCGCCCATACCTTTATCTCTTTTAGGTGGCTCGAAACCACACCTGAGATATGCTCGAGTGGTAGCTAATCTTCCCCTAGGAGTCCTCATAAGAAAGCCTTCTTGTATTAAAAAGGGCTCATAAACATCTGTCAGAGTTGAGAGGTCCTCACTAATTGCCACAGCCAATGTTTGAGCTCCAACAGGCCCTCCATTGAACTTTTCAATTATTGCCCTAAGTACCCTGTCGTCCATTTCATCCAGTCCATATTCGTCTACTTCAAGCATACAAAGAGCATCCTCAGCTACTTTCTTCGTAATACTTCCGTTAGCCCGTACTAAAGCAAAATCGCGGACGCGGCGGAGTAGCCGGTTAGCAATTCTCGGTGTTCCCCTTGAACGTTTAGCTAAAACTTCCGCCCCTTCAAGAGAGCACTCCACGTTCATGATCATCGCACTTCGAACTATAATTTCTGTCAATTCTTCCGAAGGGTAAAAATTCACTCGTTGAATAATTCCAAAACGAGAGCGCATAGGTGATGTGAGTAGACCGAACCTGGTAGTTGCACCCACTAAAGTGAATTTTTCAATATCCATTGTCATCGTCTGAGCTTTAGGCCCGTCTGCTAAACGAATTTCTACACGAAAGTCTTCCATAGCAGGATACATATATTCCTCCATGACTGGTCGCAATCTGTGTATCTCATCAATAAAAAGAATGTCCCCTTCTTCTTGATTGCTTAGTGGACCAACCAGGTCAGCAGGTTTTTCGAGAATTGGGCCTGAAGTAGCCCTAAACCCCACACCCATTTCTTTGGCTAGCAGTGATGCCAGCGTCGTCTTGCCAAGCCCAGGAGGACCGTGAATTAACAAATGATCTAAGGGTTCCTTGCGACGTATAGCCGACTCAATTGATATCTTGAGAGATTCTTTGACTTTGTTTTGTCCAATAAATTCATCCAAGCTACTAGGTCGCAAGGCTGGTTCCGATAATATTTCTTTACCGATAGTTTCTGGAGTGGTTACCTCATGCCTATCTTTCATAGCCTCAAATTCCTGGACCGCAAAATCAGTGTCATCTTTTCGATAAAGCCAACCGAATCAAGTCATCTGTATTACCGATATTCTCACCTTCCAAAGCTACACGAACAGCTGCGTCAGCATCGACAAAAGAATATCCCAGTGCTATCAGTGCTGCTACAGCCTCCTGGGAACTTGATCCCAAAGAACCAGAAGTCAAGTCAGGGCCATCTGCCAGATCTTCTACTTTATCAGCCAATTCTAATGAAATGCGCTCTGCTGTCTTTTTCCCCACACCACTCACTTGAGAAAGAGCCGCAATGTCCTTCTCCATCAATGCTTTGACCAGCCTTAAAGATGAATAAGTTGACAGCATAGCTAACGCCACCTTAGGCCCAACGCCGGAAGCGCCTAGGAGTCTCTTAAAGAGTTCTCTCTCTTTAGATTCCAAAAAGCCATATAGTTTGATTGAATCATCTCGGACTACTTGAAGGGTATAGATTTCGAATTCTGTTATCAGGTGCTCTGGAATTCTCTCTAAGACACTCAATGGGACATATACCTCATAGACAACACCGCTGGCTGTCTCTACTTCTATTTGATCATCCAGACGAGTAAGTAGATTCCCTCTCAACCGACTAATCACATCAAACCCCCTAAAATACTATATGACAGAGCTGCAGCCACCGCGTCAGATGCGTCAGATGGATTCGGAATCTCTTTAAGGTTCAATCTTTTTTTTACCATAAATGCCACTTGATCTTTTGTAGCATTTCCATTCCCAGTAACAGCTTTTTTTATCTCCCGGGGAGTATATTCTGCCACTGGAACACCACAAATTTCAGCAGCCAGAAGAATAACCCCTCTTGCATGTCCGAGCATCAGTGCACTTCGAGCGTTCTTCCCCACAAATACATCTTCAACTACTACAACATCTGGCTCAAATCTTTCAATGACAGTCTTTACCTCATCATAAATTTCCCTCACGCGTACCCCCAGTAGCTGCTTGGACGAAGTACGAAAGACTCCACATTCCCTCAACAAAAAATCGTGGGGAGGGGCATACCGGACCACTCCGTATCCCGTCACCATAGTACCGGGGTCAATTCCTAATATCAATTCTGACCTCAAGTTAAATCACCTGATCTAAAATCTTCTCGTCAAAATCAGCGTTCGAAGACACTTCCTGAACATCATCACAATCCTCTAAAGCCTCGATGATTTTTAAGAGCTTTTTTGTGTCTTCTACACCCACTAAAATTTCATTCTTGGGCACCCAGCTCAACTCTGCCCTAGATATTGTAGCAGCCGATTCTTTCAAATGCCTCTGCACTTCATGGAATTGCTCCACACCAGTAATGACTGCTATTTCTTGATCATCTACCACAACATCCTCAGCCCCCGCTTCAATGGCTAGCTCAAATACTTTTTCCTCTTCTACATGACTACCATCCAGATAGATCATTCCTTTCCTGTCAAATTGCCAACCCACCGACCCCGTAGTGCCCAAGCTACCTGAATTTTTTATTAAAATATGTCTAATGTCTGCAACTGTCCTATTTTGGTTATCGGTAAGAGCTTCGATATATAACGCTACACCGCCAGGCCCATATCCTTCGTATACGATTTCTTCGTAGCTCACCCCTTCTAGATCACCAGTTCCTTTCTTAATCGCCCTCGTGATATTATCAGCCGGCATGTTGCCAGATTTTGCGGTTTCCACAGCCAGCCGTAGACGAGGATTGAAGTTGGGATCTCCACCCCCATCCCGAGCTGCAACAGTGATCTCCCTGATGAGCTTAGTAAATATTTTACCCCTTTTTGCATCGGTAGCTGCTTTTTTCCTCTTGATGGTTGCCCACTTACTGTGTCCAGACATGATTTCCTTTTGTTAACCTGTTGATGAAGGTCGGCTGCCTGTAGTGGTCAGCCTGGGAGCACTTTCTTATGGCACTACATCAAATCCTTCACTCTTTCTAGGGTGGCTCTCTCTCTTCTGTAACAGCTCTTACCGATAAGGGCTTATATATCTAGAGGTTAATTCAGGAATCAATGCCTTTAACGGTCCTTTGACTTCCAATCCCAATAACTTTCTGCGACTCCCATTGATACCATTCACGGAGTCTGTCACATTTTCAATCTTATTAGCTGGGTATTGCCCTCCGTTCTCCCTATGCCCTCCGTATGAATATCCCAAGAACCTCAATGCGTTTGAGGACAATTATTTAAAGGAGGGTATGATTGTAGGACGAACAAGTCGATGCGTCCAGATTTCAGCCTGCACATGTTGTGAGTTGGAATCTACAGAAAGCTCAGTTTTTCGTTAATGAGATCGACGTTTCTTCGCAATTTGGTCTAAAATCTTTTTCTCTTCCTTAGTCAGAGAACTCATTCCACTCTCTGCTATTTTATCTAGAATCACATCGACAGCATCGAGAGTGATATTTTTACTTTTCTTGTTCCTTGTCGAAGGTTCCTCTACAACGAGCCTCACATTTCTACTCCTGAATAGCGCTCCAATACTGGAATTTCGGAAAACTATCCAGGCATCCTGGATTCTATTAGAAAACCCCCTGTTATCAGGAAGAAAAACAAACCCTGAAAGGAATCCCCCCAAATGTGCAAAATGCGCAACTCCATCTCCTGCTTGTAGGTTTAAAAAAGTGACCGCAAAGGTGAAGCTTACTAGCCACTTAATTTTGATGGGAAAAATCCCCCATACATACACCAGAACGTTAGGCCAAGTCATGGCAAAAGCTAACATGACGCCATAAACTCCCGCCGACGCACCTACGATCGAATTAGTAACAAAAGCATAGCTAAGAACTGCGCCACCTAATCCACATCTAACAAAATATCTCAAAAATTTCCTCGATCCCCACCGTCTCTCCAAAGGAGGACCTAGAAAGAAGAGAAGGAGCATATTCCCAAAAACGTGCCAAAATCCTCCATGCACAAACATGTAAGTCAGCACACCCCAGGGACGAATCAAAATTTTGTACGGCTGAAAGGAAAACCACTCGTAAATAAACGTATTACCCACAACCAAGCCGACGATCCATACAGACATGTTCATCCAGATTAATTTTTTAACCCACGGTGTAAGTCTGCCGTCAAAGCCACCTAACCTGAATCCGTAATTTCTCATGGATTTCTTGATATATGATAAGCCTTTAACTTTGTCACTCTAACTAAGATCTCCGTCGGGAATGCAGACGATTTTCCGCCAATAGTAAAAGTTTCTCACAAAGCTCCTGAAAAGAAAATCCTGCGGCTTTTGCAGCCTTGGGGAACAGACTGTTAGCTGTCATGCCTGGAAGAGTATTGGCTTCTAGGCACCAAGCAGTGCCTTGTTCATCTAAGATGAAATCAATGCGAGACAAGTCTCTCAAACCCAACAAAGCGTGGACTTCTAATGCTATTCCGGCAACGGTAGAAGCCGTTAGTTCTTCGATCTCTGCAGGAAAAATTTCCTCGGCCATCTCTGGTCTATATTTACATTCATAATCAAATATTTCATGCTTTGAAATGATCTCTCCAATAGGGAGAGCGCTTTCACCTATGACTCCAACAGTAAGTTCACGTCCTGGTATGAAAGTTTCGTACATTAAAGCTGGCCCACCCATTTTTTCAGATGCAAAGCACAGCTCCAGAGACGCTTGATTTGTAACTAGTGTTAAGCCTACGGATGACCCTCCATCAACAGGCTTACATATCAACGGAAATCTTAAGATATCTGCAACTTCCTCTACTTTACTGGACAACACCCACTCGGGAGTCGAGATGTTAGCAGCTCTCAATAACCTCTTTGTCAGATCTTTGTTCATTGCTAGAACACAGCCGAACATATCGCTTCCCACATATGGAATTTCTAATAAATCCAGCACAGCCTGAATAGTTCCGTTTTCTCCCATGCCACCATGAAGAACAGGAAAAACAATATCTGCTTTTTTTAACTGGTCTACGTATTCCAGTAATCCCAGAGATGAATTAAAATCCCGGACTGCAGATGATGGAACACGCGGGATGACACCCTTCAAAAGATCCTCCTCTTGGGACGAACTTATCAATCCACAGACTGGATCCAGCGACACTACATCATGCCCTCTTTCTCTTAGCCCATTTGCAACTTGAGCTCCCGAAGCCAAGGACACATCTCTTTCATCAGAATCTCCCCCCAACAGAACGACTACTCTCATGGTTCGGGGGCTTCTTTTTCAATTGCAAAACCATTCAGGAGCATCCATTCATCATCATAAAGTTTCGACATATAATGTTCTCCCCAATCACATAGTATAGTGACAATAACTGCGTCGGAATCCAAACCTCTGGCCAATTCAACTGCAGCATGCACTAAAAGTCCTGAAGAGCCTCCAACAAAAAGCCCCTCCTCTCGAGTTAACCTCCTGGCCATCTGAAAAGCCTGGAAGTCATCGACAGTGATCCATCCGTCAATGACTTCCATATCCAAGGACCCAGGCACTTTATCACTCCCCAAACCTTCCACTTTATAAGAATGCCCTTCTGCCATTTCTCCTGTGTCATAAAAATTCTTCAATATGGACCCTTTAGGATCAACACCAAAAATTTTTACAGATGGATTTTTTTCCTTCAAATAACGACCGACGCCACTAATAGTTCCTCCCGTTCCAGCTCCTGCAAGAAAATGGGTGACCCTACCTTCGGTTTGTTCCCAAATTTCAGGCCCCGTAGTCTCGTAATGCGCCCTTGGATTTGCTTGATTATAAAATTGGTTTGCTAGAATCGCTCCAGAGGTTTGATCAGCGATAGTTTGTGCCCTTACTGTGTAGTGGTCTGGATGGTCTGGGGGAACATCTGAGGGAGTAATAACAACCTCAGCTCCAAATGATTCCAGGAGTTTCACTTTTTCTCGACTCATTTTATCTGGCATAGTAAAAATGCATCTGTATCCCCTGGTAGCAGCCACCAGAGCCAATGCTATACCTGTATTGCCGCTGGTTGCTTCTACAATTACGCCGCCTTCTTTCAGACTCCCTTCCTTCTCAGCAGCCTCCACCATAGCGAGGCCAATCCGATCTTTGACGGACCCTCCGGGGTTCATGAACTCACACTTTCCGTAGACCAGCCCACTCACTCCGACTGTAACTTTATTTAGTTTAACCATGGGAGTACTTCCGACTGTCCCCATTATATCATTATATGTCACATAGCTATTCATCGACCCATCAACCTCTCTGTTTTAGCAAATGAAATAGGGATCTGAGCCCAGACAGAAATAGGCTCACCATTCATAGATGCCGGGGTGAATCTCATATCCTTAGCTGCATGAACAGCAGAAGAATCAAAAGCTGGATATCCACTGGATTCCAGAATGGAAACACTGTCAACAGCTCCCTCGTAGGTTATACGCAATCGCAGGAGAGAACTCCCTTCTACATCTCTATCCCACAAATCCAAAGGGTACTCTACACCTACAGTGCCCTCGATCGGAGTTGGATCAATGACATCTCCTTTCTCAACACATCCTGACAAAAACAGGGTAACACTAACCACTGCTTGGATTAAACCTCTCAATTTTCTTTTTCCATTTTTAGGTCTCGTCGAGTTTCAAATAGCCAGTTCAAAGCTTCTCTTGGAGTCATTGCATCAAGGTCCAAACCTACTAGGGCCTCGTGGAGTCGGTCATTCGCTGATTCGTCACAGTCTAAAACTGCAGTGGATGATTCAATCTCCATTCTCGTAAGATGATACGAATCAGATCCAGGTACACTCCCCTCCATCTTCTCCAAAAGCTCCATAGAACGAACAATGACCTGGTTGGGGAGGCCTGCCAAACGAGCCACGTGAACCCCATAGGATTTATCAGATTCTCCTTCTTTCAGGAGTCTTAGAAAAATTATCTTGTCTCCCACTTCTCGTATATCCATTGTCATATTTTTAACAGCATCAAGCAGTTGATCAAGTTCCGTCAATTCGTGGTAGTGCGTAGCAAATATTGTCTTAGCACCTAAACTTTCATGAATATATTCCGTAACTGCCCAAGCTATTGAAACTCCATCATAAGTAGATGTGCCCCTACCTATCTCATCTAGCAAGATAAGACTTCTACTAGTAGCATTGCGAATGATGGATGCTGTCTCAGTCATCTCTAGCATAAAAGTAGACTGAGCTTGAGCTAAATTGTCCGAAGCGCCTACACGAGTAAATATCCGATCTACTAGAGGTATCTTCGCATTTTCTGCTGGAACATAAGAGCCCATATGGGCCATTAGGGTTATCAATCCGACCTGCCTTAAAACAGTCGATTTTCCAGCCATATTAGGACCGGTCAGTATTATAATTCTCCCAGACTGACTCAATTCGATGTCATTGGGAATAAATGATCCTTCTGGCATTACAGCTTCGACAACTGGATGACGGCCTCCTTGGATCTCAAGAATGAAATCTTGATTTATTTGAGGCAAAACATAGCCTCTGCGGTCGGCAACCTGTGCCAAAGCATTTAGAACATCCAGTTTTGCTACCTGTTGTGCCGTTTTCTGGACTCTGTCAATTTCTAGTTCGACAACTGAACGAACAGCCTTATAGATATCTGTCTCTAGGTCCGCGATGTTCTCTTCGGCAACAAAAACTCTTTCTTCCCATTCCTTCAACTCAGGAGTGAAATATCGTTCAGCATTAGATAAGGTTTGCTTGCGAATATAATCTTCAGGGATTTTGTCTAAATTAGATTTTGTAACCTCCAAGTAATAGCCGAAAACTTTGTTGAACCCAACTTTCAAAGAATTAATGCCAGTTCTCTCTCTCTCGCTGGCCTGTAAATTTGCTATCAATCTTTTAGCTTCATCACGAATCTGTCGCAGCTCATCTAGTTCTAGAGAGTAGCCTTCTCTAATCACCTGTCCGTCGCTTAAATTTGCTGGAGCGTCTAGATCTATCGCCACCCCTATGAGATCGACAACATCTTCCATAAGATCAAGGCTAACTAATAGAAAACGCAGGGTCTTACCCTCTAGGGATGTTCCATTCTCTCTTATTTCCGGAAGTTTTTTTAATGAACTATTAAGAGCCAACAAATCCCTAGGGTTGATCCTCGCGGAACCCAACCTTCCAGCTAAGCGCTCCAAGTCATTTATCTGAGCTAGAGTCTTGCGAAATTCCGCCCTCACATCTCTGCGCTCATAAAGTTCTTTTATCCCAGTTTGTCGTTCAAGGATTTGTTCCAGTCGTAGGAGAGGTCTAAGCAACCATTTCCTTAAAGTTCTGGCACCCATCGGAGTGAGAGTTTCGTCTAGGATTGAGATCAAAGTGGCCTCTTCCTGACCCGGCCTCAAGCAATCTACAAGCTCGAGATTCCTCCTGGTCATCTCGTCCAGTAGCATCGTAGCTCCACTTCTTACAATTCTTGGATGCTGCAGATGGAGTATCCCTCGAGGTCGAATTTCTTCCACATACATCAACAGAGCCCCTGCAGCCACTACCATTTGATTGTCGGCATCTGCGAAACCTAGTGCCTTGAGATCTTTCACTTTGTAATTCGATTTGAGAGTGTCATCAGCACTCCCATACTCGAACAGGCAACTGTTTCGATAAGTTCTCAAATGTATTGGAATAATCTCATCTAAACTAAGGGTCGGTTGAGATTCAGATAAGCTTTTTTCCAACGATACAGGCAGTAGGATTTCCTTAGGATCTAAGCACCCCAATTCTCCTTGAATATCTGAAACAGAAACATTCTTTACGGTGATTTCACCAGTAGACAAATCCAGACTGGCCAACCCTATGAAATCTAGCAATGGCTCAGTGATAGCAACCAAAAAATTATTCTTTTTTGAGTTAAGAAGCCCATCGGTTAAAACAGTTCCTGGTGTAACAGTCTCTGTGACCTCCCTCCTCACTATCCCTTTTGCAACGCTTGCATCCTCAACCTGATCGCAGATAGCTACTTTCAGGCCCATCTTAATCAAACGCTCCAAATACCCATCTATAGCTTTTGCTGGAACTCCAGCCAGGGGCACCCGCCTAGCGGCTCCGTTATTACGAGAAGTCAGTGTGAGCCCCAACAGCTTAGATCCCTTTTCTGCATCTTCACAGAAAAGTTCATAAAAATCACCCACTCTAAAAAACACCAGAGCATCTTGATGCTTAGATTTAACCTCTCTCCACTGCCTCATGAGAGGAGTTTCCTCTATCTGCCCGATACCATTAGTTGCTATACTCGGAATCTTCATATCACAAAGTTCAAGGTAGGCCTTACTGACATCAGTTCCTCGGAGGGAACCAGAAATACCAGATGATCAAAAGAACAAGAAAACAAGATACTACATTCACTAATAATACATCCATTACTTGCCCAAAAACCTTCTCCGAATTATTCGGATGATCCTATCCATTGATTTGCCAATTCCCGTGCAATGGAAGAATGTAAACGATTCGCATTGGTCACCACTGTCAAACTACTAAAAGCCATAGCCGCACCAGCGATCACAGGAGAAAGTAGAATCCCAAAGATCGGGTACAGAACTCCAGCTGCCACAGGAATTCCCAAAGCATTGTAAATAAAAGCTCCAAAAAGGTTCTGCCTTATATTCTTTACAGCCAATCGGGAGATATCCCTTAATTCGGCAACGCCCTTAAGAGATTGTGACACTAGTACCACATCCGCAGATTCTAAGGCGACATCCGATGCATCACCCATTGCAATTCCGATGTCTGCCTGACTAAGCGCAGCAGCGTCATTTATACCATCTCCGACCATCGCCACTATCCGTCCTTCTTCCTGGAGTCTTCGAACATTTGCAACCTTATCCTCTGGAAGCATTCTGGCTCTCACATCTGTAATTCCCACTTCTTTTGCTACTGCGTTAGCTGTTCTTTTATGATCCCCCGTCAGCATGATAACCCTAACATCCATATCTCTTAATCTATCAATCACTTCCTTAGAGCCAGCCCTTACCGGATCAAAGATCATGAATGCTCCAAGATATTCATTGTTTGTAGAGACCAGAACTGGAGTCTGTTCTATTTCAGCCACCTCATCAATCTGCTGGACTTTTTGAGTGAAGCTCATGCCAGAGTCAGTCAAAAAGTCCAGGGTCCCAACACGCACCATACTACCTTCTATCTTAGCGCTGACCCCCAACCCAGGGATGGCATTAAATTCCGTCGCCTTACTCGACTGGATTCCGCGCTCTGAAGCAGCCTTAACTATAGCCTTGCCCAACAAATGCTCAGACCCGATTTCTACAGAGGAAGCCAAACGCAACAAGTCCTCTTCGGAAACGTTGTCACTTGGCATTATAGCAGCAACTACCGGATATCCTTGAGTCAAAGTACCCGTTTTGTCGATGATCACCGTGTCTATTTTACAAGCTGATTCAATCACATCACCATTTCGAATCAAGAGGCCGCGCTCTGAAGCTTTCCCCAACGCAATCATAACCGAAAACGGAGTGGCCAACCCTAAAGCACAAGGACAAGCTATAACTAGGACAGAAACAGCTGCTACTACTCCATAATTCAGTGCTGCTTCTGGTCCGAAATTATACCAAGCAGTGAATGTGAGGACCGATATAATCATCACAGTAGGAACAAAATATCCAGCGACTATATCCACTGATCTTTGAATGGAAGGTTTGGAAGCTTGAGCTTTCCTCACCAATTCTAAAATACGTGAAAGGACCATTTGTTCACCAACGGAATCAGCACAAAATCGGATAACGCCATCTATGTTAGTCGTGCCACCAATGACTTTGTCACCCACCTCTTTCATCCGGGATAACCCCTCTCCCGTGATCATGGATTCATCTACTGAAGTAAGCCCTTCTATGATATAACCATCTACTGGTATTTTTTGCCCTGGTCGAACCAAGACGCTCATCCCTTTTTCAATTTGGGAAGCCAGGACACTCGTCTCCTCTTCATCAATTATGACAGTTGCCCTTAAGGGACGAAGGTCCATTAAAAATTCAATGGTCCGGGAGGTTTTACTTCTTGCTTTAGTCTCCAGATATTGGCCTAACACAACTAGTGTGATCACTACTGCGGTAGCTTCGAAAAAAGGTATGGCAGTGCCTTCCGGAAAATACGACGGGAGAATCACTGCCAGAAAGGAGTAGCCCCAAGCGGCTCCAGTCCCCAGCGCCACCAGGGTATCCATGTTTGCAGTTCTCTGCTTCAATGCCTTCCCTGCTCCCACAAAAAACTGCCCTCCCACATAACCTATAATGGGAATTGTCAGTACTGCACTTAAGGCCCAGAGTCTCCTATGAATAACTGGATCAAGATCGGAAAGTCCCGGCAACCATGAAATCTTTCCGATTATCAAAACCGGTATACTCAGCAACAATCCTACCCAAAATTTCTTCATCAATACGTCAGATCTAAGGTCCCTTTGTCGCTGTTTCTCTTGCAGAACATTTTCAATCTCATTGGAGCCCTTATCAATCTTAATACCGTATCCATTTTCAGTGACCGCATTATATATGTCCATCGAATCAAGCACCCCTTGAATCGATCCCACTAGGGCAGTTTCCGTAGCCAAGCTAACCTGGGCAGAGACAACACCTCCGACTCCTAGGAGCACTTTCTCCACTCTTACCACACAAGCCGCACAGTGCATACCAGAGATATAAAATTCTTGGATTACCGTTTTCTCGGTGCTCATAATAGGTCCGAAATTTCCAAGGGAACATCATCCACTAATGTTGCCACTTGGCCAATCTCTATAAGGTTTTGCATGAGCCTGTCAGCATGATCTCGTTGCTGAAAATTCCCCATACGCACTCTAGTCAATGTCTTTCCTTTAATATGTACTATCCTAACTTCAAAACCTTGATGTGACAGTGTGGTCGCTAAAGCTTTAGCCCTATCACTACTCGAGAATGCACCAACTTGGATAGCGTAAATCCCTAAATTTCCCTCATTAACATCTTCTACTAAAAATTGATCTTCATAGGTGGCCACAACCCTGTTCTGCGTATCTAAAAATTCAGGTGCAATTTCTAGCTCTTCAACAAGATGTGCATTACTCTCAATCCATGCTCTCGCAACTCCGCGTTTTGGACTTCTTGGATAGTCCAGCAATATAGCCTGGAAGTACTCTGAAGCTCTCAGAAAATCACCTTTAGCGACTGACATAAGCGCCAGACGAGATAACGCGTCGTCAGAGTAGGGTCCACCCGGAAATGATAGTACAAGTCTTTGGAAATCCAGACTAGCCAACTGTGGATCCACCGTCAGCACTCCTCTCAACCACAAACTGTACTGGCGATCATGTCGATTTATTTCTCGTTGATCATCTTCCCACCATACTTGCAAAGTCGACCTAGCACTTTCCACGTCTCCCGTGGATGCCAATGAATCCACGATAAATAGTGTCCCCTGACCCTCTAGAGGGAAAAAACAAGACATCATCAACAGAAAATGAACTGCTACATTCTCTAGAAAATTGCGTCTTCCTGAAATCTTAAAGTAAGAAGCCATTCTTCCAAGTGGTGTTGGTCTGACAAAGTGCTAGCTTTCAATAAAAGATCCACTCTCAGCAGGTTGACCAGTGCCGAACAGACCGCTCCATGGCTCCATCCCTTAGCCTGCGAAACAATCTGTCGAGTCAACCATTTCTGATGTGGCGGAAGCAAACTCTCCAGGCTTGCCGCCCCTCCTTCTACTACTAAACCTATCCTCAAAAGATGGGTAGACAAGCCAACGGTCAAACCCACCCCATTTTCCCCCTGTGACAATAAAGTAGGCAGGCTCTTGATCGCTTGCTTGAAGTTCCTTTTCCCGACCAAGTCGAACCACTTCCAACGATCTTGGCTCAACAAAGTAATGCCGGCCTCCATAACATGAGATTTCTTAATGGAAGCTTCTCCCGTTGCTAATCCTGCAAGTTTCTCTAGTTCCTGAGATAACACCCCCAAGTCGGATCCAACTGCATTAGCCATCGCCCTAGCCGCTTCAACATCTACCTCAATATCAAACCTCTGTAAGCTTTGCTCCATAAGCCAACCAGGTATGTCGTCCAGACGAATTAGATCAAACTGTATTACTCGTGATTTATTCTTAAGAGAACTGTAGAATTTTGCCTTGGAACCTTTGGGGATTGTAGCAGAAAGGACTAACACCAAACCTGAAAGGTTACTTTCTATAAGATTCAAAATGATATCACGAGTTTTAGCTGTTCCTGACAAGTCCTGCACTCCCTGAATCACTACCACTCGCCACTCAGATAACATGGGTGGGGTGGACACAGTACGGGCCAGGTGCTCAAGGCCAACCTTAGAAGCTCTGATTACATCCAGATTGAAATCTCTAGCTTCCTGATCTAGATGGAAATTTATTAGTTCTTTTACAGCTTCTTCCTTCCGGAATTCATCTTCTCCGTGTAATAAATAAATCCCCCCTAAACCATGGCTATCTATAAAATCAGAAATGACACTCATGGTCTTAATCTACCAGTAAAAATGATCTTATTTATACTCAACAAGGTCCGCCTGACGCAGCACAGAAGATGCCCGATACCGTTCACCCATAGTAGAGTATTCGTACATCAAGCCATTAATATCCGACCAGAACCAATAGACAAATTTAGAACTAGAGGGTTGTTCAAAAATATCGGGTGAGGACCTTGGGATTATAAGCTGCTGTCCAGGAGGAGGGCTAGACACGACTATGGCAGGCAGATCTACATCCCGACCAATATTGCTGAAAACAGCCGAATTTTTCAGGAGGACTATGAAGGACAGCAATGCGCATACAGTTACACAAGATCTGGCCAGTAGTGTCAGGTGGGTGCCGCCCAGTATTTTCTCATCTCTAATATGGAAAATACGATGCTCCAAACTAGCCCAGAAACTTTCGGAGAGTCCTGCAGGAGGTATCTCCTGTAAGATACCAACTCCCATGGAAACAACAGCGGTGTAGTGGGTACACTTCTCACACACTAAGAGGTGCTTTTCACCTTCCTTCTTTTTCGGAGAGTCCTTCTGGGCGTCTTGAAACTCCGAAAATTTTTCTAAGAACTCCGAGCACTTCATAAAAATCGGACTCCTTTCTAGAATTTATTCTATAAAATTACCTTGTTAAGTTTGATTCTACTAGAAAAATGGCCTGGAGTTCCTCATATGGTCAATTGGGCTCTTCCTGAAATTGTGCCAATCGCTCAAACTCCCTACCATCTATAGACAAACCAAGTACTATCAGTATTTAAGTTAATTCTTCTTATTGGTACCACAATCCCTCAAATAGGTGACGCTGCTAACTGAGAAGAGGAGCTATTATACCAGCAAACTTGTTTCTTGCCCTGTTTAGCCGACTCTTAACAGTGCCTAACCTACAGCCAGTAATTTCAGCTATATCCTCATAACTCTTGCCCTCAAGTTCACGGAGCACAAAAACGATCCTGTGATTTTCGGGTAGTTCATTGACAGCCTTTTCTACCAAAACCTTTAGATGTCTCTTCCTATAAAGATCGTCAGGCCTGAAACTTGCATCTTCCCATTCCAGCGGCCGGTGATCTGCTTCCCAATTCTTCTTTATGGTCTGGAAAAAGACAAGAGGGCTTCTCGATCTATTTCTTAGCTCGTTCTTGGCCAAATTTCCCGCGATAGTATAAATCCACGTCGAAAATTTCTTGGTCTGGTCAAATCGATGTGCGTGGCGGTACACCCTTACAAATGTTTCCTGGACTAAATCTTGACCTCTTTCTAAGTCTCCAACCGTTCTATAGACAAAATTAAGCAAACGAACATTATAACGATTGACCAATTCTTCAAAAGCGTGCTCATGTCCATCCAAAAACAGCTGTACGATGGTTTTATCTTCCAGTGTATGCAACATTTTTCTTTGTTCGCCGACTGTCACACCAGATAGATCTGGGTTGTATCGAAGTTGGTTTTTCAATTTCCTGCTCCTGTATGATCCAAGATGATTGGTCATCCTGGATTTACTTAACTGCAGGTTCCATGCCAACCTGCCTATTTGGATGATGAGGGAAGGCGTAAGAATGTAAAATCAACAAGGGACACTGTGGCAAAATATCCCTTAACTACTAGATGTTGCCTCTATCCTTCTTTTTTACAAACAATCAACGAACGCATCAAAAGGCCTTTGTCGATACCACAAAGCATGTCTTTTTTATTCCTCAGTTCATCTCGGTAGTCCGACTGATCCAATTCAGCCCTGAGTTCTTCCTCGAAGAATTCCATGGCTTCAATCCACGCTATACAAGTTTCTCTAAAGTGGGGCGTTACATCCATGACTCTTGTGTCTACAAAGCCAGCCGTCTTCGCCAAATATCCAGGGTCTTCAAGACCGCCAACAAAGGAAGGCCCCAATTCTCGCGCATTAATCGATTCTCTGGAGGACAAAGTTGGACGCACATGTATGGAATATCCAGCTAAAATTCCTCCCCCTTTTAGCACTGTATGACTTGCTCCCATCACGGAGAGCTTATCGGGAATTCAACAAAGAGCGTCCGCGTGCAAAACCAATCCAAAACTTTCTGCTGCAAACGGCAAAGATTGTCCATCACCAACTACACAACGGAACCTTTCTTCATCACCTGTGTCAGCCATTCCTCGCTGAGATTCTTGCAGCCCATCTAGCACTATATCCATCGCCACCACTAGTCTCTGTTCTGATTTGATTAGAATCTCCTTGCCTGGCCAGCCTCCTCCACTGCCCAAATCCAACACAGGCCCAGGTACTCCAACAAATTCCACCAAATCCTTTGCCTCAGAGGGGCTCGTATATCCATTTAATCCAACATCGCGACCAAAGGCGTGCCTTTCTACCTTAGACCAAACGTCACGGGGCCTTGAATATCTTCTCCTCTGCCTCTCGAGATGTTCCCTGTATTTTTCGTTGATAGCACTACTCCATAAAATCATATATCTAGAGGAGAATAGCATTATTCTGGCCAGAAACACATCATCGAGAAATAACAACGTTTCCGAACCTCAATCAGACCATGATTTAGCATAACCCCGAATAAATCTGTGAACTAATACCAGATCTTTACTAAGAATCCCCTTCCCTATCCCGTGGTATCACTCTTCTCATAGGTTCATGGCGGCGGCGTCTCTTCGAAGCTGTATCTTCTGCTTTCATATAATTCAACCACATGAAGTGACGTTTCGCGCGCCTCGGATTTCCTTTTCCGAGTCGTGCTTCTACTTCCTCTATGCTTTGACTGTAGGTTCCACGGCCCAGATAAAAACCGAATAGGACCATAGCTATGCCAAGTAGCGAATAAATAAATACAGTCATGACGAATTGATGTTATAGATTACTTTAGGCCTTTTTCACAGACTCAAACAATAGCAATCCTAACCCCGTCACCAAGATTATTGCCACAGCATTAGTCCCAAGAGCAACGAGCCCCACGACTGACCAGAAAACCACATGAGTAAATACGTACCCGCCTGGAAGAATAAACATTTTTTCTGCTTTTTAAGGTTTCAAATTTATTCACCCATCTAATATGGGATCTCTGACTAAACTGTTCAACTAAAAATTTACACAAACTCTAAATTTTTCCTCATAACAAGTCGTTGTCCATATAGAGGAAATTGACGTTCTGGCTCATGAATTCGTCTTATAAACTACTGCAAAAACCGAAGCATAAAAACCGCCATCACCATGGATTAGCAGTACTACTGTTGATAACACCAATGATTCGAGGTGCGAACACACATTAATGGGCGCAGGTATTACAAAGGATCTTATGCCATGGATCAGCTATCTGGTTGAGGGAAGTTGGCCCAGGCCACAGAGCTGATCGCTATCTGTTGATTTTTTCTTTATTTAGGCTCCACAATAACCATTTTATCCCTATTTTCCGAAGCATAAAAAGCTTCTACTAACTCAGCGCAGCGAGCCTCTACCATTTTCCTTCTGATTTTCTGAGTCGGAGTCAGGGTTCCAGTTTCAATAGTGAATGAAGCGGTCAATAAGCCGATTTTTTTAGGAATTTCATATGAGGAGAAAATACCTTCAAGAGGTAGCCGAACCTGCTCCTCAACTAAACTATGGACATCTTTATCACTAATCACATCGAGCCTAGACGAAAATTCCTTGCCGTTTTCCTTGGCCCATTCCTCCAATCGAGAAAAATCTGGCACTACCAATAACGAGCAAAAGGGCCTACTGTCACCAATCATGACTACCTGATCTAGATAGTCTTGAGAAATCAGTCGGTTTTCTATCGGTTGAGGTGCAATATTTTTACCCCCAGCTGTCACTATCAAATCTTTGATTCTGTCGGTTATTTTCAGGTAACCTTCATCATCAATCTCTCCCACATCTCCAGTATGAAACCATCCATCGATGTCGATTACCTCTTGTGTCAGCTCAGGCAAGCCATAATAACCCTTCATCACCTGTGGGCCCCGAATTAAAATTTCACCGTCTTTGGCTATTTGTGCTTCGGTCCCAAAAACCGGCTTACCTACAGTGCCAACCTTGAAATCTTGAAATGAATTTATGTGGGTCACAGGACTGGTTTCAGTTAAACCATAACCTTCCAGGATTGGCAAGCCAGCTGCGAAAAAAAACCTATTAATTTCTGGAGAAAGTGGAGCGCCACCACTCAAAAAATAGCGAATTCTACCACCCAATCCTTTCCTGATCTTTTTGAACACTAAAGCATCTGCAATAAAGTGGCTGAGTTTTAGAAATCCCCCTGGTGATCCGTTAGCCAGAGTTTCATTTGTCCACCTACGTGCCACCCTTTTTGACCAATCGGCTATAATTTTTTTTATGCGACTTTTCCCTGTAACGTTGGCATAGATTTTTTCATATAGCCTGGGCACCGAAGGGACAATAGATGGCCGGATAATTTTTATATCTTCAGCAACTGTATCAACGGAATGAACAAAGGATGCATTTAATCCAGTGGCAAAATAAAGATAGTTAGCAGTCCTTTGTAACACGTGACACAATGGTAAGAAAATTATAGTGCTGTCGTCAGGAAGGATCGGCACAATCTTTCCGACCGCTTCTACGTTACTGCACAAATTTCGATGGGTGAGCATCACACCTTTTGGGTCACCAGTTGTCCCTGAGGTGTAGATAATTGTCACTACATCTGAAGATTTCAGGCACAAAACTTCATCTCTAAACTGTTCCTCTGACAGGGCTCGACTTTCCCCTTCTTCCAAAAATACTGCCCAACGAATGACTCCAGTCGGACAGTTTTGATTTGGGTCATACATGATAATAGGGATTTGAGTTTCAAGCTGACTGCATGCATCCAAAGCTCTTTTCGCTTGATCTTCATTTGAAACGAAGATCAACCTGGACCCAGAATTCCTGAGTATGAAAGATATCTGATCAGTAGCAAGAGTCGGGTATATCGGAACATTTACGACTGCAGAGCAGATGCATGCAAAATCAGACACTACCCATTCAAGGCAATCGTCTGAGAATAATGCCACCCTATCACCCGCCCTGATTCCTGATTGATTCAAACCCCTGGATGCAGCCACAACTAGTTGGTATACATCCGCATATTTTACATCAATTAAAGAATCGCTAGACCCCCTAAAATGACGGTAAGCCACTTTGTCTCCAGACCGATCGGTAACCGACAAAAACATCTGACCCAGAGTAACAAATCTCAGGCCCTGAAGCTCTTGCTCTCGGAGATCCTCTGCCACTCTAGCTAAGAAATCTTAATATTAGTAGTCAATTCCATATCGGGCCTTAATGAATGGAGGACACTACAATATTTGTCGACAGAGAGCTCAACTGCACGTCCTAACTTGGGGCTATCCTTCTCTAATATCCCCCCAACTACGAACGTGAGATTTACCCTCTTGAAGAATCGTGGAGCCTCGGGGGCCCTTTCAGCATCAGCAAGAATTTCAAGGCCACCAAAAAGAACACGGGATTTTTGGAGAACCATCAAGACATCGATTCCCATGCAACCCATGAGACCTAAAAGGACTGAGTCCATAGGGGACGGTCCTTCTCCACGATCTCCATCTAGAGTTGTAGTAGGACCCAGCCCCACTTGGCCCTGGAAACAATTCCCGGCTCCAGTCCACTTTAATGAGGAACCTTTAAAAGAGCTCATCTTGAATCGCCCCAGACTGAGAAGGAACTCCTCGATGGTCTTCTTCACCCGTAAGCTGGGCAAGAGTTTCACGAGCATGAGAAACATGCTCTGCTGCTGCTTGTCCAACTGGAGCATTCTCTAGAAACATACGGAGGTGTGGGATAGCTTCCACATCTTTTCCAGTGCGAACCAATAGGAAGGCTAGCCCGTAGTGGGCACCCGCTACTTGTGGGTGCTTTTTGACCACATGTCTATAAGTCTTTATAGCTTCGTCTGTCATGCCAATCTTAGTGTAAACCATAGCTATCTGTTGCAACACAACTTCATCGCCGGGAGATTGTTTTAGAGCCAACCGAAATGAGGTCAAGGCCTCGTGGGGTTTCTCCTCTCCTACAAGTGCAAGGCCCTCCTCATAATACGGAGTCCGATCCTTCTCTCTGGAATTATTAAATAAACGCTGCCACCAAGCCATTCAGAAACACTCTCTTAAGAAAAATACTCTTGTTCCAAAAATACTGAACCTAACAATCACTTTAATTAAGATTCAAGGTAAAATGCGCTTAAATAGGACGCAACGATTAGATGATGTAACCCTTCTAGCTCAGACCGAAGATCACAACATCTTTCTGCTTCATTAGGATCTCCAATCCTTCATTCTCCAAAACACCAATTAATTGGTTGGTGCCACCCCAAACCACTACCCTTCCATCACGATCAACTGTCCTGGCGATTTCGAGCATCCAGTCCACGCCAGGGTTTCCTAAAACAGCTAGACCTCGAAAACATCTATTGCGAAACGGCAATTTTTGACCAACTACCAGCCTATTCTCTCTCTCTGTTTCTTCAGAACATCCTTGTTCTTGGAGTATTTCATGACGGATTCCCACAAATTCAAAATTGGTTGTTATTTCAATCAAATCTTTGATTCGATCAGACAGATCTCCGATTAATCCCACGTTACCATCACCTCCGGTTAATCCAAGAAGTGCAGCCATTTCCAATGCTTCTGGTAATTTTCCTGTTGCCCTATGAGATGCCTTTCTTATGCCTCCGCAAGTCGAAGGACGTAGATCTCCATAACCATCTATAATCGGAAATTTTTCTCTGCAATTAGGGCAACCCAAGAACCCCTCCAAAACTCTTCTGACTTGGATCTTGTCAGCGACCAATATAAGACTAAACTCTGGACCACATCGTGGACATGTCATTTGATCTACAAGTAAAAGATGCAAAGACGGCTCCTAAAGTTTCAACAGGACTCTATGGCAAGGATAGGAATGTGGACGTTGGCAGGACGAGTACACAAAAAAACAACTGCATGAGCGACATCGTAAGGGTCAAGCATTTCACAGCGACTAGGAAGATTTTCATTATCATCTGGGTTAATAGAATCCCACATTTTAGTACTTGTTGCCGACGGTTCTAACAAACAGGCCTTTACCCCTGTTTTCCTGATTTCTTCTACTAAAACTTCATGCAGGCCTCTCAGGCCATACTTTGCTGACGAGTACGAGACATTCTCGGGATAGGCCACTCGACCTGCTACTGATCCTACATTCACTATTACACCGGACCCCCTAGCAACCATCTCTGGCAGGAAGCACCTAATCACAGCAAATGGACCTTCTAGATTAACTTTCAAGCTTTGCCTAAATATATTCAGTGTAGTATTAGAGATCAGATCAAGTGTGAATACCCCTGCTGCATTCACTAAGATGTCTGGAATTTCTCCAACCGATTCCATTAGTTCCTCTAGGGATTCCTCTAGATTACTAGAATTTTCTAAATCCAAAATGTGTCCATGCCCACCGATCTGACCCGCTAGGAAATCGACTTTATCCTTTGATCGTGAAGTTAGGTGCACACGCAGGCCCTGCTCAGACAAATTCTTAGCTATTGCCTTCCCCATATCCCCGCTTCCACCCACGATCAATCCTGATTTTCCTTCCAGTAAGCCAGTCATTCTCTAAGGTGACATACTGCTATAGTCAGTCCCACACAGCTTTAGGAATTCTCCCCGAGTCATCGGATCCTCGAGATAAGTCCCCCGCATCGCCGAAGTGACCGTTTTTGAATTCTGTTTCTGAACTCCCCTCATCATCATGCAAAGGTGTTGTGCTTCGATTACCACTCCAACACCTTCAGGTTCAATTGCTTCCCATATTGCTTGCGCTATTTGTTCCGTCAAGCGTTCTTGGACCTGTAACCTGCGAGCAAAAACTTCTACTACACGTGCCATCTTAGACAACCCCACAATCTTTCCTTTTGGAACGTACCCTATATGGACTTTGCCGAAGAAAGGTAAAAGGTGATGCTCACACAAAGAATAAACTTCTATTTGTTTTTAAATAATTCTGAATTACATTATCTTCGGAT
>JAPKDG010000077.1 GCA_028822645.1 Longimicrobiales bacterium | reverse complement strand
TGCAAAATACTGTTTGTATGATTCCAGGTACAATCACTGAAATGGGCAAGATGTCGGAGATCGCCACTGGTAGGATTCGAGTTAGCTACTGTTTAGGCAATGACCTTGAAGGATTTAGAGAAATGGGGCAGTAGCGTTTCGTCCTGCTTTATCTCATGAATTTAGTCGCCAGTAGTTGTAGTTCAAGATCGCTGCGAACGTAACCCACATAGAGTATGGGATCACCAAGGCTGCTGCTACAGCACTGACGCGGGAACTTGCTGCAATGTAAGCGATAATACTAAACCAGAGAGCGATGATATAGTAAAATGCTACTTCTAGATTTTGCGCACCACTAAAGATAGGTGTCCAGATCACGTTTAGGACCAATTGCAAACTCCACAGAGAGATGGCAAGTGGTTTTTGTCCGGGATCACTTGCATACATCAGCTTGTATGCACTGGTTGCAATCAGCAGGTACAAAATCGTCCAAACAGGACCAAACAGCCAACTAGGCGGAGCAAACCACGGATCTTTTAATGCGGCAAACCATGGATCGGTATCACCAAGTGGGAATACGAAGCCTGCACTAGTTGCTACTACTGTGCAAAGATAAAATACGACCCACGTGGCTAATTTATCCACGGCGTTTCCTTCAAAATGGGTTCATACCAGTGGTACATTGTCTCGCTAGTCGTATTGCTGTGCCCACGTGCCGGATTCGATGGAGCCATCATTTGGATGTCTGATAAGCTTTAACCCAGTCTATCTCCAACGTAAATTTCCCCTCTTTCTTATCACCGATGAGAATAGCCATTTGCCGAATGCGGGTTAAGTCGAGTGGCCCAATCCCCCTGGGTACATAGCCTCGGAAGGTTGCTTGAAATGTCTCGAAAGGCAGATCGATCTCGGTCCACTCTCCCGCAGTCGTTTTGAACTCCATCCCGTACGCCACGCCAGCAAATACCCCGTCCTGGCTAAAACGCAACTGATATCGGCGTCCATCTCCCTTTACCTTGAGGGTAATACCCTCGTAGGCGGAGAGGTCCAAAGACTGAAATGCCGCGCGGGCGGATGCGAAACCTCCGTTGTTCTCCAAAGAAACAAACCCCGTGAAAAGTGCTGTCTTCTCGTCAGTCAGCGAAATCTTGCTGGTGGACCGACCACCCATAACGTCGTCATTGGCGATCCACCAAGAGGCACGGTCGCCCTCAGTAAAATCCACAACTACCTTCATTGTAGCATTAGGTGAAGGTGGTGCTGTTGGAGAAACACTCTCGCCCCTACAACTTGTTAGGAGAACTAAAAACAGAGCGATCAATCCAGTATATTTTTGCATCGAAAATTCTCCATTAGATCATATTTTTGGCTCGTATAGACCACATATGTCTAGGCAATGTATAGGTAATCTAGAACATTATCTTGTAAATCTTGGATACTGTCAAGCTTATGTCCAATAAACGATCCCAGATACGATTACTAAAACAGGAGAGTGTATCCCATCCGAGAGCCAACGCTGGCAAAGAGAGTAGATTCTGCAAGAACGTACATATATCTAGTGTGTATCGTTACCAACGTATATAATGTGTGTTGTATCGTAAGTATCAATCTATATTTCATAAAGAATTTCCAGGAGGAAGGAATGAAACCCAACTTCCTATCGACCTCTTCCGGTTGTACTGACGCAATGTCAAGAAAATGTCATTTCAAGGAGAACAAATATGTTAAATCGAATTATTTCTATCATGCTCGGCTTAGTCTTCTTCCTGGGATCGGATGCACAGGCTCAGCTAGCCGAACCAACAAACATGGTTGTCATGGATAAATATGTGGGCGCTGATGCGGCGGGTACTGGTGCCTCGGTATTTCGCGAATACTTCATGATGTTACAAGATAGATATGAAGGTAAATCTAATCCGGCTAGTGCTTGGGGAATCTACTACGAAAGTCCGAGCGTGATGTACCGATTGGCGGCTGTTCCAGGAGCAGGGATGGAGGGTGTGCTCGAGCTCCAGCAAGACAGGGTAGCATCGGCCAATGCATTTGGTACATCGGAACAAGCATTGTTTGGAGCTGCGTGGAAAGGCAGGCAAACTAGTGTTTGGGCGGAATTGGGTAGTCTTAACTATATGCCAGATGACTGGGATTATCAGACTGTTTCAGGCAATCCATACCATTCTGTAAGAGTTTACTATGTAAACCAAGGAGAGCAGCAAGATTTTGAAAATGCCATTGAACGAATGAATGAGTTAAGCCACAGCGTCGGGATAAATGACCTGATGATGAGAGTGTTCAGGGGAGGATTAGGTACTATGGCACCTGTCTATATGTTAAGGAGTAGCGCTGAGGATATGGAAGATCAGGGGAGAAAAACTACGGCTCATAGGGCGGCTCGAGAATCGATACTAGCTGAATGGCAAGAAAACAATCGACGGATGGTCGCCATGTCCAGGCATGTTGATCAAATGTCAAATTACAGGATGGACAGCCTATCAAGAGCGCCAGCGAACAGATAGACAAGACGATAGTAGCGCACGTTGTAGCTGATACTAGGACTCAATAAGGTGGGTTGATCTAGTTTATACTGGCCTCCATTATTTTATTTACGAGGGCTTTTACATCGAGCTTCTTTGGCCATAGTTTTAGTTGACATTAATGGAGTAGACCCGACGGGGTCCGCTTCCACCGCCCTTGGGGAACATCATTTGCGTGGTTATTCCCTGAGGGCGGTACAGCAGTTGTGGGATGTCTGGATGAAGTGTGTGCTGGTCAGTACTAGATCTGATCGTAACAAGAGTTAAGTCTTGGGAGTAAAATGTTTGATTAGAAAATATAAGGTTGGGGATCCTAACATATGGTGGGATATGCTATGAAAGACTTCCGAGTTATCGGACGACTGGGTCGGCTAAGCCTCTTAGCCTGTATCGGATTGGGATTACTGTTGTGTCCAGAAACTCGTCTGGAAGCACAGGTCTCAGTGATCTCCGCACAAGCCCTCATGGAGCAAACTCAGGCCGAACTCGGTGAAGATGAACTCGGAAGGCTCACGATCTCTGAACTAATGCAAGAGTTTGGAGTTCCCGGTGTCTCTGTTGCAGTAATTCGCGATTTCAAGGTCCATTGGGCCAAAGCCTATGGCGTAGCTGATGTAGAGACAAGTCAACTGGTCAACACTGAAACGATGTTTCAGGCAGCCTCTATAAGTAAACCAGTTGCAGCGATGGGAGTGCTCAGAGCAGTCCAAGATGGTTTGTTTAGCCTAGACGACGATATCAACGACATCCTTCAGTCATGGACTCTCGACGGTAAAGAATTCACTCGAACCCGACCCGTGACGCCACGCACTCTCACCAGTCACACGTCGGGTCTTGGAGACGGCTTTGGCTTTCCAGGCTATGATCCAAAGCAAGCGCTTCCAACGACCGTACAAATCTTAGACGGTGATGAACTTTCCAACGTTGGTGACGTGTTCATGGAACGCGAACCGATGACATTCTACGAGTATTCGGGCGGTGGCGTCACTGTCATGGAACTCGCTCTCTCCGATGCCTATAGACGTCCCTTCGTTAATTTGATGCAAGGAAAAGTTCTCGACGCCCTTGGTATGACACGTAGTTCGTATGTCCAGCCCATCTCTTTGGAACATGATAAAAATGCTGCTCGAGGTCATGATTCCGACGGAAAGTCCCGCGGTCCAAAATGGCATGTATATCCTGAGCATGCAGCCGCAGGCCTTTGGACGACTCCCACTGACCTGGCTCGTTTTATGATCGAAGTGCAACTCTCTGCCCGCGGACAATCAAATCGTGTGCTTTCTCAATCCATGGTTCAAGAGATGTTGAATCCAGTCGGGGTGGGTCCCTACGCAGTCGGTTTTTCAGTCAACAAGTATGGGGAAGGCTGGTATTTCGAGCATGGCGGAAGCAATTGGGGGTTCAGGGCTCTGGTACTTGCCCACAAGGTGAAGGGCTACGGTCTTGTCATCATGACTAATGCGGATCAGGGTTCGACAGTACTCCAAGAGATTCGTCGTCGTATTCAACGCGTATATAAGTGGGACTCACTAGCTTCTGCGGTAGAGAGAGGATACAGACGCTGAGTCAAGACGGACCAGATCACTGGAGAAAAATACGCTAGACTCCTAACGATAGCTGTAGAAAAGGCCGCATCGTTGTCCTTCTGAATAGGTTCTTTCTCTGGTAAAGATTCGGCCTTTAAAATACTGCGGAAGATTCTTAACGGTTACGGCTTAAAGGGGGTTTCCTGCAGTTTGTCATGGAAAGCTCTACAGGGCTTTATCTTTCACCCTCACGGGGTGTGTAAGAGGGTAGCATTCAGAACGGAGGATACCGAAGAAGCTTGTGCGTTGTCTTGGACTCAAAATAGAGATCAACTACTATTACCAATAACAAAATGTTTGTGAATAGATTTGACCCAAGAAAGTCCATGCCTTACTCCCTAGTAGAAGTGATGATTCAACGTACGGCACTGATCTAAATTGCAACACACCGTTTATATAAATCTCGTAGAATGGACTGGCACTCAAATAAGAGAGGAAGAATGCCGGGCTTGTAGTTGCCGGCCCCATGGTTATCTGAGTGCCATTCATGATGTGTGTTGTAAGCTGTCCTTCATATCACAGTGTGTTTAGCTCAGGAAGTATGTGTCAATCTGGTCTTTGCTTGCCCCTATCCATTTTATTTTAAAGGGGGTTGTTGGTGATCCGATTGGCAGTATTTTTAAGAGTCATATGGGATATTGGGAACCGTTGGTAGGCTTGTTAGTGGGTTGTCTGTATGAAGCACCTTGATGGTACGGTTATGGCTGAATGTAGTGTCTACTCAATAACTTGCAAAGATATATTATAAGATAAGTTATTGATATATAGGGAGTTAGGGTATATTCAATTGTTATGAAAAATAATCTGTGTACACGGTCTTGGGTTGAGGTGAGCTCAGATTCTCTTCGTAGTAACGTTCTGTCCATTCGTGAAGAAGTAGGGGGGGACTGTTCTATCATACCTATGGTGAAAGCGGACGGTTATGGCTTGGGTGTTGAATCTATCCTTCCTGCTTTGGAAGCTTGTAATCCTTGGGGTTTCGGA
>JAPKDG010000076.1 GCA_028822645.1 Longimicrobiales bacterium | reverse complement strand
GTCTATGGCGTCAATTGACAACCACGGTGTAGCCGTTGGGATCTTGAGTAGTTACCACCAACCGGGGGATGTAGTTTTATTTGGGACAGAAAGTGACGCCCCCATCCATCAACTCACTAGTGTTAATGACGATATTTTGAGCGACGTTATCTTGGGTGATGTCGAAGAAATCTGGTATAAATCCGTTGATAATTTCGATATACAAGGGTGGATTCTAAAGCCACCGAATTTTGACGAATCTCGCGAATACCCACTGATGCTTTCCATACATGGGGGACCTCATGGGATGTATAACGTTGGGTTCAACTTTGGATGGCAAGAGCACGCCGCTAACGGTTACGTCATACTATATACCAATCCACGAGGAAGTTCTGGATATGGTAGTACCTTCGGTAACGCTATAAAGAATGCCTATCCAGACAAAGATTTTGACGATTTGATGGCTGGAGTTGATGAAGTGATTAGTCGTGGCTATGTGGATGAAGATAATATGTTCGTCTATGGCTGCTCTGGAGGGGGAGTTCTCACATCGTGGGTTGTGGGACACACTGACAGATTTGCTGCGGCTTCGGCCAATTGTCCAGTGACTAATTGGTTGTCCTTTGTTGGGACTACAGATGGTGCGTCGTGGTATAGAAATTTTGCCGAGTATCCTTGGGATGATCCGAGTGAACATCTCCGTCGTTCGCCATTGATGTATGTTGGCAATGTCACTACTCCGACGATGCTGATGACTGGGGAAGGTGACCTTAGAACTCCAATGCCTCAGACGGAAGAATATTATCAAGCCCTGAGGGTTCTCAAAGTGCCGACACTAATGGTTCGATTCAAAAATGAATGGCACGGAACTAGCTCGACTCCTTCCAATTTTTTGAGGACGCAGCTTTATTTACGTAAATGGTTCAAGGAATGGGAGAGACCTAAGTCGGTTACCTAACAATAAGTCGGCGAGTGCTTTTTCTGGAGGGTTGGCCCCTGGGACACCCAGGGGCGAGCTTTTCCTGAACCTTCAGTATGGAAGGTCAGACACTTGCTCTAAGGGGTGCATGCTATGTCACCTGGAAATTGTGGAGCAGTTGTTCCAAGGGGAAATATTTTACCTGTTCCGAAATAGGTTACACATCCATCCTCGCTGGAGAGGTTTTCGTGTCGAACAATCCCTGACCATCCTTGCGAATTAACTACTAGAGAAAAAATGAGAGGTCCTGCGTCATTAATATGCAGATCTACCAACTCCGATGTATAAGTAAAATGGGTGGAAAAATAGATCTCCTGCTCAACTGCTAATGAAGCCAGGGCATTTTCTAGGGTGGCGAGGTAGGTTTGGCGTTGAACGCTGTGGAAGATTCGAGATCCAGTGTAAGCCAGTATAAGAAATGCCAAGGCCCAACTCAGTTTTTTAAAGTAGTTTGTAGATGTTTTATACATTTCTTTGTTTTTTCAGAGAGAGGGGCAATTCACCTAGATAGCAACCCATCGTGTGTCTATAAGGTAATACTTTCGAGCAACCTGATTGTGATGATTGTCTAAGGGACCTAGAATTGAATTGTACTCGTGAAGTGATTGTAGATTTTTCTAAGGTGATCTCTGTTGTGAAGGGACCTCCAGAGAATGTAAAACTCTGATAGAGGTAATTCTGGAGACTGCTTTTATAATTAAAGACATTGCTGGAGAGTGATAAATGACACAGGTAAAAACGTTCAGAAGAGTTTGCTCCGTGGTGGCCTTAGGATTGCTCTTTGGCTGTACACAGTTCAACCCAACAACGGAGAATGAAGGAACGACTTCAGGATGGTCAGAGGATGGACTTCCTGCATATGATTGGTCTGAACAGGAAATCAGGGAAGCTGTCAACACTGCTAGAGCTGGTCGCTCTCTTCAGCCAATGGTTTGGCCTGAAGGAGGTAAGGTGGCTGTGTCTTTTTCATTTGATGTCGACAACGAAACCATCTCTTTAAGGAATGGAGACACTTCGGTTGGCGCTTTATCGCAGGGAGAATACGGTGGCAGGGTAGCTTTGGCCCGCGTGTTGGACGTTCTTGCATCGGATGGGATTCCAGCTTCATTTTTTATTCCTTCGGTCAGCATGATGCTGAATCCAGGAATGGTAGAAGCTATCAAATCTCATGGAATCCACGAGTTTGGTATTCATGGGTGGATACATGAAAGTAACAATCAACTGCCAGAGGACGTGGAGAGGCGGCTAGTCGTCCAAGCGGTGGATTACATGGAAGCCATGACAGGTTCTCGGCCCGTGGGATATAGGGCTCCATCCTGGAATTTTAGCCAAAATACTCTGAAAATCATTCAAGATTTAGGGTTCCTATACGATTCGTCTTTGATGGCTGATGATAGACCCTACGAACTATTGGCAGGAGGCGAACCAAGCGGCTTAGTCGAGCTTCCTGTAGAATGGATTCTTGATGATGCACCATTGCTGAACCCGAGGGGTAATAGCTACAGCTCTCCCAGAGAGGTGCTACAAGTCTTCAAAGATGAATTTGACGTAGCATATGAAGAAGGGACTATGTTCTTGCTGACAATGCACCCACACGTTATCGGTCATCGATCTAGAATCTTGGTGCTTAAAGAATTGATCGACTACATCAAAGACAAAGATGAAAATATTTGGTTTGCCACTCATCAACAGATAGCCGAGTATGTCATCCAGATGGCTGAAGAAGGAAAGCTCCGCTGAACTTGCTCGTTAAGTCTAGTCGCTACGAAGTGAAAATAGCTAGAGTCTTATCTGTGGAGAGGAGACTGGGACTTGGTGGGAGGACAACTCCATATGTATTTTAATAGATAAATTGTGGACAAGCGATTCTTGAGTGCGGGTCTTCCTAGTGGAGATGACTGAGGAATCTCAACGCTGACAAAAGGTATTACAATGGAATTTCCGGGCTATCGTCATCGCAGGTTGAGGCAGAATGAGACTTGGCGACGTGCTTTGAGAGAGCATAGGTTGTCTACAGATGACTTTGTTTTTCCCATGTTCGTTACGGAAGGAAAAGGAGTCAGGAATTCTATAGAGAGTATGCCAGGCATCTATCAGCTTTCAATTGATCAGGCGGTGGAAGAGGCTAGAGAGGTGGAAGAGCTTGGCATCCCAGCCGTCTTGCTTTTTGGAGTACCTGAAGAGAGTAAGAAAGATGAAAAAGGGTCTCCAGGATATGATCCTGAAGGGATCATTCCGCAGGCAATAAGAGCCATTAAGGAAGTGTGCCCCGATCTTTTGATTTGGGCTGATGTTTGTCTTTGCGAATACACTAGTCATGGACATTGTGGTGTATTGGGAACGAATGGTGATGTTGATAATGATGCTACACTGCCGCTACTCAGTGAAATGGCCGTGGCTTATGCAGATGCTGGTGTTGATGCAGTAGCTCCTAGTGATATGATGGATGGAAGGGTAGGGACAATTCGTAAGATGCTAGATGATAATGGCCATTCCTTAGTCCCGATAATTTCTTATGCGGCCAAGTATTGTTCTTCCTATTACGGGCCGTTCCGGGATATTGCCAACTCATGTCCCTCTGCTGGGGACCGAAAGGGCTATCAGATGGACCCTTCTAATATTGATGAAGCGGTTCGGGAAGTAGCTCAAGACATAACAGAAGGGGCTGATATCATAATCGTTAAACCAGCAGGATCCTATTTGGATGTTGTATCGCGAGTCAAAGAGAACTTCGGAGTTCCTACCGCTGCATATCAGGTGTCGGGTGAGTATTCTATGATTAAGGCAGCAGGACAAAATGGTTGGTTAGATCAAGAGGCGGTCATGACAGAGAGTCTATTGGCTATCAAGCGAGCTGGAGCTGATCTGATTATAACTTATTTTGCCAAAGAAATTGCTCGAAAACTGCAGGGAAGCTCTGGAAATTGACTAGATCATCGAACTTAGAAGCTGAACCTCTCTTCATCTCAGCGTGTTATTGTAAGCCCACCAGTCGCACTCCAGTTTGGATAATGCGACAAGCTGGGCGGTACCTTCCAGAGTATCGGAAAATTCGTTCCCAGGTTGATTTTCTTACGCTTACGAAGACTCCAGACCTGGCAGCAGAAGTGACCTTGCAGCCAATCCGACGTTTTGACCTTGATGCAGCTATACTGTTCAGTGATATCATGACTCCAGTAGAGGGTATGGGAGTAGGCATGGAGTTTAATCCTGGACCAATAGTATCAGAACCAATCAGAACAGCATCACAGATTGATGCATTGAGAGTCCCTGACGCAGACGAAAATGTTCCATTCGTTGCCGAAACAATAAAGATCATTCGACAAGAACTCCCCTCCACTATTCCTCTAATAGGCTTTGCGGGAGCGCCATTCACACTGTTTACCTATCTAGTCGAAGGTCAAGGTTCAAAGACGTTTTCTCAGGCCAGAAGCTTCCTTTTTTCGGAACCAGAATTGTCACTAAGAATTCTCGAAAAACTTACTGATGTGATGATTCAATACTTGCGAACCCAGGCCCAGGCAGGTGCTCAAGCTTTAATGATCTTCGACTCCTGGGCAGGCCTGTTGAGTGTTGAGGATTATAGGGCATTTGCCTACCCATCGGTTTGTCGAATAATCAAATCTCTAGGTCACCTGGATATCCCATTGATTTATTTCCCGAATCAAGGAGCTAGCCTTCTGGGGACGGTGAAAGACTGTGGAGCAGATGTTGTGGGGATTGATTGGAGAACCTCTCTGTCAGCTGCTAGAGAGGTTCTAGGATCCGAAGTGGCCGTGCAAGGGAATTTAGATCCCATGGCTCTATTTTCTTCAAAAAAGGACCTTGGGTCTAAGATTGATAATGTTTTGAAGCAGGGTGGATCCGGTCCTGGCCATATTTTTAACCTAGGCCATGGAATAGACAGAATGACTGATCCAGATCGTGTAGCTTTTCTAGTGGAAAGAGTGCGGGAGAGAAGTCAAGCTTACATGCTTTAGAACTTCTTTATTTCAAGGAAGCGTTGTCGGTTTTAGCAGCCATAATAAAATCATTTTGGTGCAATCCTTTAATTTTATGGGTCCACCAGGTGACAGTGACACTGCCCCATTCCGTAAGGATGGCAGGATGATGCCCATCGAGTTCAG